>JBGPLS010000015.1:0-30730 GCA_041486565.1 Gemmatimonadaceae bacterium
TACAAGAGCCCCATGGCGGCGCCCGGGCTGCAGCCGGAGCACGATCTCTTCATTCAGCAGACGAAGCTCAAGAACACGCTTCGCTACCTGATGGGTGAGGATCAGATAACGCACCTCGGGTTGGAGTACTACGCCTGATGCGATTCCGACTGCGCGTGAGACTGGCTCTCGCGGCGGCAGTGACTGGAGCCGGACTCGTGGCGTGCACAACGCAGCGCGCGCTCGAGAACCGCCAGTGGTCCGACAGCTTTGTGTTCAGGATAACCGTGGATCCCACCCCCCCGCGCACGATCGAGGACGCAAAGTACAAGATCGTCGTCCAGGACAAGAAGACGGGCGAGCCGATCGAGACGGGCGAGGGACGCCTCTTTGCGACGAGCAAGGATGGCGCGAATACGCGCGACGGTCTTCAAAAGGGAAAGGAGGTAGGCACCTACTATGCCCGCCTGCGCTACCCGACCACCGGCGACTGGGCGATCGCCCTGCAGTTCAGGCGCGACTCGACCGCCAGGCTGGAGCGCGTCGACTGGATCCAGTCAGTCAACATCGCAACCGGGCCGGGTAGCTAGGGCCATGCGCCATTTTTTCAGGACGCAGTTGACGCCCGGCGAAGTCCTCCGCGTCGCGGACGAGTTCTTCCCGACGCTTCCACTCGAGCGGACGGCCCACACTGCGCGATCGCGAACATTCTCCGGACTGCTGGGAACGCTGCAGCTCTCGGTGAAGATGGAGGGAGGTCACTACACCTTCGTCCAGATTCAGACCGATCAGATTGGCGAGAGTCGTCTCGACAGAAACGCAAAGCGGTTCTTCGTGAAGCTGCATCGCGTCGCTGATCCGTCGCACAGGCTGGAAGCGGCGTACTAGGCCGTGGGCCTGACGCGGGAGCGAAAGCTCGAGCTCTACTATTACATGAGGCTCACGCGCACGCTCGAGGAGCGGCTCGTGAATCTCTATCGGCAGACGAAGGTCGTCGGAGGGCTGTTCCGCTCGCTCGGACAGGAAGCCGACGCAGTCGGAAGCGCCTACGCGCTCGACCGCAGCAAGGGCGACATTCTCGCGCCCCTCATTCGCAACCTGGGCTCGATGCTCGTTCAGGGGGCAAGGCCAGCCGAGATCATCAGGCAGTACATGGCGAAGGGCGATTCGCCGACACGCGGCCGCGAGCTGAACATCCACTTTGGCGACCTCGTGCGCGGCTTCATCGGACAGATCTCCCACCTGGGCGACATGGTGCCGGTGATGGCCGGCGTCACCCTGTCGTTCAAGATGCGGAGCGAGGATCGCGTCGGGCTCGTCTATGTTGGCGACGGAGCAACGTCGACAGGAGCGTTCCACGAGGGAATCAACTTCGCCGCGGTCCAGCGCTGTCCGCTGGTAGTTGTCGTGGAGAACAACGGCTATGCGTACTCGACTCCTGTCTCGAAGCAGACAGCGGCAAAGGAGATGAAGGACAAGGCAATCGGGTACGGCGTCGCCGCCGAGCAGGCCGACGGAAACGATGTGCTGGCGACGTACGAGGTGACGAAGCGCGCCGTTGACCGCGCGCGCGCCGGCGGCGGCGTCACGCTCGTCGAGCTCATCACCTATCGCCGCAAGGGTCACGCGGAGCACGACAACCAGTCGTACGTGCCGGCAGGCGAGATAGAGCGCTGGGCGACGGAGAATGATCCACTCGACCGATTCGCCAAGGTGCTGACCGGCACCGAAGGAGTTTCGGCGGAGGAGCTCTCCGCGATCGACGCCCGCGTCGCCGTCGAGGTAGACGTGGCGACCGACGAGGCCGACGCGGCACCGATGCCTGAGCCTGCCGATGCACTGGTCGGGGTCTACGCCGATCCGCCGGAGCAGAGGCCCCTCTGGTTCCGTGAAGGGGTCCGGTCTGCCGTCGAGACCCACGAACGTCCCTCGAGCTGGGGGACTCACGATGTCTGAGATCACGTACCTCGAGGCCATCCGCGAGGCGCTGTTCGAGGAGATGGAGCGCGACCCGAATGTCTTTTGTCTTGGCGAGGACATCGGTGCCTACGGCGGCGCGTTCAAGGTCACCGACGGACTCCAGGCCAGATTCGGAGAGTCGCGGGTCATCGACACACCGATTTCCGAGGCGGGAATAATCGGCGCCGCTGCCGGTGCGGCCCACATGGGAATGCGGCCGATATGCGAGATGCAGTTCATCGACTTCATCTCGAACGGCTACGACATGCTTACCAACTATGTCGCGACGGCGCGGTATCGCGCGATGCTGCCCTGTCCGATGGTGGTCAGGGGACCGAGCGGCGGCTACGTACGAGGCGGTCCGTTCCATTCGCAGAATCCCGAAGCTGCGTTCCTGCACACACCGGGGCTCAAGATCGTCTGTCCGGCGACTGCTGCTGACGCGAAGGGACTTCTCAAGTCGGCGGTTCGCGACGAAGACTGCGTTCTCTTCTTCGAGCACAAGTATCTCTACCGGCGGATCAAGGAGGAAATGCCCGCCGGCGACCATCTCACTCCCATCGGGAAGGCGAGAATTGCGCGCGAGGGAAGGGACGTCTCGATCGTCACCTACGCGGCGACAGTCTGGAAGTCCCTCGATGCGGCCGAGCAGGTCGAGCGTGAGGACGGCCTTTCGGTGGAGGTGGTGGACCTGCGCTCGCTCGCTCCGATGGACGACGAAGCGATCGCCCTGACCGTGAAGAAGACGAACCGCGTTCTGATCGTCCACGAGGATACGCGAACCGGCGGGGTTGCTGGCGAGATAACGTCGCGCATCAACGAGCTCGCGTTCGAGTGGCTGGATGCGCCCGTGCTCCGGGTGACGGCGGCGGACACACCGTTGCCGTATTCGCCGCCGCTCGAAGACTACGTGCTGCCGCAAACGTCGGACATCGTGACCGCAATCCGCCGGCTAGCGTCGTACTGATGGCCGATTTGCCGCCGCGGGAATCCAACGCGGCCCGCTACGGCTGTGTGGGCTGCCTGACATTGGTTGCGGGCTTCTTCAGCGGCGGCATGATTGGCGTGTTCGTTGCAAAGTTCGTCGGGAGCGTGCGCAACTGTGCGCCTCCGCCGGAAATACCGGCGTGCGATTGGCAGGTGTATGCCGGGGTTGGTATGTTGATTGGTGCAGTCACGTTGCCTGTTCTGGCGCTGGTCCGGCTGAGGAGCGGCGACGCTGCCGCACGAAATTCAGATTGAGGAGATAGCGGTGGCTCTTGTAGACATCATCATGCCACAGATGGGCGAGTCGATCGCCGAAGGCACACTGTCGAAGTGGCTGAAGAAGGTCGGCGACGAGGTGAAGCGGGACGAGCCGATCTTCGAGATATCGACGGACAAGGTAGACGCCGAGATCCCGGCTGCAGCGGCCGGAGTGATCGCCGAGATCCTGGTTCAGGAGGGTCAGACGGTCGCGATACAGACGGTGGTTGCGCGGCTCGAGACGGAGAAGGGCGCGGGCGTGAGCGCATCAGCCGGTGCCCCGGCTCCCGTCGCGTCGGGGAGCGCGCCACGTGCGGCCGCGAGCGGGGGGCCCCCCCCGAAAACAGAATTTACCGCTCCATCGCCGGCGCGTTCCCACCCGTCCGCCGCGCCAGCCACCGTTTCAGCGCCCGGGCACAACGGTACTTCGTTCGAGGAACGCATCCGCACAAAGTCCTCGCCTCTCGTTCGCAAGATGGCCGCGGAACACGGCGTCGATATCAGCGCGCTCCATGGCAGCGGCGTCGCCGGACGCGTCACGAAGAAGGACCTCATGGGATTTATCAGCGAGGGCATCCCGGCGAGCGCCCGCTCGGGGTCGATGCACGCGCCGGGAGGACCTGAAGGCGGCGATCATTTCCCGCTCCCCGAAGCGTGGCCGGGAGACACCGTCGAGCCCATGTCCAAGATGCGCGCGCTGATCAGCGATCACATGATCGCTTCGCGCCGCACGTCGGCGCACGTGACGTCGTTCATGGAGATGGATCTCACGCGGGTCGCCCGGATTCGCGCCCGCAAGCGCGCCGAATTCGAGGCGGCCACCGGTCAGAAGCTGACCTACATGCCTTTCATCATCTCCAGCGTCGTTCAGGGGCTCAAGGCTTTCCCGATCATGAACTCGTCGGTCGCCGGAAAGAACGTCATCTACCGGAAGCCGATCAACATCGGCGTCGCCGTGGCACTCGAATGGGGGCTGATCGTCCCCGTGATCAAGCGGGCCGAAGATCTCTCTCTCGCCGGAATCACGCGCGCATTGAACGACCTTGCCTCGCGGGCGCGGGCAAAGCGGCTCTCGCCCGAAGAGGTCCAGGAGGGAACCTTCACGATCACCAATCCGGGCGTGTTCGGCTCGCTCATGGGAACGCCGATCATCAGCCAGCCTCAGGTAGCGATCCTCGGGGTCGGAGCGATCGAGAAGCGCGCCAAGGTCATGCCGGGAGAGTACGGCGAGGACACGATCGCCATTCGTACCTGCGCCTACTTCTCCATTTCGTTCGATCACCGCGTCGTGGACGGTGCGGTGGCCGATCAGTTCCTCGCGTTCGTCAAAAAGACCATCGAGGAATATCCCGAAAGCGCAGTGTAACGCGCACGCTGCCGCGCCCGGTAGGATCCTCGATCCGGCGCGCATCTACCAGGAAACGGAGATCGGCTGAATGCCCGCTCGCAAGATCACGATTGACGGAGCCACCTGGAGTGTCTTCCCGTCGGGGTACATAACCTCGTACGAGCACGACGAGTTCAGCCTGATCTTCATCCGCGAGGGCGATGGCAGGAAAGAGACGCGCGTCACACGCTATTCGCCGCAGGGCTCCAGATCACGCGAGCAATCGTTCCGCGAGCTGACCGATGACCGTCTGCGCGAGCTGTTCGAGCAGTCACAACCGAGCTTCACTTCGCCCGAGGCCGGCTACGCGCGGTGACTGACGGCGGCGCGGCCGCGGGGCTGTCGGGCTTCGTGGACCTTCACACCCACTCGACGGCATCCGACGGCACGCTGCCGCCGGACCAGGTCGTCGCCGCCGCGCACGCGGCGGGGGTCGCGGCGATGGCGCTCACCGACCACGACACGCTGGCCGGCATTCCACTCGCGACGCTGACCGGGCAGTCGCTTGGCGTTCGCGTAGTGCCTGGCGTAGAGCTCAGCGCCCATGACGGAGACCACGAGATACACTTGCTGGCGCTTCACGTCACACGCCTTGGCCTGCTGGAGTCCCGCCTCGAGAGCTTCCGTGGAGACCGGTACTCCCGCGCCACTCTGATAGTCGAGCGACTGCGCGGCCTCGGCATGGACGTCACGGTCGAGATGGTGATGGAGGAAGCGGGCGACGCGGCGGTCGGTCGCCCTCACATCGCGCGGGCGATGATCCGCGCCGGCTCCGCTCGCGATTTCCGCGAGGCGTTCGATCGCTACCTTGGCGCGGGCCGCCCGGCTTTCGTCCCGAAGCCGAGGCTCGAAGTGCGTGAGGCGATTGCGATCGCGCACGAAGCGGGAGCGCTGGCGATATGGGCGCACCCCGGAGGCGAAGGCCGCCGGGCGCGGCTCGAGCCGCTTGTCGAGATGGGAATGGACGGCGTGGAAGTGCGGCACCCGGGTCACATGCTGGAAGACGTCAACCGGCTTGCGGCGCTCACCGATTTCTTCGGACTCGTCCCGAGCGGCGGATCTGATTGGCATGGCTTGGCCGAAGGGCCGCGGATGATCGGAGGGATGATGATCCCGTATGCCTGGCTGGAGAAACAGGACGCGCTCGTCGCCTCTCGCGCGCAACCGGCGGCACCGGCGGTGCAATCGTGAAGCTCGCAGGCCGCGTTGCTCTCGTAACCGGCGCCGGCCAGCGCGTGGGCCGCGCACTCGCGGTCGCGCTCGGACACGAGCGGATGCACGTCGCCGTGCACTACAACAGCTCGGTGGACGGCGCAAAGGGGACAGCCGCGGCGATCGAGGCAGCCGGCGGAAAGGCTGCGCTGTTCCACGCGAATCTCGCCACTGCCGATGCTCCCGCCGCTCTGGTCCGCGAGATCTCGAAACAGCTGGGATCTCTCTGTGTCGTCGTGAACTCAGCCGCGGTGATGCAGCGCACACCGATTGGCGAGGTCACGGCGGAAGCATGGGATTCGATTTTCGCGCTCAATCTGAGGGCGCCGTTCCTGATTTCGCAGGCCGTGGCTCCGCTGATGCAGGCCGAAGGCGGCGCGATCGTCAACATCGCCGACCTCGCCGCGTTCGAGAGCTGGCCGGCCTATGTCCCACACTCGATCAGCAAGGCGGCGGTAGTAAAGATGACGTCGGCCCTCGCACGGGCACTGGCGCCGGCGGTTCGGGTCAACGCCATCGCACCGGGCGCGGTCCTCCTGCCGCGCGACTGGAACAGGGACGCCGCCGATCGTCTCATCTCGACGACGCCCCTCGGCCGCCTCGGCGATCCGGAAGATGTGGTGAGCGCAATGCTGTACCTGCTGCGATCCGACTACGTGACTGGTGAGACGCTGATAGTGGATGGCGGCAGGCACATCAGAAAATGACCGTGCCGCTGACGGGACGCATTACGTCAGCTTCGCGGTGTCCCACCGCCACGGCGCGCTGACCGTTCTGCACGTCCAGTGACCTCTCGCGGTAACTTACAGGGAAGGGGTTGTGCCGGGCGTTACGATTAGGTGCAGCCCATCATGAACTCTTACCGCGATTCCGATCTTGGCTGAAAGTCACGAGTACGATGTGATAATCGTCGGCGCCGGCCCGGCAGGCATGACGGCGGCGATGTATGCCGGCCGGTCGATGCTGCGCACGGTCGTGCTCGAGCGGGGCATATCGGGCGGCGAGCTCCTCAATACGGAGATCATCGAGGATTACCCCGGCTTCGAGCACATCGAGGGCTGGGACCTGGCGCAGAAGTTCGAGAGCCATGCCAAGAAGTTCGGTGCCGAGTTCGTCCAGGAGACAGTGCTGACCATCGAAAAGCTGGCCGATGGGAATTTCCTGGCCACCACGGAGAGCGGCGCGACGTACCGCGCCCCTGCCGCGATCGTCACCGCCGGCGGAACCCCGATCAAGCTCGGTGTCCCGGGAGAGCTCGAGTACGCGGGCAAGGGCGTGAGCTACTGCGCGATCTGCGACGGGGCTTTCTTTCGCGGTCACACGATCGCAGTCGTGGGAGGCGGCGACGCGGCCGTGGAAGAGGCCGATTTTCTCACGCGTTACGGCGACAGGGTCTACCTGATACATCGCCGCGAGGAGCTCCGTGCGTCGAAGATTCTCCAGACGCGGTTGTTCGACAATCCAAAGATCGAGGTGATCTGGAACAAGGTGGTCGAGCAGATCGACGCCGACGCGCATGGCCTCGTGAACAGCATCGGGCTCCGGGATGTGAACAGCCACGAGGCGTCTTCGCTCGCGGTGACCGGCGTCTTCGTCTTCATCGGCTTCAGGCCGAACACGGGCATCATCGCCGGACACGTGGATCACGACGAGATGGGATACCTCCGCACCGACATGAACATGGAGACCTCCATCCGTGGCCTCTTCGCTGCCGGCGACGTCCGCGCTCAGCTGACGCGGCAGGTGACCACCGCCGCCGGCGACGCGACCACGGCGGCGATCGCTGTCGAGAAATACCTGACCGCCCTTCGCAGCGGGTCGCCCGAGCCCGCGATCATCGGCTCCGGGGGATACACCGCGTGAGAGTCACTCAGCTCGTCGTCGGCCAGTTCCAGGAGAACTGCTACATCGTCACCGACCCGGCGACCGGTGCCACCGCAGTGGTCGACCCCGGAAGTGACGGGGAGCGGGTGATCGCGGAAGCAGAGCGGGCCGGCGGCGCTGTTGAGGCGATCTGGATCACCCATGCGCACGTGGACCACATCGGCGGCATTGCCGCCCTCAAGCGGCGTTGGGACATCCCGGTCTATCTCCACCCCCTCGACGAGCCGCTGTACCGGGTCGGCGGTCGCCAGGCACAATTATATGGGGTCCCATACGAAGAGCCGCCGCCGCCCGACCGCGAGTTCGCCGAGGGGCAGAAGCTCGAGCTCGGCCGGCTGTTGCTCGATGTGATGCACGTCCCCGGGCATTCGCCTGGTCACGTAGTCATACATGGCGCCGGGCATGCGCTGGTTGGGGACTGCCTTTTCGCCGGCTCGGTGGGGCGCACCGACCTGCCATTTTCCAATCCGGCGCAGCTCGAGGCGTCGCTCGCCCGCATCACCGCGCTCCCGCCGGAGACCGTCATCCATCCGGGCCACGGCGACAGCTCCACCATCGGCGAGGAGCGAATCTCGAATCCATTCCTCAACGGTACTGCACGCATCGTCCACGCCCCCTCGAAATGATACGGAGGGTCCGTTAATGACCGACAAGACACGCATGGAGAAAGATCCGCTTGGCGAGCTCGCCGTCCCCGCCGCGGCGCTTTACGGGGTGCAGACGCTGAGAGCCGTGCAGAACTTTCCAATCAGCGGCATAAGGCCGCTCCCGGCTTTCGTCGACGCGACGGTCCGCATCAAGCGCGCGGCCGCACTCACCCACAAGGTGACCGGCAGGCTCGAGCCGGGAATCGCTGACGCGATCCTGGCGGCCGCCGATGAAGTTCTAGCCGGAGCGCATCGCGACCAGTTCGTGGTGGATGTATACCAGGCTGGTGCCGGCACCTCGCACAACATGAACGTCAACGAAGTGCTGGCCAATCGAGCGAACGAGATCCTCGGCGGCAGACGGGGCGACTACAAGCCCGTGCACCCGAACGACCACGTGAACATGGCGCAGTCCACGAACGACGTCATTCCGACGGCGATCCGTCTGGCGTGCGTCACCGAACTTCCGAAGCTCGTCGATGCTTTCGAGGGACTCGCTGACGCATTCGAAGACAAGGGGCGCGAGTTCGACGACGTCATCAAGTCAGGCCGCACGCATCTCCAGGACGCGATGCCGATCAGGCTCGGGCAGGAGTTCTCCGCTTACTCCGGCAGCATCCGCCGGGGTGTCGGGAGAGTCGCTCAGGCCGCGAACTATCTGCGGGAGCTGGGTATCGGTGGCAGCGCCGTCGGGACGGGGGTGAATGTCGAGCCGGCTTATCCGGCGCTGATGGTGCGCTTCCTCGAGGAGATGACGAAGGTCGAGCTGCGGGAGGGAACCGATCGCGTCCAGCTGATGCAGAGCATGGGCGACGTGGCGGCGTTCAGCTCGCAGCTCAAGGTTCTGGCGCTGGACCTGAGCAAGATCGCCAGCGACCTCAGAATTCTCGCCAGCGGACCGCGGACCGGCTTCGATGAGATACGCCTGCCGGCCGTCCAGCCCGGCTCGTCCATTATGCCGGGCAAGGTGAATCCTTCGATTCCCGAGATGGTGAACCAGGTTTGCTTCCAGGTCGTGGGCAACGACGCATGCGTCAGCGTAGCGGCGGAGCATGGGCAGCTCGAGCTGAACGTGATGATGCCCGTGATCGCCTACAACGTTCTTCTTTCGATGCGGATTCTCACGACGGCGGCGCAGGTTTTCGAGACGAGGTGCGTTCGTGGAATCGAAGCCAACCGCGAGCAGTGTGCGTACTGGGTCGAGCGGTCAGCAGCTCTGGCGACGGCGCTGGCGCCTCAGATCGGCTACGCCCGCGCCGCGGAGCTGAGCAAGCAGTCGGTGAAGGAGAACGTCCTTATCCGCGACCTCGTGAAGCGTGAGAAGGTTCTGCCGGAAGACCAGATCGACGAAGTGCTCGATCTCCGCAAGATGACCGAAATCGGTGTGCCGGGTGGCGCACATGGCGGAGCCTCGGCGGGATAACGCACTTGTAGATTCGGCGTTTTCCCTCTATCGTCAATTCATGCGGATTACCACCTGGGCCGAGTACGGCGTCATCTGCGCGCTCCACCTCGCGCGACGCGCTGAAAAGGGCCCCGTGACAGGCAGGGAGATCGCCGCCCTCGAGCGTTTGCCGGCGGACTACGTCGAGCAGATCCTGCTTCGGCTCCGCAGGGCGGGAGTGATCACAAGCACGAGAGGCGCTCATGGTGGATACATGCTCTCCAGACCGCCGGAGCAGATTTCGATTCGGGCAGTGATTCATGCCTCGGAGCTCGAGACGTTCGATCTCCACTGCCTCAGCCACCCCGTTGAAGAGGATCGGTGTGCCGCATCGCACAGTTGCAGCATCCGGCCGGTATGGGTGCTCTTGCAGACAAAGATCGACGACGTGCTCGAAGGGGTCTGCCTCGCCGATCTGCTGCACGACGAGCCGGCGGTGCGCGAGCGGGTCGGTCTCCCGATTCTCGAGCACGTCTAGCGCCGCGGCACTCTCGCGAACGGCGGAATAGCAGAAAACGGCGCGCCAGCAGATGCTCACGCGCCGTTGTTATTCGGTTCCCAATCCCGTCGTCTATTCAGCGAGTGCCGAAGGGGGGACTCGAACCCCCACGAGCTTGCGCCCACTGGCTCCTGAAGCCAGCGCGTCTACCAGTTCCACCACTTCGGCCGACAGTTTTTTCAACTTAGAGATGGCCCACGGTGAAGTCAACGCGATCCGCCCTTTCTCCCCGTGTTCCACGACCCTAAGTTGCATTCGAGAGCATGATGGCCGAGAAAGAAGAGAAGCGAGAGAAGGAATCCATCGCGCGGAACAGACGCGCGAGACACGACTATCAGATCCTTGACACCTGGGAGGCTGGAATCGTGTTGACCGGCAGTGAGGTCAAGTCGCTCCGCAATGGGAAAGCCAACATCTCCGATGCCTACGGCATCGTGAAGGAAGGGGAGGTTCACCTCCTCAACCTGCACATCTCCCCCTACGAGCAGGCGAGCTACTTCAATCACGAGCCGACGAGGACGCGCAAGCTCCTGCTGCATCGGCGCGAGATCAGAAAGCTGATCGGGGCTGTCGAGCGGCAGGGACTCACGCTGGTGCCGCTCGAGCTGTACTTCAAGCGGGGCAAGGTGAAGGTCGCGATTGCCCTCGGACGCGGGAAGAAGCTGTACGACAAACGCGCCGACGAAAAGAAACGCGACGACGAGCGGGACATGCAGCGCGCGGTGAGAGTGAGATGATCGCCTCTCTCCTGCTCTTTCTGCAATCGGCAGTCGTCGCGCCGCCGAATCTCGTCGTGCGCCAGGGGGATGCGATCAAGGTCGTGCCGGTGATCGGCACGACCCGGGGCTCATACATCCGCGCCGACCTCCTCGCCCTCGCTCTCGGCGGTACGGTGTCAAACGCTCCGAACGCGCACTACCGCGTTTCGCTCGGCAGCACCAGGATCGAGCTCCTGGAGGGTGTGCCTTTTGCGCGCGCCGATTCGTTTCTCGTGCCGCTCTCGCTTCCCGCGCTCCGCAGCGGGAACACCTTCCTGCTCCCCTTCGAGCTGGTAGCGTCGCTCATCCCGCGTTACGCGAGCGGCTTCTTTTACGACGCCGGCGCACGCGAGATGCGGATCTTCAACACGTACGCGCGGCGCGGGGTCGACACCTCCGAGCCGCCGCAGCAGAATGCAGGTGCCGCTGCTGCGTCACCCGGCAGCGGCGCTGCAGCGCGGGTCCGCGGCACGAGACGCGCCCAGCGGCACCTCGTGGTCGTTGACGCGGGGCACGGAGGTCCGGATCCGGGAATGACGGGGCCGATAGGCGGCGGTCCGCGGCTGGTGGAGAAGTACATCACCCTCGCCGTCGCGAAGCTGCTCGCGCAGGAGCTTCGTGACGATGGAGTGGACGTGCTGATGACACGAACCACGGACACGCTGATCGCGCTCTCCGACCGTGGCCGTATTGCGAATCGCAACAAGGGTGATCTGTTCGTCTCGATACACGTGAACGCGACTGGCTCGCGGAACTCGGCCGCGGCGCGCGAGCGAGGCTTCGAGACCTACTTTCTCGCCGAGGCGAAGAGCGAGGACGCTCTACGCGTCGAGCGAATGGAAAACGAGGCGGTGCGCTTCGAGACCGGCGCTTACGCGCCGAAGGGCGATCCGCTGAGCTTCATCATCAACGACATGGCGCAGAACGAGCACCTGCGCGAGTCGAGCGATCTCGCCGAGACGATCCAGCAGGGAATGAGGACGTTCCATCCGGGACCGAGCCGCGGCGTCCAGCAGGCGAACTTCGCGGTGCTGAGAGGGTCGTACATGCCGGCGGTGCTGGTGGAGATCGGTTTCGGGACGAACCCCGACGAGGCGGAGTATCTGAGCGATTACAGCAATCAGCGGGAGATCGCGGCCAGCATCGCACGGGCGGTGATCGACTACATCAGTCATTACGAAGCGCGGGTCGGTGGAGGAACGAAGTGACGACCGCGGGCACGCCGCTGGCGGTATCCTTCGCGTCTCTCGAATTCCAGAATCCGCTGCTGCTCGCGTCGGGCACCGCGGCGTACGGGAGAGAGATTGCCGGCGTAATGAACCTCGACGCCCTGGGCGGCATCGTCACGAAAGCCGTGAGCCCTTCTCCACGGCAGGGCGCCCCCGCTCCGCGGGTGGCCGACTTCGAGGGCGGGATGATAAACGCGGTAGGGCTCGCCAATCCAGGTGTCGAGACCGTTCGCGATCAGGAGCTTCCCTGGCTGGCGGCAAAGCTGCACCATGCGCGCGTCATCGTGAATGTCGTCGGCGACACGGTCGAGGATTTCGCGACGGTCGTCGCCGAGCTCGACGGCGCGGAAGGTGTGTCCGCGTTCGAGCTCAACGTGAGTTGCCCGAACGTTGAGGCAGGTGGAATGGAATTCGGCGCCGATGCCGGGACGCTCGGGCGCCTCGTTGGCCTGGCGCGCGCTGAGACAAAGTGGCCGCTCACGGTCAAGCTGTCTCCGACGCTCGCCGACATTGCAGCGAGCGCGCGCGTGGCGGTAGACGCGGGCGCCGATGCGCTGACGCTGGTGAACACTCTTCCCGGCCTCGTCATCGATGTCGAGACACGCCGGCCCGCGCTCGGCTTCGGCAGCGGTGGAGTGAGCGGAGTCGGACTGCTGCCGGTGGGCATGCTCGCCGTGTGGAAGGTGTCCCGCGCGGTCGATGCGCCCATCATCGGTGTCGGTGGGGTCAGCCACGGCACCGACGTCGTCCAGTACATGCTCGCCGGCGCGACACTGGTGGGGATGGGCACCGCGGCGATGAAAGATCCGCGGGCTCCGGAGCGGGTGCTCAGGGAGCTCGCATCGTGGTGCCGGTCGCACCACATCAGCTCGATCGAGGAGATCATCGGTAAGCTCGAATGGCCAGCGTGAACGCGGGCACAGGTTCAGGCAACGGCGAGGCTGAGGGTGCTGACGTCCCGGCTGACGTTAGCACCGACACGAGCACTGACACGAGTACCGAACCTCGGCGGACCGTGGTGCCGATCGTCGCGCTCGACTACCCTGATGCGAGGAGCGCTCTCGAGCTTGTCTCGCGCCTGGGCGACAGTTGCCGGTTCTATAAGGTGGGGAGTGAGCTATTCACTGCGTCCGGACCGGGCGTAGTCGAGGCGCTTCGACACGAGGGCTACGACGTCTTTCTCGATCTCAAGCTTCATGACATTCCAAACACTGTAGCGGGCGCGATGCGGCGGATTGGTGCAATGGGTGTGAGACTGACGACTGTCCACGCGTCCGGCGGCCGGGCGATGCTTGAGGCCGCGGTGACTGCCGCAGGCGGCGAATGCGGGGTGCTGGCGGTGACGGTTCTTACATCGCTCAACGGGACCGAGCTCGAAGAAGCTTTTGGCCCCGGCAACGAATCGGTGGATGGAGTCGTGATGCGCCTGGCCGATCTCGCCCGTGGGGCGGGGGCGCGCGGAATCGTTTGCAGCGGACGGGAAGCTCGAAGAGTGCGCGAGCGATTTGGAAGATCGCTCGAGCTTCTCGTGCCCGGTATCCGGTTGCCGGGCGACGCTGCTGACGACCAATCCCGGGTAGTGACGCCGGAAGCGGCTGCGGCCGCCGGCGCGGATTACGTCGTGCTGGGGCGCGTCGTGAGCGCGGCAGGCAATCCGCGCCAGGTGATGGCTGACATCAAATCCAGACTCACGGCCTAACCCGCCGCCATCCCCACCGGCGGTTCAATGACACCCTCCTCGCCTTGATTTCGTCGTCCTGATCCCGTATTCTTCAAGGCTGATTCAGATTCACATTCCCGCGCCCGCCGCCGCAATGTTCGCACGTCCATAGGAGCTTTTGTGAAAGTACGCAGCAGCGTCAAGCCGATCTGTGAGCACTGCAAGGTGATCAAGCGCCGGGGCGTGGTCCGCATCATCTGCAAGCGCAATCCCAAGCACAAGCAGCGACAGGGCTGATAAATGGCACGTATCGCCGGCGTGGATCTGCCACGCGAGAAGAAGCTCGAGATCGGGCTGACATATATCTACGGCATCGGGCGCGCGACAGCGCGCAAGATCCTCGAAGACGCAGGGGTCAATCCCGAACAGCGTGTCCGGGACTTGAACGACGCCGACACCAACCGCCTCCGGCAGGCGATCGAGAAGGACGTCCGGGTCGAGGGCGCCCTCCGCACCGAGGTCGCGATGAACATCAAGCGATTGATGGACATCGGATCCTACCGCGGTAACCGCCACCGCCGGGGACTTCCCGTTCGCGGCCAGCGCACACATACGAACGCCCGCACGAAGAAGGGGCCGCGCCGCGCGATCGCGGGAAAGAAAAAGGTAACGAAGTAACTCATGGCAACGGGAAAGAAGACAAAGCGCATCATCGAGGCCGAGGGCATCGCCCACGTCAGCGCGACGTTCAACAACACGACGATCACAATCACCGACGCTCACGGGAACACGATCTCGTGGGGCTCGTCGGGGAAGGCGGGGTTCAAGGGCTCGAAGAAGTCCACTCCCTTCGCCGCGACCGTCGCCGGCGAGCAGGCTGGCCGCGAGGCAGTCACGCTCGGCGTTCGCCGCGTGCACGTTCGTGTTCAGGGTCCGGGATCGGGTCGCGAGTCGGCCATCCAGGCCCTCGTCGCCGCCGGTCTGCAGGTCAAGTCGATTCGTGACGTGACGCCGATTCCGCACAACGGCTGCCGTCCGCCGAAGCGCCGGAGGGTCTGACCGATGCGCTATACAGGACCAAGCTGCCGCCAGTGCCGCCGAGAGGGAACGAAGCTGTTCCTCAAGGGAACGAAGTGCTTCACCGAGAAGTGCCCGGTCGAGCGCCGGCCGACTCCTCCCGGACAGCACGGAGCGAGCACCGCCCGCCGCCGCAAGATGTCGGAGTACTCGAAGCAGCTCCGTGAGAAGCAGAAGATCAAGCGCATCTACGGCGTCAGCGAGAAGCAGTTCCGCAACACATTCGAGCGCGTCGCGACACTGCCCGGCATCACCGGTCACAACCTTCTCGCCGCACTCGAGAGCCGTCTCGACAACGTCGTGTATCGCATGGGTTTCGCGTCCAGCCGCAAGGCCGCGCGCCAGCTCATTCGCCACCGGCACGTCGAGATCGCGCAGAAGCCGGTCGACATCCCGAGCTACCTCGTTTCGCCGGGCGAGGAGATTCGCCTCCGGATGAAATCACGCGAGCAGGTGTCGGTGATGGTCGCGATGGACCAGTCCACGCGTGGCGCTCCGCTGTCGTGGATCGCGGTGGACCGCAACACGTTCAGCGGGCGGATGCTGGAGCGTCCGAGCCGTGCGAACATTCCGATCGCGGCGCAGGAGCAGCTGGTAGTCGAGCTTTACTCGAAGTAACCGGTACCCGGTACCCGGTACCCGGTACCCGGTACCCGGTACCCGGTACCCGGTACCCGGTACCCGGTGCCCGTTGTTAGTCCGCAGTCCGCAGTCCGCAGTTAGTCCGGAATCCGCAATTAGTCCGCAGTCCGCAGTGCAGTTGACACCAAAGTCAGCATTTCAAGTGATGCTTATTCGGGACCCTAACTCCCGTACGGGCTCACCGCGCGTTAGGGGCGGGGTGAGACGTGAGGAAACGCAAGTAATGGCACAGGCAATAGATCTTAGAGGACTGGTTCGCCCGCAGCTCGTCGAGATGACGAAGCGCGAGGACAATCAAAATGCAGCCGAGTTCCGTCTTCAGCCGCTCGAGCGGGGATTCGGCCATACGCTGGGCAATGCGATGCGGCGAATGCTGCTGTCGTCGCTTAGAGGCTCGGCCGTCTGGGGCATTCGTATCGACGGCGTGCTCCACGAGCATCAGACGATCCCGGGAGTGGTGGAAGACGTCCACCAGATCATCGGCAACCTGAAGCTGCTGACGCTCGTTCTCGACGAGGGAGTCGAGGACGTCATTCTCCGCATCACCAGGGGAGAGTCGGGGGTGGTGACCGCCAGCGACATCCAGGCCGCAGCTGGCGTGACCGTTCTCGATCCGTCGCATCATCTCTTCACGATGCAGGACGATCGCGACATCAACGTCGAGCTCTACGTCAACAAAGGACGTGGCTACGTCGAGGCCGACCAGCACACCATCGACCGCGCGCTTCCCGTGGACGTCGTTAGAATCGACTCGATCTACAATCCCGTTCGCCGGGCGAACTTCTCGGTTGCCGAGACGCGAGTCGGCCAGCGCACGGACTACGACCGGCTGACGCTCAACGTCGAGACGAACGGCACGATCTCGCCCGAGGAGGCGGTGAGCTACGCTGCGGCGCTGGCGCAGACGCACTTCCAGTACTTCGCCAGCTTCGGCTCGCACGCATCGGCGCCGCTTGTTCCCGGTGGCGACGTCGCCGCCGGCGACGGCCAGCGGATGGCTGACCTACTCCGCACGCCGATCGACGATTTCGAGCTTTCGGTGCGGTCGGTCAACTCGCTCAAGAACTCCAACATCCGGACGCTCGGCGACCTGGTGAAGATGACCGAGAGCCAGATCCTGCAGGTGAAGAACTTCGGCAAGAAATCTCTCAACGAGATCGCCGATCTGCTGGAGAAGCATGATCTCAACTTTGGAATGAAGTACGAGGATTCGGCGGAAGGCGTTCGCTTCACCGACCGCGGCACTCCGCCAAATCGCAACGTCGCGACGGTAGCAGCCGACGAGGACGAGGAGTAATAGACAGATGCGTCACCGCAAGGTAGGCCGTTCACTGAAGCGCACCGCCGAGCAGAAGCTCGCGCTGATGCGCAGCCTCGCCACCGCGCTGATCGAGCGCGGCGCGATCGAGACGACCGAGGCGAGGGCAAAGGAGCTTCGGCCATTCGTCGAGAAGCTGATTACCAAGGCGCGCTCGGGCACGTTGCACGACCGGCGGCTGACCGGCCGTCATGTGCATCAGCGCGCGGTCAACGATAAATTGTTCAGCGTGGTCGGGCCGAAGTTCGCTTCGCGCGCCGGCGGCTACACGCGGATCCTGAAGACCGGGCATCGCAAGGGCGACGGCGCCGAAATGGCCCGCATCGAGCTGGTGGATTAAATGGTAATCGCAAGAAACCGCTGCTACGTCTGTCACAAGGGTGTTTCCCACGGCAACAACGTATCGCACGCCAACAACAGAACGCGCCGCGTCTGGAAGCCGAACCTTCAGGTCGCGCGGGTGGTCGTGGACGGAAAGATCACCAAGATCAGGGTGTGCACGCGCTGTCTGCACGCCGGAAAGATTCAGCGTGCCCCGCGCGGCGTCTCAGTCGCCTAGCTCCTCCGTGAGACTTTCCGACGGGACGAGGGAGCGCATGGCGTGCTCCCTTTTTTTGTGCGCGCAACGGCCAACTGCAACTGCAGCCGGTGAGGCGGTGAGACAGTGAGAACTACAGGATTTTGGGGGAACAGCACGCGCGTCGCCGAGTCCCGATCCGCCATTGCGCTTGCCGTTCCCACCAGAAAAGAAAACCCATCCCTGACGAGGTTGTTTGAGCGACGACGTGATCTGTCCCGCGCTTTTCCTCACTGTCTCACTGTCTCACCGGCTGCGGTTTTCTGTTGCAGGTTCCAGACATACTGATGCCACGCCGCGACGACCTCCACCGCATTCTCCTCATCGGCTCCGGCCCGATCGTCATCGGCCAGGGAGCGGAGTTCGATTACTCGGGCACCCAGGCGGCCAAGGCTCTCAAGGAAGAGGGGTACGAGGTGATCCTCGTCAATTCCAACCCGGCGACGATCATGACCGACCCCGAGTTCGCCGATCGCACCTATATCGAGCCGGTGACCGCGGAGTTCGTCGAGCTGGTGATCGAGAAGGAGAAGCCCGATGCGCTGCTGCCGACCATGGGCGGGCAGACGGCGCTCAACGTGGCGATGGAGCTTTACGAATCCGGCGTTCTCGCGAAGCACGGCGTGCAGCTCATCGGCGCCGATTCGCGCGCCATCAGGATGGCCGAAGATCGCGGGCAGTTCTCCGAAGCGATGGCACGGATAGGGCTCGCGGTGCCGGTTGGTGGAATCGCGACGACATTCGACGAAGCGCTCGCACTGGTGGATCTCGTCGGCTTTCCGGCGATCATCAGGCCGGCGTTCACCCTCGGCGGCACGGGCGGTGGAATCGCCTACAACCGCGACGAATACGAGGGCATCGTCCGGCGCGGGATCGAGCTCTCTCCGGTCGGTCAGGTGCTGATCGAGCAGAGCGTCATCGGATGGAAGGAGTTCGAGCTCGAAGTCATGCGCGACTGCGCCGACAACGTTGTCATCGTCTGCTCGATCGAGAACATCGATCCGATGGGCGTTCATACCGGCGATTCAATCACCGTCGCGCCGGCGATGACCCTCACTGACCGCGAGTACCAGAAGATGCGCGACGCAGCGGTCGCCGTCATCCGCGAGATCGGAGTCGAGGCCGGAGGGTGCAACATCCAGTTCGCGGTCAATCCCGAGAATGGCGAGATGCTCGTGATCGAGATGAATCCCCGTGTATCGCGCTCGTCGGCGCTTGCATCGAAGGCCACCGGCTTTCCGATCGCCCGCATCGGGACCAAGCTCGCGGTGGGCTATCGTCTCGACGAGATCCCGAACGACATCACGAAGACCACTCCGGCGTCGTTCGAGCCGGTGCTTGATTACGTCGTCGTGAAATGTCCCCGCTTCGCTTTCGAGAAGTTCACGGCGGTGAATCCGCAGCTCACGACACAGATGAAAGCCGTCGGCGAGTCGATGGCCATCGGACGGACGTTCAAGGAAGCGCTTCAGAAGGGACTTCGCGCCCTCGAGATCGGGCGGCCCGGCTGGGCGACCGCGCCGCGCCTCGCCGATGACCGCCTGAGCGATGAGACGCTGGAGTCGCTGCGGGGTGCGCTCAGGCAGCCGACTCCCGAGCGGATCTTCCAGATCAAGCGTGGGCTCGAGGCTGGACTCGGCGTCGATGAGCTTTCCGAGCTGACGCGGATAGACCCCTGGTTCCTGGCGCAGATGCAGGAGCTGGTCGAGGCCGAGGCGGCGTATTCAGCGCTGGATGAGCCCGGCGCCGAAGACGTCCGCGAGATGAAGCGGATGGGCTTCTCCGACACACAGCTCGCTTCGCTTCGGAAGTCGACAGAGAACGCAGTTCGCGCGTGGCGGTGGGACCTCGGCGTAAGGCCCGCATACAAGATGGTCGATACATGCGCCGGCGAATTTCCTTCGGCGACGCCGTATCTCTACAGCAGCTATGACGAGGAGGACGAAGCGCCAAGAACGGGCAGGGACTCCGTTGTCATTCTCGGGAGCGGACCGAATCGCATCGGGCAGGGAGTGGAGTTCGACTACTGCTGCGTCCGCGCGGCACTCGCTCTGCGCGAGGCAGGATACGAGACGATCATGATCAACTCGAATCCCGAGACCGTCTCGACCGACTTCGACATCTCGGACAAGCTCTTCTTCGAGCCGCTGACTCTCGAGGACGTCATCGAGATCGTGGACCGCGAGAAGCCGGTGGGCGTGATCGTTCAGCTGGGCGGACAGACGCCACTCAAGCTGACGCGCGGCCTCGAAGCGGCGGGAGTCAGGATCCTTGGCACGTCGCCCGACGCGATCGACATCGCCGAGGACAGGCGTCGATTCGATGCAATCGCGCGCCAGCTTGGCGTCAGGCAGCCCGAGAACGGGACAGCGACCAGCGTCGCCGAAGCTCTCGCCGTGGCCGAAAGAATCGGCTACCCCGTGCTCGTCCGTCCCTCGTACGTCCTCGGCGGGCGGGCGATGGAGATCGTCTACGACCGGGCATCGCTGACGGACTATTTCGAGCGCGCCGCGCGTGTGTCGGAGGACCGCCCAGTGCTCATCGACAGTTTCCTCGAGGATGCGTTCGAAGCGGATGTGGATGCGATCGCCGACGGCGAGAGGGTGGTGATCGGCGGCATCATGCAGCACATCGAGGACGCCGGAATTCACTCCGGCGATTCGGCGTGCGTGCTGCCGCCCTATCTCATCGGCGAGGCGGATCTCGATGTGATGCGGGCCCACACCGTCGCGTTCGCGAAAGCGCTCGGCGTCGTCGGGCTGATCAACGTCCAGTTCGCGATCAAGAACGGCGTGGTGTACGTGCTCGAGGTCAATCCAAGAGGGAGCAGAACGGTCCCCTTCGTGTCGAAGGCAATCGGCGTGTCGCTGGCCGCGATCGCCGCGCGCGTGACGCTGGGCGAGACTCTCGAGGAAGTGGGGTTCACCGAGGAGATCATTCCCGGTTACGTGGCGGTCAAGGAGGCAGTCTTTCCATTCACCAAGTTCCGCGAGTTCGATCCGATACTTGGACCGGAGATGCGCTCGACGGGCGAGGTGATGGGAATATCCACGTCATTCGGCAGCGCCTTTGCCAAAGCTCAGCTCGCCGCGGACAATCAACTGCCCGATGAGGGGACGATCTTGCTGACGGTGAACGATTTCGACAAGAACGCGGTGACGCCGATTGCGCGACGCTTCCACGAGATGGGCTTCCGGCTGCTCGCTACCCAGGGCACGGCGCGGCATCTTCGGGGGCGCGGCATTCCGGTCGAAAAGGTTTTCAAGGTGCACGAAGGACGGCCGCATGGAATCGACCTCATACTGAACGGAGAAGTCCAGCTGCTGATCAACACTCCCTTCGGCAAGCACGCGCAGCAGGACGACTATACGCTTCGTCAGGCGGCGATTGCCCATGGCGTGGCGTACACGACGACCCTGTCGGCGGCGAGCGCGGCCTGTGACGCGATCCTGTCAATGAGATCGAGGGCACCTTCGGTGCGGTCGCTGCAGGAGTGGCACGCCACGCTCGATACGGTGGTACCGGCGTGACCGACCAGTTCGTGCATGAATCGGCGTATGTGGACGACGGCGCGACGATAGGAGCGGGCACGCGCATCTGGCACTTCTGCCATGTCCTCGGCGGCGCGACGATCGGAGAGCGCTGCTCTCTCGGCCAGAACGTTGTGGTGATGAACGGCGTCCGGATCGGCAACAACGTGAAGATCCAGAACAACGTCTCCATCTACGAAGGGGTCGAGCTGGAGGACGACGTCTTCTGCGGACCGTCGATGGTCTTCACGAACGTCGTGAATCCGCGGAGCCACATTTCGCGGCGCAATGAGTATCAGCCCACGCTCGTGCGGCGCGGCTCGACGATCGGCGCGAACGCGACGATCGTTTGCGGAACGACGCTGGGCGAGTACTCGTTCATCGGCGCCGGAAGCGTTGTGACGAAGGACGTTCCGGCTTACGGACTGGTGGTTGGTGTCCCCGGCCGCCGCATCGGATGGATGTGCAAGTGTGGCGTGCGTCTTCCCGACAGTGGGGAGGGGAGCTGCAAGGCCTGCGGCGAGAGCTATCGGTCCCATGGCAACTCAATCGAGCGGCTGGCCCCCTGATGAGCGACTCGGCGAAGATCTTCCGCGTTGCGCTTGCCGGCTGCGGTCGCATTAGCAGAAATCACGTCGAAGCCATTCAGCGCATAGATGGCCTCGAGCTTGTCGCAACCTGTGATGTGATCGAGGAGCGCGCGCGCTCAATCGCGGAGCCGCTGGGAATTCCCTGGTTCACCGGGTACGAGAAGATGCTCTCGGAGGTGGACTGTGACGTCATCACGATTGCCACGCCGTCGGGATACCATCCGTCGCAGGGAGTGCTCGCCGCCAGGGCGGGCCGCCACGTCGTCACCGAAAAGCCGATGGCGATCTCGCTCGAGGGCGCGGACGTGCTCGTGCGGGCATGCGACGAGGCCGAGGTCAATCTCTTCGTGGTGAAGCAGAACCGGCTCAACGCGCCCATTCAGATCCTCAAGCGGGCAGTGGACTGCGGCCGCTTCGGACGGCTCTACATGGCGAACTGCACTGTCAGGTGGACGCGCCCGCAGGAGTACTACGACCAGGCGCCGTGGCGGGGGACATGGGAGTTCGACGGCGGCGCGTTCATGAACCAGGCGTCGCACTACGTCGATCTCATCCAATGGATCGTCGGGCCGGTGGAGAGCGTGATGGCAAAGACGGCGACTCTCGCCCGGCGCATCGAGACCGAGGACTCGGGGGTGGCCATTCTCCGCTTCAGGTCGGGCACGCTAGGCGTGATCGAGGTGACGATGCTGACCTATCCCAGGAACATGGAGGGCTCGCTGACGATCCTCGGGGAGAGGGGCACGGTGAAGATCGGCGGGACCGCGGTGAACAAGGTGGAGCACTGGGAATTCGCCGACAACGATCCCGACGACGAGCTGATCCGCACCCTCGACAGCGACCCACCGAACGTTTACGGCTTCGGCCACGAGGGCTATTACCGGAACGTCCTGGCGGTGCTTCGCGGGGAGGCCAAGCCGGATACCGACGGACGGGCGGGCCGCAAGTCGCTGGAGCTCATCCTCGGGATCTACGAATCGGCGAAGACCGGATGCGACGTCCCGCTCCCTTTACGACGCTGAACCGGGCATCTTTCAAGGCTATGAACGAAAACTGCGAACTGCGGATTAGTTATTGAATATGGCTGTTCCTCTTTTAGATCTCCGCGCCCAGTACGCGACGATTCGCGACGACGTCGTGGCGGCGATGATGCGCGTTGTCGACGATCAGGCGTTCATACTCGGGCCCCCCGTCGAGCAGCTCGAAAAGGCCGTCGCCGAGCTGTCGGGGACGCGCTTCGCCGTCGGCTGCGCGAACGGCACCGACGCCCTGCTGCTGTCATTGAGGGCGCTCGACATCGGGCGCGGCGACGAGGTGGTGACGACGCCGTTCACGTTCTTCGCGACCGCGGGGACGATTCACAACGTCGGCGCGCGGCCCGTTTTCGCCGACATAGATCCGGACAACTTCAATATCTCGCCACAGGCCATGGCGGCAGCGGTGACGCCGGCTACGAAGGCGATCATGCCGGTCGACCTGTTCGGACAGCTCGCGCCGCTCGATGCCATTGCCGCTGCGCTTCCCGACCTGCCGATGATCGAAGACGCAGCGCAGTCCATTGGCGCGTCGCGCGAGATGGGCGGGAAGAAAATCCGCGCCGGCGAGACAGCCACTGTCGGCACGTTCAGCTTCTTCCCGTCGAAGAACCTGGGGGGCTACGGCGACGGCGGAATGATCGTCACGCAGGACGGATCGCTGGCAACCAGGCTGCGCCGGCTGCGCGTGCACGGAGGTCTCAAGACCTACTTTCACGATGAGGTGGGGTTCAACAGCCGGCTCGACGCCATCCAGGCGGCGGTCCTTCTCGCGAAGCTGCCCCATCTGGAGAAGTGGAGCGCGGCGCGGCGGCGGAACGCAGCGTACTACGACGCGGCATTCGCTACACTCGCCGAGGTGAAGACGCCGGTGATCGATCCGCAGAATGTCTCGATCTACAATCAATACACGCTTCGTGCCGAGCGACGCGACGATCTGCAGGCGCACCTCAAGGCGAAGGGCATCGGCAACTCGATCTATTATCCATTGCCGCTGCACCTCCAGCCATGTTTCGCCTATCTGGGATATCGCGAAGGCACGTGCCCCGAGAGCGAGAAGGCGGCGAAGGAGGTCCTGTCGCTTCCGGTCTATCCCGAGCTCACCGAAGCTCAGCTGGACGAAGTCGTGGGGGCGGTGAGGGAATTCTATGGGCACTGATACGAAGGGTGGCGGGAACACGATGAAGGAGCGGCTGCTTGCGAAGCTCGTCGAGCGGAACGCCTGCATCGGTGTCGTCGGGCTCGGTTACGTGGGTTTGCCGCTGGCGCTCGAGTTCGCCAAGGCCGGTTTCCACGTCATCGGCTACGACGTGACCGAGAGGGTGGTGAACGGGCTGATGCGTGGCGAGTCGCACATCAAGGACGTGCCGGCATCCGACGTCGCCGAACTCGTCGCCGCGGGAAAGTTCGAGGCGACGACGGCAGAGTCGCGCCTCCGTGAGACGGACGCGATCCTGATCGCCGTGCCGACGCCTCTGGCAAAGACGCGCGATCCCGACATGAGCTACGTCATCGCGGCGGCGGACGCCATCGCCCGCAACTGTCACCCGGGGCTTCTGATCGTGCTCGAAAGCACGACCTACCCCGGGACGACGCGCGATCTGATGCAACCCAAGCTCGAGGCGGCGGGACTCACTGTTGGCGAGGACGTGTTCCTCGCCTTCAGTCCCGAGCGCGTTGACCCGGGCAATCCTGCCTGGAACACAAAGAACACGCCGAAAGTCGTCGGTGGAATAACCCCTGCATGTACTGAGGTCGCGACGTCGCTCTACGCTTCGTGCCTCGAGACGATCGTGCCGGTGTCGAGCACCGAGACGGCGGAGCTTGTGAAGCTGCTCGAGAATACGTTCCGCTCGGTGAACATCGGACTCGTCAACGAGATGCAGATTGTCTGCGACAAACTGGGAGTGAACGTCTGGGAAGTGATCGAGGCTGCGGCGACGAAGCCATTCGGCTTCATGAAGTTCACGCCCGGTCCCGGAATCGGCGGTCACTGCATTCCGCTGGACCCACATTATCTCGCGTGGAAGATGCGGACGCTGAACTACAAGACGCGATTCATCGATCTGGCGAGCGAGATCAACAGCGAGATGCCGGCGCTCGTAGTCCAGCGGGTGGACCAGGCGCTGAACGAAAAGCGAAAGCCCCTGAACGGGAGCCGTATTCTGGTGCTCGGCGTCGCGTACAAGCGCGACATCGACGACATGCGTGAGAGTCCCGCACTCGATGTCATCCGCCTGCTCGAGGAGCGCGGCGCCGACGTCGTGTACCACGACCCGCATGTCACGTCATTTCGCGAGGACGGGCACGAACGGTTCAGTGTCCCGCTCACTGACGCTGAGCTGGCGAGAGCCGACGCCGTCGTCATCGTCACCGATCACACGGCAGTGGACTACCAGCGCGTGGTGGACCTGGCAGCGTTGGTGGTGGATACGAGAAACGCCACCGCCGGTCTCGTGGGCGGCAGCAGTGTGAGCGGAGCCGAGAAGTCCGCGCCGGACATGGCAATTGCGTGAACCCCAAGTGAATTCATGAACATTTCAGTAATTGGAACCGGATATGTGGGCCTCGTCGTGGGCGCCTGCCTCGCGGAAACCGGTAACGATGTGGTTTGTGCCGACGTCGTCGAGTCGAAGATCGAAGGTCTGAAGCGGAATGTCCTTCCGATCTACGAGCCGGGACTGGTGGATCTCGTCGAGCGGAATCAGCTGGACGGCAGGCTCCGCTTCACCACCGACATCGGAGCCGCCATCGAGTCGGCAAGCGTGCTGTTCGTCGCCGTCGGCACTCCGCCCGACGAGGACGGCTCAGCAGATCTTCAGCACGTGCTTGCGGTGGCGCGAGAGATCGGCAGGCACATGGCGCGGGAGATGGTGATCGTCACCAAGTCCACGGTTCCTGTGGGGACAGCCGGCAAGGTCGCCGCCGAGATCAAGAAGACGGCGCGATTCCCCTTCCACATGTGCAGCAATCCCGAGTTCCTCAAGGAAGGAGCGGCGGTAGACGACTTCATGAAGCCCGACAGGGTTGTCCTCGGAGTCGCGAGCGACTTCGCCCGCGACATGATGGCGGAGATCTATGCGCCGTTCGTGCGCACCGGGAACCCGATCATCTTCATGGACATCGCCTCGGCGGAGATGACGAAGTACGCAGCCAACGGCATGCTCGCGACGCGCATCTCGTTCATGAACGAGATCGCGAATCTCTGCGAGCGCGTCGGGGCCAACGTCGACATGGTCAGGAAGGGAATTGGAAGCGACTCGAGAATCGGTCACTCGTTTCTGTTTCCGGGACCGGGCTACGGAGGGTCGTGCTTCCACAAGGACGTGAAGGCACTGGTGCGAACGGGCGCGGAAATGGGGATGGAGCTTCAGGTGCTGTCGGCCGTCGATGAAGTGAATGGAAAGCAGAAGCTGAGGCTCGGCGAGAAGCTTCGCGAGGCGCTTGGCGACGATCTCAGCGGCATGCACATCGCCGTCTGGGGACTGGCGTTCAAGCCGCGGACAGACGACATGCGCGACGCGCCGTCGCTGACTCTGATCGAGGACCTGCTGGCGGCCGGGGCAACCGTCTGCGGTCACGACCCGGCGGCGATGAAGGAAGCGCGCCACCGCCTCGGACAAAGGATCCGGTACTCCGAGACGAACTATGACGCGCTGGAGAATGCAGACGCGCTTGTTGTGGTCACGGACTGGAACGAGTACCGGCACCCGGACTTCGCGCGGGTCAAGGCGGCGCTGCGGCGGCCGCTGATCGTGGACGGCCGGAATCTCTACGATCCGGAAAAGATGCGGGAGCTGGGAATCAGCTACTACTCGATTGGCCGCGTGGCGCGCGAACAACCCGCGACGCCGAGGGTAGGAGAATACGCATGAGACTCAGGCGCACTCTGATCGTCGCGGCGCTGCTGGCGGGCGCCTGCAAGCCGGCTTTCAACGCGGCGACATATGCGGACATGGACACGCTGTACAAAGCGGCTCTGGCCCAGTACAACGCGAAGCACTACGACAATGCCGCCAAGGCCTTCGAGCGGCTGACGACGGAGCTTCCGGCGAGGGATTCACGGATGCCGGCCGCCCTTTTCTTTCTCGGAAAGTCGCAGGAGAAGAATGGCGACCGCCTGCTGGCGGGCAAGACGTACAGTCGCATTTACGAGCAATTCCCCGAGGATACACTCGCCGACGACGGTCTCTTCTATTCGGGGCTCGCCTATCAGTCGATGTGGCGAAAACCGGTTCTCGACGCGCAGTACGGAGAATCCGCACTGACACAGTTCCAGACGTTCCTTGCGCTGTATCCCAGTTCACCGCTGGTGTCGCGCGCCAGTCAGCAGATTGTGAAGCTCGACGAGTGGTTTGCGACAAAGGATTACGAGACGGGGACGCATTACCTGAAGCGAAAGGCATACGACTCGGCGATCATCTACTACAAGGACGTGATCAAGCTGCATCCGGCCGCGCCCAGGACACGGGATGCGTACATGCGGCTGCACGAGGCCTACCTTGCGATCAATTACAAGGATGACGCCCGCGACCTGTGCGACGCGATGCACAAGGCTTATCCCGCCGACCGCGATGTTGCGCGCGAGTGCGGAGCCGCGTCGGCGCCGGTCGCCTCCCACTAGGCTTTGCGACTCGGCGTCCTTGGCGGGACCTTCGACCCGCCCCACGTCGGTCATTTTCTCGCCGCTGTGGATGCGTACGAGGCTCTTTCGCTGGACAGGCTCATCATCGTACCGGCGGCGGCCCAGCCGCTCAAGACAGGTTCACCGGCCGTCGCATCACCAACGGATCGACTCGAGATGGTCCGCCGGGCAGTGGGAGACGACCCCCGCTTCGAGGTGAGCGAGGTCGAAATCGTCCGGGGCGGGTTATCTTACACCGTTGATACGCTCGAAGCTCTGGCGGCCGAATGGCCAGGGGCGGAGCTCTTCCTCATTGTCGGGATGGACGCGCTGGCGACCTTCGGCAGATGGAAATCGCCGGAGCGAATACGGGAGCTCGCGAGCCTGGCGGTGCTGGCGCGGGGGGACGACGGCGAGGAGGCAACCCGGGGCACGCTCGCCGGAGTGACGCGGGTCAACACCCGCCGGGTGGACGTCTCCTCGTCGGAGATCAGGCGGCGGATTCGCGATGGCAATCCGATCAGGGGATTCGTGGCTGAATCGGTGGAGCGCTACATCTCCGCCGGGAATTTATACAGACCGGCGCGGCCGGAGTGAGTGACGGCGCGGCGCTGATCGAGGGGTAAGAGATGCTCAAGGGAATGTTGCAGGGCGTGTTCGGCACGAGGCACGCGCGGGAGCGCAAGCGTGTCCAGCCGATCGTCGATGCGATAAACGAGGAGTACGAGCGGCTCCAGACGGTCTCGGACGAAGAGCTCCGCGGACAGACGGAGAAATTCCGCGCGCGCATCGCCGAAGCGACCCGCGGACTCGAGGCCCGAATCGCCGAGCTCAAGGCCGAGAAGCACGGGACGGCGGACTCCGTCGAGCGCGAGCGGATCGACACCGAGCTGAGTGGCCTCGACGGCCGCGGCGGCGTCGAGGCGGAGCTGCGCGAGGCGACAGCGGAGATTCTCGACGAGCTCCTCCCCGAAGCATTTGCGACTGCGCGAGAGGCCGCCCGGCGTCTCGTCGGCACGACCGTGATGGTCACCGGTCGCGAGATGGAGTGGAACATGATCCCGTACGACGTTCAGCTCATGGGAGGCATCGAGCTGCACCTCGGGAAGATCGCCGAGATGGCGACGGGCGAAGGAAAGACGCTGGTCGCGACGCTGCCGCTCTACCTCAATGCGCTACCCGGAAAAGGCGCGCATCTGATCACGGTCAACTCGTACCTTGCGCGGCGCGACTCGGAGTGGATGGGTCACGTCTACAAGTATCTCGGGCTGACCGTCGGCTGCCTGGACGACACCGATCCGGGGACGCTCGAGCGACGTGCGGCGTACGAGTGCGACATCACCTACGGCACCAACAACGAGTTCGGCTTCGACTACCTGCGCGACAACATGGTGGTGGCGAACGAGCAGCGGGTGCAGCGGGGCCACGTCTACGCGATCGTCGACGAAGTGGACTCGGTGCTGATCGACGAGGCGCGGACGCCCCTCATCATCTCGGGACCGGTGGGCAACGAATCGGATGCCGAGTATGCGGTCCATAACGCCGGCGTCGCGCGGCTCGTCAAGCGGCAGAGCGACCTGAGCAACGTCCTCGTCGCGGATGGCGAGCGCGCCCTCGAGGCGGAAGATACTGACGAGGCCGCGCTCAAGTTCTACCAGGCGCAGCTCGGCGCGCCGAAGAACAAGCGGCTGCTGAAGGCTCTCCAGGAGACGGGCGTCAAGCAGCTCGTCCAGAAGATGGAGCTCCAGCATCTCTCCGACAGAAAGCTCCCCGCTGGGAAGCAGCAGTTCAGGGAGCTGGAAGAGAGTCTTCTCTACGTCCTCGACGAGAAGGGACATAGCGTCCACCTGACGGATCAGGGCGTGGACTACATGTCGCCCAGCGATCATGACGCCTTCATGCTGCCCGACATCTCGCAGGAGGTCCACCGGATCGATCACGATCCGGACATGACACCGGAAGAGAAGCTGGCGACGCGGCAGGCGATCAACGTCGAGTACGCCGCAAAGAGCGAGAAGCTCAACATCGTCCACCAGCTTCTGCGGGCGCACGCGCTGTACGAGAAGGACGTGAACTACGTGGTGCAGGAAGGGCAGGTGCTGATCGTGGACGAGTTCACGGGTCGGACCATGCCCGGACGCCGCTGGTCGGAGGGACTCCATCAGGCGGTCGAGGCAAAGGAGGGAGTCCAGGTGAAGGGCGAGACCCAGACACTCGCGACGATCACCATCCAGAACTACTTCCGCATGTACAGCAAGCTCTCGGGAATGACTGGAACGGCGGAGACGGAGGAGACCGAGTTCCACGAGATATACGGGCTCGACGTGTCGGTGATTCCGACCAATGCGCCGGTGATCAGGGATGACCGGCAGGATCTGGTCTACAAGACGCGCCGCGAAAAATACAACGCGATGCTCGAAGAGACCGAGCGGCTGCACAAGCTCGGGTATCCGGTGCTCGTCGGAACGGTGAGCGTGGACGTGTCGGAGACGCTGTCGCGAATGTTCAAACGCGCCGGGATCGTGCACAACGTGCTGAACGCGAAGTACCACCAGCGTGAAGCGGAGATCGTTGCGGGCGCCGGACAGCCGAGCGCAGTGACGATCGCCACGAACATGGCCGGCCGCGGAACCGACATCAAGCTCGGCGAAGGCGTGACGGTGTCACAGCCGTCGCAGATCAAGGATCCGGAAGGAAACCTGATCGACGTCGAGGAGATCGGCGGGCTGCACATCATCGGCTCGGAGCGCCACGAGTCGCGGCGCATCGATCGTCAGTTGCGCGGCCGCTCGGGACGGCAGGGAGATCCGGGGACGTCGCAATTCTTCCTCTCTCTCGAAGACGACCTGATGCGCCTCTTCGGCAGCGACCGCATCGCGAAGCTGATGGACCGCATGGGGGCGGAAGAGGGCGAGATGCTGACGCATCCGCTGATCACACGCTCCATCGAGCAGGCCCAGAAGCGGGTCGAGCTCCAGAACTTCCAGTCGCGCAAGCGGCTGCTCGAGTACGACGACGTGATGAACCAGCAGCGCGAGGTGATCTACTCGCTGCGGTCGTTCGCGCTCGACGGCGGTGAGGAGCTGAAGGGCGAAGCCGAAAAGATGATCGAGAAGGGAATCGCCCGCCGGGTCGAGACTGCGCTGGCGGAGTACGACACAGTAGAGGAGTGGGATTTCACTCTCGTGCGCCAGGACCTCCTGATGCACTACCTGCTCACGGTGCCGTCGTTCGAGGACAAGGTGTTGAGTCTCGGACCGGACGCCGGCCTGCTGCTCGCGATCGTCATGCTGCACGTTCTCGACGAAAAGTGGAAGGATCACCTCTACGACCTGGACCAGCTGCGGAACGCGATCCACTATCGGTCGTGGGGACAGAAGGACCCGCTCATCGAGTACAAGCACGAGGCGTACACGATGTTCGTGGACCTGATGA
>JBGPLS010000016.1:0-29595 GCA_041486565.1 Gemmatimonadaceae bacterium
AGGCGGCAGCAGCGGCGCCGGGAGTCCTCTCGTTTCCGGCAGCGCGTTCACCATCGAGCCCGGCATCTACGTCCGCGGGAACCTCCTCGACATCATCCCGCGCACACCGCGGAATCTGGCGATGATCGGGAACATCCGTCCCGCCGTCGAGCGCTATCGCAACATCGGCGTCCGCATCGAGGATGACTACATCATGACGGACGCCGGGCTCGAATGGATTTCACGCGCCCCGCGCGAGATTTCCGAGATCGAAACGCTGATGCAGGAACCGTGGAAAGGACCGGCACCGCGCGACAAGGCTAAGGTCGATTGGTACCGGTCAACAATCCCTCCCGCACCCTGATCGCTTTGGCCGATGCATCGGTTGCCGCGATGATGCGCCGCCGCTCGCTCGTCCTGAAATTGGCGGGAGCGCTCAGCGTCATCTGCTGAGTGCCGCGACGAATGACGAGCGCGATCGAGCCGCCTGGCGGCACGCCCGAGAACTTCGCGCTGAAATTGGTGCCGAACGCTGGATCGTTCACGTCGAGTCCGCCGATCGTAACGAGGTAGTCGCCCACCTTCACACCGGCGGCGGTACCAGCGCCCGCCGGATCGAGAGCGACCACGCGGCGCCCCTGCTCATCGGCGGAGCTCGATATTCCGAGATTCGGCAGAACGGTTCGCTCCACCAGCAGACGGAGCCCGCCGAGTGGGAGGACCGAGTCCCAGGGGAATGGGTCGCGTCCGTCCACGTAGCGCTTCTCGAATTCCGCCAAGGATCGTCCGCCAGCCGCGCGCGACACGGTTTGCCACCATTCCTCATTCGTGAATCCGCGGCCGCGTTTCCACGAGCCCTGGTACATCTCGCGCATCACTGTATCGAGTGAGCGGCGATTGTCGCTCGCGTCGCGGATCATGATGTCGAGCAGCAGGCCGGCGAGCGATCCCTTGGGATAATAGCTGTCGTCCGTTCCATCAACCGGTTTGACCCACGCCGACAGTGATGCGTCCTCGAGGGCGACAGGGGGCGCATCAGCAACCTCCTCGATTTTTCCGGTGGTTGTCGCGTAGAACTGCTCGGGCGTAGTCAGTCCGCTCCGTACCTCGGCGAGATCGGCGTAATAGTCGGTGATTCCCTCGGCGATCCAGAGAAGGGCCGTCGGCTGCGGACGGTCGTAGCGATAGGGCACCATTTCGGCGGGACGCATGCGCTTCACGTTCCAGGCATGGAAGATCTCGTGGGCATAGAGCGAAGCAAGCACAGGATTGCTGACGACGAGCGACGAGAGAATGTCGAGCTGCGAGTTCTGGTGCTCGAGCCCGCTCGCGCTCCCCGGCGTGTACTCCGAATCGGCAACCTGAAGAACCGTATAGCTGTCCCATGGCATCTCGCCAAAGACCGTGGCCTCGGGGGGGACCATCTTCGCGAGCTGATCGAGCACCATTCGGCGTCCTGAATTCGGCACCGAACCGGCTGGGTAGCTGGCGAAACGCATCACCTTGCCTCCGGCTTGCGCGCTGTCAATGTCGAAGCGGCCGACGAAGAAGGGCATGTCCACCAGGTCGTGATAGTTCGGCGCCGTGAAGGTGTTCGGCCCGGTCTGTGTCATACCCGTCGCGATCCGCCACGATGGAGCGGTGTGAACGACGATTGTCGCCGTGAAGTCGGTGCCCTGCCCTTCGGGATAAAGAAAGAGATTCGTGCCGTTGAAGAACGCGAAGTCGGGCTTCGACCATGCGTTGGCATTGTCGAGCGTCATCGCGCGGTAGTTGAACGACACCCGCACCGTCCCCGCCCGCGTCACGCGCAAACGCCACGTGTCCTGGTCTGTTTTGTCCCACGAGACAGGGATCGATCCATCGGTCGCGGCGAAGTCCATGACGTAGCGCGCGAAGTTATCGATCTCGTATTCGCCTGGCGTCCAGGCGGGGAGTGAGAGCAGCACGTCTCCCGCAGCGCGAGTCGTGAACGACATTGCGACACCGATGTTTCGCTCGAGAGCCGTGGCCGAATCGAAGGTGACGTCGTATCGGATATCCGATATTGGCGCCGACACGAGCCTCGCTTCTAAGGTCTGCGCGAGTGTCGGCGACGCTGCCGCGACCAGCAACACAACGACTGATACGTGAAATTTCATGGGGCGTACGTTACTGAGTTGTAGAGGCGGGTGCTATATTCGGACCGCCCTCTCACTGTAGTGCCACTGAGGTGGACCGATGTTCAATGATGACTCACTGAAGTTCCTCCACCGGCTGCTCGATACGCCCGGCCCTTCCGGATTCGAGTCGGCTCCGGCGAAGGTCTGGCGCGAGCAGGCGTCGCAGTTCGCGAAGGTGCGCGCCGACGTTGCCGGAAACAGCATTGCCGACGTGAACACCGATGGTGCGCCGACAATCATGCTCGCCGGTCACATCGACGAGATTGGCGTCATCGTCACCTACATCGACGACGAGGGATACGCGTACATCGCGCCGATCGGCGGATGGGACGCGCAGGTCCTGGTCGCCCAGCGAATCCGGTTCCTTGGCCGCGGCGGCGACGTGTTCGGCGTCGTCGGCAAGAAGCCCATTCATCAGATCAAGCAGGAAGACCGAGACAAGGCCTCAAAGATCACCGACCTCTGGGTGGACATCGGTGCGAATACGAAGAAGGAGGCCGAGGAGCAGTTGTCGATCGGGGACGCGGGCGTGATCGACTCGCACACGATGGAGTTCCCCAACGGGCGGCTCGTTTCCCGGTCGATTGACGACAGGATCGGCGCCTTCGTCGTTCTCGAAGCCCTGAGGCGCTACTCCGAGAAGCCGGGCGCCGCGCACGTGGTGGCCGTGGCGACGACGCAGGAGGAGATCGCCTGGGGCGGCGGCGGCGCTCTCATCTGCGCGAGCTGCGTCAATCCGCAGATGGCGATCGTGGTGGACGTGACCTTCGCCAGCGACCATCCGCAAATGGAGAAAAAAGAGGTCGGCGAGGCGAAGCTCGGCGGCGGCCCGGTTCTCACGCGGGGCTCGATCATCTCGCCTGTAGTGTTCAATCTTCTGCGCGCTGCGGCGGAGGCCAACGGGATTCCCTATTCGCTCCAGGCCGCGGGGCGTGCTACCAGCACCGATGCCGACGCGATTCACATCGCGCGCGAAGGCATAGCGACCGCTGTGGTCGGAGTACCGAACAGGTACATGCATTCGCCGAACGAGATGGTCTCGCTCGACGATCTCGATCGCGCGGCGACGCTCCTCGCCGAGACGTGCCGAGTGGTGGACAGCTCTACCGACTTCACCGCCAGGTAGCGCCGCCGCCGCTACGCGGGAGCCGTTTCCGTCCGGCGTGTCGTGATGTCGTCCAGGAAGATTGCGACTGACAGCGTGAGAATCGGCCCAACCGCGTTGAACGCGGGGCGGGCGACGTTGCCGGCGACTCCCCACCAGATGCTCAGCACGGTCATCACGAAAAGACTCGCCGCGGAGGCGACTATCCAGATGCTCGGAAGACGACGAAGCCGAAGCAAGCCGAGTGGAAGCAGCCACCCGAAGGAATAAAGGACCTCGCGGCTGAACACAGTCCTCGAAAGTGCGTCGCCGAGATCGGAAAACATTCTCGAGCTTGTAACGAGCTGCCATGGGAGGAGGAACTCGCCCGTCAATCCCGCGCGGATAAGCATCAGGGTCGCGGCCTGGGCGATGAGTAGCGCCGCGGTCGCCCAGTAGAGGGATCGAGAGCCTGACTTTGACGAACCAAGACGCCACGACCACGCGATGCAGAATGCGAGCAACAGTGGTACTGTCGTTTCCTTCCCGAGAGCGCCGGCGATCCCGATGAGGGGGATGAGGGCCCACCGCTCGTTGAACAACGCCCACGTCACCGCCAGCAGCGCCCATGCTTCAACCGAATCCACGAGTCCGGCGAGCTGAACGTTCGCGATGTTGAAGGTGAGCAAATAGAGCAGCGACGCAATCGTGGCGACATGCCGATCGCCGGTGACTCGCTCGCCGATGCTCAGGAGTAGAATTGCCGCCCATGCGACAAAGAAACTGTTGACGATGAGGAGCCCGAAGAAATCGGAATTCCATGCTCCGATATGTCCGACTGACACGCGGGAGATGGGACGCGCGAGAAATGGGACGAGGACCCGAAGCTCCTGCTGGGCGGTCCATGCCGCGGTACCGTTCACCATCTCGACGTACCGCTGCGTGTCCTTCAGCCCTTCGACGTTGCGCGGATTGTATCGGTGCAGCCCTGGATACCCAAGTCCAAGGGAAATCAGGAAAAACAGAGATCCAAGAATGAGGCGGGCTCGCACGCGGGAACGCTGGTACCAGTCTGGCGCGGATGCAAGTGTCGCAAAGACCCATCCAGTTTGCGCGTTGTGAGTCTCCAGTTTTTCAGTTGGCCCGTTCATCCGTGTCTTCACGGAAAAACGGACGACGGATCAACGGGAGACTCACAACGCGCTACTGGATGGGTCCGATCCTGAACCGCGGCCAACTACTATTCTTTGATGCCTCGACAAATCCCTCCTCCCCGCAAATCGGGCTTTACCACCAATCGCCTTTACTGGGCACGCTACGGTCCGCCGGGTGCTCAACAGCTGGTGGTCCTCCACGGCGGCCCCGGCGCTCACCACGATTATCTGCTTCCGCAGATGCTCCACCTCGCGGAGCGCTATGACGTTCTCTTTTACGACCAGCGCGGAGGCGGCAGATCGCAATCCGATGATCGTGAGCCGATCGGCTGGCGCACGCATGTCGAGGATCTCGCGGCAGTCGTCCGCGAGCTCGGCGTCGATCCGCTGTCCATAGTCGGCTACTCCTGGGGCGGGCTGCTCGCACTTCTCTATTCACTCGAGGCCGCCGATGACGCGTCCATGCCGGCGCCCTCGCGGCTGGTCCTGATCGACCCCGGTCCGCTCGCCAAACGCTATCACAGGGAGTTCGAGGCGGAGTTCACGAAGCGGCAGCAGGGGCCGGTAGTCCAGCGGATGCGGGACGAGCTGGCGCAGTCGGGGCTCCGCGAGACCGACCCCGATGCCTGGCGCCAGCGGAGCTTCGAGCTCAGTGTCGCCGGGTATTTTGCCAACCCCGAAAACGCCCACGACCTCACTCCTTTCCGCGTAATGGCACGGATACAGCAATCCGTATGGGAAAGCCTCGGCGATTACGATCTCATCCCCCGCCTCGGCAGCATTCACACTCCAGCCATCTTCGTTCATGGGCGTGACGATCCCATTTCGGTGGCGTCTTCCATCGAGGGCGCGAAGGCAATGAAGGCCCAGCTCGTGCTGCTGGACGACTGCGGCCACGTGCCGTACGTTGAGCGGCCGGCAGAGTTGTTCGCCGCGGTGGACGCGTTCCTCGCCGAAACCGATCCCAAGTGAGCCGCAGCTAGAAATGTCCGACTACGGAATCGTAAACCAGCACCTATCGACGATCGAGATGGATGGCAAGCCATGCGATGTCTCCGTCCGCATCGCATACGACGGCATCGAGTACATCGGCCGCCTCTACTTCAGCGACCCGGTCACCGGCCACGGAATACCCGATCACGGAGCAATTCCCGGCCGCACGGCGGATGAGGCGATCCAGTTCGCCCGTCGCCTGACCCTCGAGGATTTCACCCGCCGCTATCATCGCGCGCGTGCCGACAAGCGCCGCTACACCGCGCTTCGCAAGGCGACCGACGAGATTCTGATGAAGATCAAGTATCTGAATCGCGTCTCGATCAACATGCGACGCGGTCTTCTCGACGCGGAGGGCGCGAAGCAGGAGATCGAGCTCATCCAGCGCCAGCTTCACGAGATGATCGACCGCCTCCCCGGGCAGGCGGGAATGGAAGAGTAGAAAGCCTACATTGCGGGCTGGAGATGGAGGGATTAAGACAGGGTATCGCCTTCCGGGCCTGCGCGTTATCTGTTTGCGGGTTGTGCGTTCCCCGTTCTTCGGTGATCCGTTTTCCCGTTTCTCGTATCAATCCGTCATTTTGAACGGGTTGTTTACGAATTAACGCAAAACGGATTAACTGGAAACTCATCACGCGCAAACTTGCCAGAGGCGATCCGATCCTCTCCGACCACCAGAATTCCCGGAATTCCGTGATGAGCCGAAAAAAACGCGGTGCCGAGCTCACCGCGCACGCACTCGAGACTCTTGCACGACTCAAGCGCGAGTATCCCGACGCCCACTGCGAGCTCGACTTCGAGACGCCGCTTCAGCTCCTTGTCGCCACGATCCTGAGTGCGCAGTGCACCGACAAGCGCGTCAACATGGTGACTCCTGAGCTGTTCCGGACGTTCCCGACGGCGCGCGACCTCGCTCTCGCCGAAACCGAGCGGCTGGAGGACCTGATTCGGAGCACTGGTTTCTTTCGCAACAAGACAAAGAGTCTTCTCGGAATGTCGGCTGCGATCGTCGAGCGGCACGGCGGCGAAGTGCCACGCACGATGGAGGAGCTGGTGAAGCTCCCCGGTGTCGGTCGCAAGACGGCGAACGTGGTGCTCGGAAACGCTTTCGCCACCAATGAGGGAGTCGTCGTCGATACCCATGTCGGCCGCCTCGCCATTCGCCTCGGCCTCACCAACGACACCGATCCGGTGAAGGTCGAGCAGACGCTGATGCGTCTCTTCCCTCGCGAGAATTGGGCGCTGCTGTCGCATCTGCTCATCTTCCACGGCCGTCGGGTGTGCATCTCGCGCGCGCCAAAGTGCGGTGAATGCGTGCTCAACGACATCTGCCCGTCGAGCCGGGTTTAATGTTATCATTCACCGACTTTCCCCCTTTTCTGAGACGATGACACGACAAGCAACCATTGAAACCAATCGCGGCACAATGACCGCCGAACTGTACGACGATGCCGCCCCGAATACGGTCGCGAACTTCGCCAAGCTCGCCAACGACGGCTATTACGATGGCGTGAAATTTCACCGGGTGATCCCCGCATTCGTCGTCCAGGGAGGCGATCCGCTGTCACGCGATCTTCCCGAGGGTGATCGTCGCATCGGTACCGGCGGGCCGGGTTACCATATCGACTGCGAGACGGCCGGCAACCCGCACAAGCACGAGCTTGGATCGCTATCCATGGCGCACGCCGGGAAGAACACCGGGGGCAGCCAGTTCTTCATTGTCCTCGACGAGAAGAGCACCCGCCACCTGAATGGCGTGCACACAGTTTTCGGGAAAGTCACCGATGGACTCGACGTCGTGAAGAGCATCCGGCAGAACGACTCGATGACGAAGCTCAGAGTGTCGGACGCTCCCGGCTCAAAGGAGTAGGAAGAATGGCCCCCAGGAAAAGCACCGATCTGAGCGCCGCGCTCACCGGACTCATTCTCGGCGGCTCTGTTCTGTTCCTCCTCCTGCTGACGATCGTCTGGCTCACCAACAGGCATTTCGAGGGGAAGAAGGAGCGCGACACCCAGGCAGCCCCTGCGGCCGCTGCGGCCGCCGCAGCTGCCGCGCCCGCCGCTGGAACCACCGCGCCGCTTCCTCCGCCAGCCCCCGGAACCCCCTAGCATACCTTGCGCAGCGCCTGAGCAGGGCGCGCCAACATTTCCCGTGGCCAGCCCGTATTCCGTGTTCCGAGCCGGAAAACGCCATCAGGTGACACTCGAGCCAACGATTGACGGTGCCGATGCGTATTCCTGATGAGGAACGCGCACTGGTCGCAGCCGCCCAGGCGGGGGACCAGCAGGCATTCGCGGGGCTGGTGCGTCTCCACCAGAGACGAGCCTACCTCGTTGCCCGCGCGATCGTCACGGTGCACGAGGACGCCGAGGATGCGCTGCAGGATGGTTTCCTGCGTGCATTTCAGGCGCTTGATCGATTCGATCCCGCGCAGACTTTCGGCGCATGGTTGAACAGGATCGTGGCCAACGCGGCGCTCGATCTCATGCGGCGGCGAAAGGTTCGCAACACCGAAGAGTTGAGCGACGCCCTGGGATCGCCGTTCCGGGATCCGGCGGAGAGCGCGGAGCTTCGCCAGCGCCTGACGGATGCGCTGGCGAAACTTCCGGAGCGCGCGCGGTCGGTGATTGTGCTGCACGATGTCGAGGGCTACACGCACGTCGAGATTGGCGAGATGCTCGGGATACCGGGCGGAACGGCACGGTCGGATCTGCACCATGCGAGGCAGAGGCTTCGCGAGTTACTGAAGGACCTGAGAGGTTGACGATATGAGTGACGAACTGAGATTTCCCGATCCATCCGCTCGACGGGGGACGCGCGACAGCGACGCGCTCGACGTCCGGACAGCGCGACTGATTCGCGAAGCGTACCTGCCCCCGGTAGCCTCGGGCGAGGCGGAGAACGCGTACTGGGGCGCGCTCGAGAGCAGGATCATGGCTCGCGTTGCGACCATGGATCCGACGCGCGGCGAAGAGGGATCGTGGTCGGTGCTGGAGCGCTGGGCGCAGGTGGGCCTCGTTGCCGCGGTCGCGATCTTCGCGGTTGCCGGCGTCGTAGGCAGGAGCCTTGGCGAGCCGGAGGAACAGGTGGCGTACGAGTCTGTTATTCAGACTGCGACACCTGAAGCTCTGTTGGCGCCCGCTCAGCTCATCACCGCCTCGGACAAATCAGCCCAGCGTGATGCGGCTCTTCAATACGTCCTCTCATACTGACGGGAGCAGATAATGCAGCGCTCGAAGGGATTCGCCCTGTTGTTTCTGATTGGCGCCTTTATTGCCGGCGTGGCGATTGGCGTCGCCGCTGACCGCGTCGTGGAACACGATCGCCCGGGCCGGCACGGTCCGCGATCGCCCGTTGACCGCATGGCGCGTGATCTGGATCTGAACGCCGCGCAGCGCGCCGCCGTCGATTCGATACTCGAGGCCCGCCGGAAGCAGATGCGCCAGCTATTCGATCCCATCCGGCCTCAGATGGACTCGCTGATGAAGATCGGCAAGGTCATGGGTGACAGCACGCACGAGCAGCTCAGGCGCGTTCTCACTCCCGAGCAGCGGGTGAAGTTCGACCGAATGCACGCCGACGCGAAGAAGCGGGGCGCCGAAGCGCGCGCACGCTGGGACTCCAGCCGGGGAATGAGGAGACCGTAGTGACGATCAACAGCTTCAGAGCATTTCTTGCAACAGTCGTTCTTTTTCCGGCGGTCTCCGCGGCGCAGGCGCCGATGGACACCACCGCGACTCCCATAACACTGCCCGAGGCCATCCGCCTCGCGCAGCGGAACGCGCCGGCAACGGTGCAGGCCCGGGGCGCAATTCAGACTTCCTCGCTGAGCGTGAAGCAGGCGTACAGCGCTTTCCTGCCGACTGTCAATCTTTCGGCGGGCACTTCACATCAGAACGGTGACAGGTTCGATACACAGGGTAATCTCGTTCCCTTCACCGGCAATCCGACGAGCTACTCGAGCGGGATGAACGCCAGTCTCCAGCTGTTCGACGGCGGCAGGCGACTCTTCGACATAAGAAAGACAAAGGCCGACGTGGACGCCGCCGAGGCGACCGAGGTCACGCAGCGCTACCAGATCGCGCTCCAGGTCAAGCAGCAGTACTACAACATCCTCGCGGCGCGGGAATCGGAAAGTGCCGCGAGGGCGCAGATGGACCTTGCCGACCAGCAGCTGCGTTCCGCTTCTCTCAGGCTCAGGGCCGGGGTTGCAACCACTTCGGACTCGCTGCGATCGGTGATCCAGCTGGGCAACGCGCGTCTCGCGCTTCTCTCGGCACGGAACAACCTGGGGCTGGCGAACGCGACGCTGACTCGGCTTGTCGCATCGCCGCGCCCCGTCACCGCGACGCCGTCGGATACGCTCGACAGCCAAGTCGTCATTCCCAGCCTCGCGGAGCTCGAGTCGCTGGTGCAGAAAGCCCCGGCCATCGAGCAGGCGAGCGCCGAGCTGGCATCGGCCAAGGCCGCGTCCCGTTCGGCGAAGACCGCGTATCTGCCGACGGTCAACATGAATTTCTCGAGAAGCGGAAGCGGGCTCGATCCTCAGTTCGGACTGGGCGACAAACGATACGCCTATAACCAGAGTCTCAACTTCAGTCTCTCGTTTCCGCTGTTCAATAGTCTGAATCGCGAAGTCTCGGTGCTCCGCGCGTCAGTAGCGGAGGACAACGCCGAAGTCGCCCTGCGCGATGCCCGCCTCGCCGCCCATCAGACGCTGGTGCAGGCGCTCGGACAGATGACCACCGCACAGCAGCAGGTCGCGATACAGGCAGTGTCCGTCACGGCCGCGCTCGAGGACTTGCGCGTTCAGCAGAAGCGCTACGAGCTGGGAGCGAGCACGCTGCTCGAAGTGCTCACATCGCAGTCGCAGCTCGACGCGGCGCGCACTGCACTCATCAGGGCCCGTTACGACTACCGCGTGGCGAAGGCGCAGCTGGAAGCGCTCATCGGACGCGACCTCTAGGAGATGCAATTGAAACGCAAGACAATGCTCGCGCTGGCCGGCCTCGCCGTCCTCGCCTGCTCGCAGAAGAAGGACGACGCGCTGACGATTCCGCTGGAGGCCGTCTCCCGCCAGACGATCATCGTCCAGGCGGAGGCGACTGGCGTCGTCGAGCCGATCAACGTCATCGAGGTAAAATCGAAATCCTCGGGCCAGATCGTCGCCATGCCGGTAGAGACCGGGACGTTCGTCAAGCCGGGCGATCTCATCGTCCAGCTCGATACGCGCGACACGCGGAACGCGTACGCGCAGGCGAAGGCGGATCTCGATGCGGCCAACGTCAGTCTCCGGGTGTCGAAGCAGGGGATCGATCGCGCCGACGAGCTCTACAAGGAGCGCATCATCACCGCCGTGGAACGCGAGGCGGCGCAGGTCGGTTACGCCAATGCGCAGGCCACGGTGCTGCGCAATCGCGCGGCGCTCGACATCAGGGCCCAGGCACTGGAAGAGGCGACAGTCCGTGCTCCGGTCGCGGGAACGGTGATCGAGAAGCCGGTCGCGCTCGGACAGGTCATCACGTCGGGGACGAACGCCGCAAACGGCGGCACGACGATCGTCAGGATGGCGGACCTGAGCAAGGTTCGAGTCCGCACTCTGGTAAACGAGACCGACATAGGTAAGGTCCGGGCGGGACTCACGGCAACCGTGGTCGTCGACGCCTTCCCCGACCGGCCGTTCACGGGCACCGTCGAGAAGATCGAGCCGCAGGCGACGATCCAGCAGTCGGTGACGATGTTCCCGGTGCTGGTGAGCATCGACAATCAGGCGCGGCTTCTTCTTCCGGGAATGAACGGCGAAGTGTCGATCGAGGTCGATCGCCGCAACAACGTTCTCGCGGTTCCCAACGACGCGGTGAGAAGCACGAACGAGGTCGTGGCTGTCGCCACAATGCTCGGATTGAACCCGGATTCGGTTCGCGCTCAGCTCCGCACCCAGGGTGGCGGGCAGCGTGTGGGTGCCGCGCAGGGGCAATCGCCGGCGGATACCGGCAGCAGCCGGGCTGAGCTCGCCAGCACTGCTGCCGCTCAGGGCGGCGGTCAGCGGGGTGGATTCAATCTCCCCGAGGTCACCGACAAGCAGTGCGAGGCAGTGACTGCAGCGATGGTAAAGCACCCCGAGGTTCAGGGAAAAATCGCTGACCTCCGCACGCGCATGATGTCGGGCGAGCTTGACCGCCAGGCGATGCAGGCCGAGTCGCAGAAGATCTACGCTGCGATCGGACTCGACGCCGGTGTGGCGCGCGCCTGCAACTTCCGTCAGCGTAGCGCCGCGGGCGGAACCTCCACCGCGCCAGGCGCCGGCTCCGCTGCGGGTACTGCCGCTGCCGGCGGACAGAACGGCTCCGGCCGAAACGGTCGCCGAGGGCTGGTGTTCATCTCAAAGAGCGGGAAGTACAGTCCGCGGATGGTGCGACTTGGCGTCAGCAACTTCGACTACTCTGAAGTTCTGAGTGGGTTGCAGGAAGGTGAGCAGGTCGCAATTCTCAATGTGGCGGCGATGCAGGCCAGTCAGCAGGCAGACATGGACCGGATCCGTGGCCGGGCCGGCGTGCCAGGAATGCAGCGGCAGCCGACAACCGGTGGCGCGGGAGGCGCAGCTGGCGGCGCGGCCGGCGGCGCAGGTAGTCGCGGTGGCGCCGCCGGCGGTGCGCAACGCGGGGGAGGCGGCTGATATGAGTCTGCCAGCAAGAAAAGCCGATCTCGCGACACCAGCGACAGGGCAGGGCTCAGCCCCGATCCTGAAAGCGCTCCCCGACCTCAGGAAAAGGGGCGCGAATGACTTCATGCTCATCAAGGAGATCGTCATCGTCGCGCTCAGCGCTCTGCGCGCGAACAAGATGCGATCGTTCCTGACGATGCTCGGCATTGTCATCGGCGTCGCGGCAGTCATCGCGATGGTCGCCATCGGCAAGGGAGCGCAGAAGTCCATCAGTGACCGAATCGCCGGCCTTGGCACGACATTGCTCACGGTGCGTCCGGGTGGAGCTCGCGGATTTGGCGTCGCGACCGACGACAACGCCAAGCTGACCGTGAAGGACGCTAAAGCGCTCGAGACACGGGGGAAGAATTTTGCGGCAATCGGCCCGGAGATGGGCAAGCGCGCGATGTTCCAGTACGGAACCACGAATGCGATGACGCAGATCACCGGCGCGATGCCGAACTACACGGAGATTCGCAAGTTCACCCTTGCCTCCGGCAGGATGTTCAACGACGCCGAAGAGGCGGGCATGCGGCGAGTCGCCGTCGTCGGCTCGGCTGTCATCGACAATCTCGGACTGCAGACGCCAGAGGCACTCGTCGGCGAAAACGTCAGGATCGGCGGGCTCCAGTTCCAGGTAATTGGAGTATTCGCGTCGAAGGGTCAGGCCGGCGGATTCGGCAACAACCCGGACGATTTCGTGCTCATCCCTCTCTCGACGGCGCAGTTCCGCGTGATGGGCAGCGACAGGTTGAGCAATATCGGCGTGCTGGCGATCAGCGAGGACAAGATCCCGCAGGCGCAGGCTGACATTCAGTCCATTCTTCGCCGAGAGCACAGGCTTCCGACGGAGAAGAAAGACGACTTCGACATCCGGAATCAGGCCGAGTTTCTGAACACATTTGCCGAGACGACGAAGACATTCACTTTCCTTCTGGCGGGGATTGCCGCCGTCAGCCTTCTGGTCGGCGGAATCGGGATCATGAACATCATGCTGGTGTCGGTCACCGAGCGCACGCGCGAGATCGGCGTGAGGAAGGCGCTCGGCGCGACGCGTGGCGCGATACTGCTGCAGTTCCTGATCGAGGCCGTCGTCCTCTGTCTGCTCGGCGGACTTGTTGGAGTCTTTCTCGGAACCGGGAGCGCATCGCTCCTCAACAATCTCGGTGGGTTCAACACCACCGTGGATTTGAGCGCGGTCGCGCTGGCATTCGTTTTTTCGGCCACGGTCGGAGTGTTGTTTGGCGTCTGGCCGGCGCGGCGCGCGGCTGCGCTCGACCCCATTGCTGCGCTGCGCTACGAGTAGAGCGTCACGAACAACGTTAGTAAACCGGGCCCCCGTGCGATGCGCGGGGGCCCGGTTCGATCTACTCCGATTTCAGTTGTCCGTGCGAGTTACTTGTCGACGTCTGCCTTCCGCTCGCCCTTGCCGAAATTCTTCTGGATCCTGCCTTCGAGCTGCTCGGCTCTTCCCTTCAGGTGCTCGCCGGTGTCGTCGGTAGCGTCGCCAAGGTCGCCGCGCATCTTACCCTTCATTTCCTTCACCGAGCCCTTTACCTGGTTCACGACGCCACGGGTGTTGAGGTCTTTATCCACTTAATAACCCTCCGAATGAAGCTTGCGTGAATGATTTGGCCGCGCTTTGCGGCGGATACGGTAAAGGCAAGCCATGTGCCGCAGAGGGGGGCTAATATTGTCTGCCTTGGGCACGGTCCTTGAAAAGTTTCGCGAGTTTGTGCCTGCGGGGTGATGCATCTCGGGGCGCAGATTGAGATATAAAACACCGAGAGGGACACAGCGTCGAGCTGACAGCTTTTCAGCGGGCAAGCCACTAGCAAAAAAACGAGGAGGCAATTGTTGCGCACTGTTGTCGGCTAGCAGCCGGACGCTGCGCCTCTGTCAGCGGGTCGCTGTGTCTTTCTCGTTTGATTTTGACCACAGCTTGCGGCACAGTATACCTGTACTGAGATTCCCTGCCGACCCGCGGGTCTCGGCCGATCGAGGCCCGCTAACCAAACCAGGCTCACAACATCAGCACCCACCCCGAGGCCGGCTCGCCCGGCCGGCATGTCCAGAAACTGACCCTCCTCGCGCTCGGCGTCGTCTATGGCGACATCGGGACCAGTCCGCTCTACGCCCTGCGTGAATGCTTCAGGCCGGAGTACGGGCTGGCCGCGATCCCCGAGAACGTCTACGGCGTGCTGTCGCTCATCCTCTGGTCGCTGATACTCGTCGTCAGCTTCAAGTACATCGTCTTCATCCTGCGCGCGGACAACCGGGGCGAAGGCGGAGTCCTCGCCCTCCTCGCTCTCATCCTCCAGTACCAGCGGAGAAAGACCGACGACAAGGTGCGCCAGACCATCATCGCTCTCGGTCTCGTTGGCGCCGCGCTGCTTTATGGCGACGGCGTCATCACTCCCGCGATCTCCGTCCTCGGCGCGGTCGAAGGCCTCGAAGTGATCACGCCGTCCTTTGCGTCGCTCGTCGTTCCGGTCGCGTTGGTAATTCTGATCGGGTTGTTCGCGGTTCAGAAGACGGGGACAGCCAAGGTTGGGAGAGTCTTCGGTCCGATCATGGCGGTCTGGTTCGTTTCCATCGCGCTACTCGGATCGATGGAAATCGCTTCGGCACCGAAAATTCTCCTCGCCGTCAATCCCGTCTACGGTGTCCGGTTCTTCCTTGCCCACGGCTTCGCCGCCTTCGTTCTTCTCGGTGCGGTCGTGCTGGCGATCACCGGCGGCGAGGCGCTTTACGCGGACATGGGACACTTCGGCCGGCGTCCGATCCGGATCGCCTGGTTCGCGCTCGTCCTTCCCGCGTTGGTACTGAACTATTTCGGCCAGGGGGCGCTCGTCCTGAATCATCCCGAGGGCGCGGCGAATCCATTCTTCATGCTCGCTCCGCGCATACTCCTCTATCCGCTGCTGGCACTGGCGACCATTGCGGCGATCATCGCCTCGCAGGCACTCATTTCCGGCGCGTTCTCACTGACACATCAGGCGGTGCAGCTTGGCTACAGCCCCCGAGTGAACGTCGTCCACACGTCGGGGACTGAAGCGGGCCAGATATACATCCCCGAAGTGAACGCCGCGCTGGCCATCGGGTGCATTCTGGTTGTGCTCGGCTTCGGATCCGTGAGCGCCCTTGGTGCGGCCTATGGAATCGCGGTGACCGGCACGATGGCGATCACGTCGGTTCTCTTCTACATGCTCGCGCGGGCACAATGGAACTGGAGCGTGGCCAAGGCGGGCTCGCTCGCGGGCTTCTTCCTCATCATCGATCTCGGGTTCTTCAGCGCCAACATCCTCAAGGTTGCTCAGGGTGGGTGGGTTCCGCTCCTTCTCGGGCTGTTCATCTTCACATTGATGACGACCTGGAACAGGGGGAGGAGGATCGTTCTCAAGCACCTGAAGCGCGGCTCGCTTCCGCTGGACCTGCTGCTGGACGATGTCGCCAGGTCGCGCCCCCCCAGAGTTTCGGGCACGGCCGTCTTCATGACTTCCGTTCCCGAGGGTGCCCCACTCGTCCTGCTGCACCACCTCAAGCACAACAAGGTTCTCCACGAGCACGTGATCCTCCTCTCGGTGCTGGTCGCCAACGTTCCAGAGATCCCCGAGAGCGAGCGGTGCTCCGTTACGCACCTGAGGGAGGGATTCGCGCGGATCATGGCGCGCTACGGCTTCATGGAGACCGCAGATGTCCCGCACATTCTCGCGCGCAGTGCCAAGGAGGGAATCGTCGCCGTTCCCGGACAGACGACCTACTACGTTGGACGGGAGCGCCTGCTTGCCAAGGGCAGGTCGCCGATGGCCGCGTGGAGGAAGAAGCTGTTCATCTTCATGTCGAGGAATTCACGGTCGGCTACCGAGTTCTTCAACATTCCGTCGAACCGCGTGGTGGAGCTGGGAGCGCAGATCGAGCTTTGAGCGACGCGCTTCCCTCGCTCTAGCGTCCCTTCAAACGCTCGATGTCACGACGGTCCTTCTTCGTCGGCCTTCCGCTCTCGTAGCCGGTGTTGGCGTACATCGCCTTCATGTGGACGACCATCGCTTCACGCGCTTTCTTCGATTCTGGATCCTCTTCGTATAACTCGGCGGCGACGCTCGCCGGCCCGCGCCGCTCCGACACGCCCCTTACTGCGATGACGTGCTCGTACGGTCCGATCCTTATCCGAATGCGATCGCCTGACTGGACGAGCTTCGATCGCTTCGATCGCTCTCCATTCAGCTCGACCTTTCCGCTCTCGATGGCGTCGACCGCGAGCGCGCGAGTCTTGTAGAAGCGGGCCGCCCACAGCCATTTGTCAATTCTTACTCGAGACGGCTCTTCGGCCATCGGCGAGATACCCTGTTTGATGCGAAGTTGCGCGGGAGCTGTATTTTCCCCCGCTGTGCCTCTGAAAAATCTGCTCATACTGATGGCGCTCTCACCAGCGGCGCTGGTCGCCCAGTCCGTAACGCCGGCCCCCAATCCTGCTCCGGCGCCCCCCGGAATCCAGGACAACAGCTTCCTCATCGAGGAGGCCTACAACCAGGAAGCGGGCATTGTCCAGCATATCTCTACCTTTCGATCGCACCGCGGCAGCTCCGATTTCGAAGCTTCGTTCACGCAGGAGTGGCCAGTTGGAGGAATCACCCACCAGCTCAGCTACGATCTGCCGCTGATCCGGTCGGAGCACGAGACCGGACTCGGCGATATTCGCATCAACTACCGCTATCAGCTCGTGGGCAGCGGCCTGACGCAGCTCGCCGTGGCGCCGCGTTTGTCGGTGACTCTGCCGACTGGTGACTGGAAACGCGGCCGCGGAAGCGGTGCAGAGGGAATCGAGACAATGTTGCCCGTGAGCTACGTGATTTCGCCGCTCTTCACGACTCACGTGAATGCGGGCGCCGCTTACACTCGATCAGCCCGGAACAACGCTGGAAACCGCACGAATGTCTATGCCCTCACGCTCGGCCACAGTCTGGTGCTGACCGCCAATCCCAACATCCAGCTTCTGGTTGAGACGGTGTACGGTCGAGAGCAGATCGTCGTCGCAGCGAATACGACGCGGTGGACCGACGATCTCGTGATCTCTCCCGGCGTGCGCGGCGCATTCAACTTCGCGTCGGGTCTCCAGATTGTCCCCGGGATCGCCATTCCGATCGGCGTCGGGCCGAGCGATGGGGATCGGGGCGTTTTTTTCTATTTGAGTCTCGAGCACCCATTTACAGGAACATCGGTCAAGTAGATCTCGCGAGGGGACGTGCTGGCCGCTTACTGCATCTCGCTGCGCTGCTTTCTGCAAGGGGCCGCCCGAAACCAAATCCGGGGTTCGGCAGATGGCGAAAAAGCAACTTGCAGTCAGCGGCCAGCGCGTCTAGAGCTTCGACTTTTTTGAGCTGTCCGCCTTCGCTTTCTGGACCTTCTCGATTCTGAGTCGCTCCGCATCGAGCTTTCGCACGGCGTTCGGGCTGCGAAGCCTCATCGTCCCGTGCCGCGACCCGATACGGTATGGCATGAGCATCCTGTACCTGCCGCGCTCCATTCCCGGCATGAGCTCCATTCGCGCCATCGGCGCCATCAGCGCCATTGGTGACATTGGTGACATTGGTGACATTGGTGACATTGGTGACATTGGCGGCATTGGCGGCATTGGCGGCATTTCTTCCATCTCGGGCATCCGCATGCCATCGCGGAATATGAACATGTTCCCGGGACCGTCGCCGCCGATGCTGAAAAAGCCTCTGGATCGCATCAGATCGGAAGCCCGCCCCACGGTCACCTGGACTTCGCGCACCCGCCCGCCCGAATAGACGCGGAGGTTCACCCTCGCCCCGGGCGTCAACTTCGCGACTTCACGCTGCAGCCTGTGCGCCGGCAGTCCGCTGGCATAGCTGTCCTCGACATCGGCCGCTGAAACACGCAGATCGACGCCGTTGATCGATACTATCCGATCGCCCTCGACGATCCCTGCGGTCTCCGCAGGTCCCTTGGGCGTGACCGCGCTGACGAACACGCCGAGCGTGTCGCGTGCCGTGCCGGTGGCACTGAGCTGGATGCCAAGGGCGGCGCGCTTCATCATCATCGAGTCCATTCGGGCGCGTACCATTCCGCCCTCGAGGGTGCGACGGCATTCGACTCTTTCGAGCCCGACCGTGGTGCAGTCGTCGCTGGGGGCCGGGGTTTTCGGTTTCGACGGCTGAGCCGGCTGTTGCGCGACCGCCGATGCCACGCTTCCCACAAGCGCCGTGGCGCATGCAAGTAGTGAAAAACCTCTCATGTATGTCTCCAGTTTTCTGGTTCCCGACTCATATGACAGTAATCTCGCGGCAAGGGTTGCCCGGCGCTCGCCCAAGGTGCCGAAAGACGGCGGGCCGGGCGATATTTCAAAATGTCAACGATGCTCGAGGCCCCGCGGCGCGGCACACCCGAGCCCGACATTCATGCCTTCGAGCACCACTGGCAGGATGAGGCTGACGCGGCCTATCTCTATCGCCTTCTGGCTGCCGCCGAGCCGGACGCGCACAAGAAAGACATCTACGCAAGGTTGGCCGAGGTCGAGGACCGACATGCTATTGTCTGGGGCGATCTTTTGGCGAGTCACGGTCATCCGCCGAAGCAGTTCCGGCCCAGCGGGCGGGCGAAGCTGCTGGCGCGGATCGGAAGTTTGTTCGGTCCGGGCTTTCTCCTCCCGATGCTTCTCCAGGAGGAGGGACGTGAGGTAAAGGCGTATCTCGACATGCATCGCGCGACGCCTCGCGGGGCGCCGGGCGGCGGCGAAGCCCTGACTCTTGCCAAGGAATCGGCGGGACACGCTACAACGCTTGCGGGAATCGCCGGAAAGACTGGAGAGCCATGGCATCGCACTGAATCCGGCGGGTTCCTCAGGAACGTTGTGTATGGATTTAATGACGGGCTGACGGCGAACTTCGGTCTCGTCGCCGGAGTGATCGGCGCGACACTGGCCGCGCAGCAGGACCACGCGGTGATTGTCGCCGGAGTCGCGGGCCTGATCGCCGACGCGCTGTCGATGGGCTCGAGTGGATATCTCGCCGCCAAGAGTGAGCGCGAGGTATACGACTACGAGATCGCGATGGAAAAGGACGAGATCTCGCTGATGCCGGAGATCGAGCGCGACGAGCTGGCGCTCATCTATGAGGCAAAGGGAATGGATGGCGCGTCGGCGCACGAGCTGGCGACGCAGATAATGGGCGACCCCGCGCGCATGTTGCAGGAGCAGGTGCAGGAGGAGCTCAAGATCGGAGAGCAGGCCATCTCGCCTCTCCGTGAAGGATGGGTCACCGGTCTGGCGACTGCGTTCGGCGCGGTAATTCCGGTGCTGCCTTTCTTTTTCGCTGAGGGCGTATTGGCGATCGTCCTCTCATTCAGTGTTGCCATGCTCTCGCACTTTCTCGTCGGTGCCGCGCGCTCGGTGTTCACCGGCCGCGGCGTTTTCCGCTCGGGGCTCGACATGTTCGTGGTCGGGCTGGGAGTGGCGCTCGTGGGATACTACGTTGGGGGACGGATCGGGAACCTGCTCTAGTTTGGAGGTGGCCTGACCGGGAATCGTCGGGCCCTCCTCAAGTGGTCTGGCACGTATGGAACTGTGAGTTCGCCGCTGAGGCATTGAGACAGTGAGAACTGCAAAACAAACGGGGAACAAACAGCGATCACTGCCTTAATTCCAGCTCGTACGTGTGGGTGTAGTTCCCCCCAAGAAAAGAGCTAACCCTGGAGATTGGCTTCAAGGGGCCACGCATGCTTTTCCTCACCGTCTCACCGCCTCACCGGCGAACTCACAGATCTATGTGAATGACAGTCCCGAGGAGAGCCCGACGATCTAGCTGACGCAAGGGACCACGCTTCACCTTGCGAAGCTGAGCCGGCCGGGGACGGCATGTAACTACAAGGTCACCACCGGACGCGGTGCCGCCATCGGGCGTGCCCCGGCTGAAGGAATCCCGAGTCGCTGCACCAACTCGCCGAACCTCGGATCGCCGCGCAGCGGCTCCAGCCGCGCATCCCAATTGAGATGCACTACGAACACCGAGCGCTCCGCGATCGCCTTGCCGAGCCACTCGAACGCGCGGTCATTGTCCCCGAGTCCCGCGTACACCAGCGCTACATCATACGCCGATACATATCCCTGCTTCGCCCGAGTCAGGAGTTTCGCGAGGATCTCCTGCGCTTCCCGCTTCTCGCCGTTGCGTGCCAGTGCGTGCGCCAGCGCGGCCTGCGTGAAACCGAGCTGCGGCGCCAGGGCCACGGCCTTGCGCATCGATTTGACAGCGTCCGCGCGAGCGCCCTTGCCCGATTGCGCCCAACCCTGGACAATCTGCGCCCAGTAGCTCGGCATCATCCGCTGCGCTTCAGCGGCGTATTTCAACGACTGATCGAACTGATCGTCGAAAAGGCTATGCCATCCCAGGCACGACGTGAGCATCGGGTTGGCGGGATCGAGCTCCACCGCACGGCGACTCTCCTCCACTGACTCCGCGCCGCGACCCATCGCCAGGAGGAAATGTGCGTAATCGTGGTGAACCTGCGCGTTGTTCGGACTCAGCTCCAGCGCTCGCGCGAAATGCCGCTCAGCCGCAGCCCAGTCGTAGTCGAAGTGCGTGTTGACGAGCGCCATGAGCCCGTGCGCTTCGCCGAGCTGTGGGTCCTGCGCCAGCGCCGCCGCCGCGGCGCGACGCATCTGGCTGAACGCCTCGATCGGCGCCACTTCGCCGAAGAACGCCCGGAAGTAGTAAGCGCGCGCAAGCGAGGCGTACGCCGACGCATTCGTTGGATCGACTTCCACTGCCTTCTGGAAGGAGGGAATCGCCTCTGCCAGGCGCCACTGCCCGGCGAAGTATAAGCCCTTCAGGTACGCTTCCTGTGATTCCGGCTTCACCGCGACGCGGCGCTGGGACCCACGCGCCGCGAATCGCGCACCGATCTCGCGCGCAACCGCAGATCCCACTTCTCGCTCGAGATCGAGAAGGTCGCCCACCTGGCCGTCATAGCTGGCCGTCCACAGGTTCTGCTCATCGCGCCCGCGCACGAGCTTCGCCGTCACCCGTACCCGCTCCCCCTGGCGCGTGAGCGAACCTTCGATCAATGCATCGGCATTGAGCTCTCGCGCGATCTCCCGCATTGGCTTTCGCATCATCTTGTACTGCATCACGGAAGTGCGAGAGATGACCTTAATGCCGGGGAGCTGGGAAAGGTCGGTTATCAGCGCGTCGGTCATGCCGTCGGCGAAAAACTCCTGCTTCACGTCGCCGGACAGATTCGCCAGCGGCAAGACCGCCAGGGTTTTCACTGCCCGCTCGGACGAGAGCCATTTCCCCGGTGACAGCGAGTCCCGCCCAAACCACGCTGCGGCGACGAGCGCCACCGCGCCGGCAGTGGCAGAGACAAGTCGGCGGCGAGTAAGCCAGCGCCGTCTGCCACGCATTCCAAGCCCTCGCACTCCCCTTTCGGACGTCGAGCCGGATACCGTGGTAGCCGCCGCCTCGGCAAGGGCGAGCGCTTCCACCAGCTCGCCAGCGGTCTGCACCCTGTCGGCAGGAAGGCGGGCAAGCATTGCGGCAATCAGCTCCGCGACTTCAGCCGGAACGCTCTCGCGCGCTTCGCGCACGTCAGGCGCATCCTTCGTAAACCGGCCGGCGATGATTGCCTGTGAGCTGGCTCCGCGGAACGGCGGCTCGCCGGCGAGCATCTCGTAGAGAACGCAGCCGAGACTGTAGATGTCGGATCGCGGACCGACTCCCCCTTCGCCGGCGGCCTGTTCCGGACTCATGTAAGCCGGCGTTCCGATCACCATGCCGGTCGAGGTAATCCGTTCTCGCTGGTGTACCTGCAACACGCGGGCGATGCCGAAATCCGACACCAACGGCTGGCCCGACACGAGCAGAATGTTCTCCGGTTTGATGTCGCGGTGAACGATTCCGTGGGAGTGCGCGCAATCAAGCGCTGCCGCGACTGCCCGGGTGACTGCCAGCGCTTCGCGCAACGGGAGTTGTCGCTCGCGCTCGAGCTTGTCGCGGAGTGACTCGCCCTCGATGAACGGGGTGACGTAGTAGTAGCGGCCACCGCTTTCACCCGAGTCGTACAGTGGCAGGATATTCGGATGCGTGAGCTTGGCGGCAATGCCGATCTCGCGCGCGAACCGCTCGGCGCTGATGGATTGCGTCAACTCGTTGTGCAGCACTTTCACCGCGACATCGCGGTCGTGCTTGAGGTCACGTGCGCGGTAGACTACCGCTGCGCCACCGCGGCCAACGGCCTCGCGGATCTCGTAGCGCTCGGCGAACACGCCGCCCACGAGCGGAGGACTTTCCATCAGTACCTGCCTATTCGAAGCCGGTGTCAGCTGACTCGAACGATGTGATTGACGGACGGCCAGAGATTACCGAATTCGGCTTCGCACATCAAACGTATGGACTTGCGCTCGGGATCGCCAGCATGGTGCACCTTGTGTTCGTCGTCTGGCTCTAGGCGACGATGTTGAGCAGCCGGCCGGGGACGAACACGACCTTTCTGGGCGATCCGTTCACGAACTTCGAGATCGATCCCTCCGCCATCGCCAGCGCCAGGGCCTCGTCCTGGCCGATGTCGCGGCGCACGTTGAGGCGGCCTCGCATCTTGCCGTTGACCTGCACGGCGAGCTCGATCTTCTCCTCTTCGACAAGCGCCGGATCGAACGACGGCCAACCGGCGTCGAACACGCTTTCGCTGTGCCCAAGTCGCTCCCACAACTCCTCGGCGATGTGCGGTGCGAATGGCGCAACGAGCTGCACCACCGGTGCGACCTCCCCGCGCCTCGGTTTGCGCTCGCCGCGGCGGAGAACGTTCATGTACTCCATCATCGCCGCGATGGCCGTGTTGTAGCTCAGCCGCGGAATGTCTTCGCCGACCTTCTTGATGGTCTGATGCAGCTTCCGCATCACCTCTGACGAATGCTCGGCAGATCCCGAAGACGAATTGTCGGCAACCGCAGTAACGACTGAAGACCAGAGGCGGTCCAGAAAGCGCTTCACGCCAGAGATGCTCGCGTCGCGGAAATCACCGCCCTCCTCGAAAGGACCGAGGAACATGAGATATCCGCGGAACGCGTCCGCGCCCCAGGTCGCGATGTACTCGTCGGGAATCACGACGTTCCCGCGACTCTTCGACATCTTCGCGCCGTTCCGGATGATAAGTCCATGCGCGCGGAACCTGACGTAGGGCTCCTCGAAGTCGAGATGCCCCATGTCGTGGAGGACCATCGTCACGAAGCGCGAATAGAGCAGATGAAGGACGGCGTGCTCGTTGCCGCCGATGTACGTATCCACCGGCAGCCACTTGCGGGTGAGCACAGGATCGAAAGGCACGTCATCTATTCCGACGCTCGGGTAGCGGAGGAAATACCAGGCACTGTCGAGGAAAGTGTCCGACACATCGGTCTCGCGCCGCCCCATCGCCCCGCACTTCGGGCAGGCGACGCGGTACCACTCCTCGTGGCGCGCAAGGGGCGAGACGCCAGAATCGTCGGGCTTGAAGTCTTCGACATACGGGAGTATCACCGGCAGATCCTTCTCCGGAACGGGCACGGCGCCACAGGCGTCGCAGTAGATGATCGGAATGGGCGGACCCCAGTACCGCTGGCGCGAGATGCACCAGTCGTGCAGCCGGTAGTTCACCGCCGGCTTCGCCGCGTCCTTTTCCGCCAGCATCTCCACGATTGCCCGCTTTCCGGCTTCGACAGTCATGTCATTGAAGCGGCCGGAGTTCACGAGTCTCGCACCCTCCGATCCGGTGAACGCCGATGAGAAGTCAGCCTCCGGATCGTCACCCTCAGCACACACCACGCGCACGATCGGGAGACCGAACAACATGGCAAACTCGAAGTCGCGGTCGTCGTGTCCGGGCACGGCCATGATCGCTCCCGTCCCGTACTCCATCAGTACGTAATCGGCAATCCACACCGGGATCGGCAGGCCGGTCGCCGGATTGACGGCATACGATCCGGTAAAGATTCCGGTCTTTTCGGTGCTCGTCTTCCTGGCGATGAGATCCTGCTTCGCCGTGCGCTCGAGATATTCTTCGACGGCGTCCCGCTGCGCGGGTGTTATCAGCTTCTGCACAAGCGGATGCTCAGGCGCGAGCACGAGGTACGTCGCCCCGAAAATCGTATCGGGACGAGTCGTGAAGACGCGAATCTCCTCGCGACCTGCGTCCGCAGCCTCGGCGGGAAAAAGGATCTCTGCCCCCTCGGAGCGGCCGATCCAGTTCCGCTGCGCGGTCCTGGTGCTCTCCGACCAGTCGAGATGGTCGAGGTTGTTCAGCAGGCGAGGAGCGTAGTCGCTGATCCTGAAGAACCACTGCTCGAGCAGCCGCTGCTCCACCGGCGTTTGGCAGCGTTCGCATCTGCCGCCGATCACCTGTTCGTTCGCGAGGACGGTTTTGCAGCTCGGGCACCAGTTGACTGCCGCCTGCTTCCTGTAGGCCAGTCCGTGCTTCAGGAGCTGCAGAAAGACCCACTGCGTCCACTTGTAATACTCGGGGTCGGTGGTGGCGAGCGTATGGCGCCAGTCAATCATGAGTCCTGAGCGCTCCACCTGACGCCTGAAGTTGGCGATGTTCTCCGGAATCAGCTTCCCCGGGTGCTTCCCGAGCTTGAGGGCGTAATTCTCGGAGTGGATGCCGAACGCATCATACCCGAACGGCTCGAACACGTTGTGTCCCTGAAGCCGTTGAAATCGTCCATATATGTCGTTGCCAACGAAGGCGAAAAGGTTGCCGACATGCAGCCCTTCCGCCGACGGGTACGGGAACATCATGAGGGCGTAGTAAGGGTCACTCGCGCCGGCGATGTCGACGGCGTTTGTGCCGCGATCGCGCCACCTCTTCTGCCACTTCCCCTCTACTTCCTGGGGGTCGTACTCGTCGGGGCGTTCCTCGTTGGCGTTGACGGGATCGTTCATTGTTACAAGGTAGCTTGCCTGTAAAGCAGTTTCACCTTTTGAGACACCACGGCACCATGCATTCAGAGTTCCCGGTCACCGGCACACATCGAAGCATGACCCCGACATGGGCGGGAACGCCGATTGTCGAGGTCAAGGCGGCCGCCTTCTTCGCGCCGGTTCTGGGAATGCTTCAGCGGAAGGCAGCGGCGGTGATAGTCCTTTCGCTGACGGTCTTTCACGTCGGCATCGCCTGGATCGTCTATCGCCTCTTCAACGTTCTCTCGCCTGAGATCAGACAGTCGTTCCTCGCCTCGAGCGTGGTCCACTCTACACTCATATTCGCCGCAGTCTGGATCGTCGGGTTACTGCTCCTCGCATGCCTCTTCGTGCTGCGGCTGATCGACAGACAAGTCACGGCGCCTGTTGCCGAGCTCGCGCGGCTGTCAGAAGCGGTCGCCAGCGGGGAGCTCTCTGTGCCCTTCACTCCATCGCGTGTCAACAGTGAGGTCGGCCGGCTGAGCCGGGCAACTTCGGGGATGATCGTCGCTCTCCGACGCCTGGCCGGAACGATGCGCGCTTCAGCCCGCGACACCACCACGCTCTCGTCCCAGATCACCGCCGCATCAGAGAGCGTGGCAACCGCCGCACAGCAGACCGCTGCGACTTCGAGCGCGTTGAGCAAGGAATCGAGCCTCATGGCAAAGACGATCAAGGAGATTGCCGACGACGCCTCCAAGCTTGAGGAAATCTCGACGTCGCTCCGCGCACATGCTCAGGAGAACCTGCGCCGCGAGCGCCGGCTGCGAACTCTCGCACAGGAGAATCGCGCTCGCCTCGACGAGAGCTCCCGCGCTCTCGATCTGCTCACGTCCGACGCGCGGGCAAGCGCCGAGTCGATCGAGGCGCTGGCGATCGAGGTGGATGAGATCCGCGCATTTCTCACCCTCGTCCAGAAGATTTCGCGTCAGTCGAAGCTGCTCGCGCTCAATGCAGCGATGGAAGCCGCACGGGCCGGCGAGCAGGGTGAAGGCTTTGGTATCGTAGCCGACGAAGTACGCCGTCTGGCCGCCGATTCGGCGGAAGCGGCCGAGCGCACCGATCGTCTCGCTCGCGCGATGCTGGAGCGGGTCGGTTGGTCGCGCGAGTCGGCGGCTCGCACACTCGAAACTCTGCAGACGGTGAACGACGCGACCAGTCACGGCCGGCAGTCTTTCATGCAGGTGGAGCAAGGTGTGATCGAGGCTGAAAAATGGAGCGCTTCGATCGAGACGGCGGTCGAGGAGTCAAACCATCTTGTGGTGGACATGACACAGCGGCTGGACAACCTCGCTCTTGGAACGCAGGGGTTCGCGAGCGCGATGCACCAGGTGGCCGCCGCGAGCGAAGAGCAGAGTGACAGCATCGATGAGATCGCGGGAGCGGCGAGCTCGCTCTCCTCGGCGGCTCGTCGCGTCGCTCAGCTCGTGGGAACGTTCAAGCTTGGTGACACACCGGCACGAGGGATACCGGCCGTTCAGTCATCTTGAACATGTACGCGGATTCCACCAGGCGGGCGCCAGAGGCGTCGGCCACGGCCAGGTGACCGCCTGAGTAGGCAGTCGCGCCTCCGAAGCGTCCGTCTTTGGCCAGCGCGTAGTAGCTGAGATCGAATCGGGGCCGGCCTCGGTCGTCGAGCAGCCGTTTCTCGGTCATGGCGATCACCCGCTCGATCGTCTTCAGGCAGGCCGCCTCAGGCGTCATTCCCTGGCGCATTAGCTCCACTATGAAAAAAGCCCCGCAGACCTTGATATTGGCCTCCCCTCGCCCCGTCGATCCGGCCGCGCCCACCGTGTTGTCGCAGTACTGACCGGCACCGATGATCGCCGAGTCGCCGACGCGGCCTGGAATCTTCCACGAGAGACCGCTCGTTGTGACAACGGAGGAAACATCCCCGGCGGCGTTCACCGCGTTCATGTTGATCGTGCCCGTCGAGTACTTGATCTTCACCGGGTCGCTGTGGTCGAGCCAGTTGTCGTTGCTGTTGATGCACGACTTCCATCTGAGCCAGTCCTGGCGGCTTTTCTCCGTGAGCAGATTCTGCTCCTTGAATCCCATCTCCAGCGCGAACTTCTTCGCCCCTGCTCCGACGAGCATGATGTGGTCGGTGTAGTCCATCACCGCTTTCGCGACCAGCGACGCGGTTGCGATGTCTTCCAGCGCTGCGACGGCTCCGGCACGCTTCGTCGGGCCGTGCATGCAGCAGGCATCAAGCTGGACGATGCCTTCCTCGTTCGGCAATCCACCGAGACCAACCGACTGATCGTCGGGGTCGAGCTCCTGGATGTTCACGCCAGCGACGATCGCGTCGAGTGTATCGGCGTTCTCGCGGGTGATCATGTCGTAGGCCTTCGCCACTCCGCGAATTCCATTGGCCGACGCGATCACCACTGGCCGTCCGGCAAAAGTGGCCCGTGCGGCTGGCTTCCGCTCGATGACGGACGTCAACATAGCCGCTGACAACGGCCTCGAGAGTGTCAAGCTGGCGGCTGTCGCTGCGCTCGCACCGAGGAATTCGCGACGGGAGATAGTCATTTCTTGCGCCGGTAGGAGGGGTGTGTCGACTTCGCATAACGTAATCTGCGAGTGTAGTTTCCCGCCAATCCATGCCCTCCCGATATAGAAGTACAGGCGTTAGCTTGTAGGCTGTTTTTCCACCCGGTTGAGCCGTAAGCGGACGATTCCGCGCGCTCCGACACGAAGGTCAAAGGATTTGGAATGAAAGGCAATTTCCGCCTGCGGCGGATCGCATCGTTTGGCATGATGGCTGTGCTTGTGCTGGCGCTCGCCGCGTGCGAGCAACATCCGAATACGACATTCACTCCGCATTCGGAGTACGGCCGGGCAATCGACCTTCTCTGGGATCGGCTGCTCCTGCTTGGCACGATTGTGTTCGTGCTCGTCGAATGCGCCCTGATCTACATCGTATTGCGCTATCGCAAACACGAGGGCGATCAGAGGCCGCCGCAGACACACGGCAACGTCGTCATCGAGATATTCTGGACTCTCATTCCGGCGTTCATTCTCCTCTTCATCGCCGTCCCGACGGTGAGGACGATTTTCAAGACGCAGGCGAAGGCGGTCGCCGGCGCCCTCCAGATCGAGGTCATCGGACATCAATGGTGGTGGGAGTTCCGCTATCCCGAATACGGAATCATCACCGCCAATGAGATCTACATACCCACCGGCCGTACCGTGAACTTCAAGCTCACGTCCAACGACGTGATCCACTCCTTCTGGGCGCCGCAGCTCGGCGGCAAGCGCGACCTGATAACGAATCGAACCAATTACATCTGGCTGACGCCTGACTCGACGATGGAGTCGTCGGAATGGAATGGCTTCTGTACCGAGTACTGCGGGACCTCGCACGGCAAGATGCGCTTCCGCGTGTTCACAGTTAAGCCGGATCAGTTTGCGAGCTGGGTTGCAAATGAACGGAGGCCGGCGGTGTTCGGAGCTACTGCGGCACCGACGCCCGCGCCGACGCCCGCGCCGACGGCCGCCCCGGCGGCCGGAGCGGTCACGCCGGCGATGATCGTGCCGGTATCGGAAGGATCGGTAGAGTCTGGTTACACTTTCCCCGCGAACCAGCCGGCATTCGACTACGCCAAGCCGCATACGCCGGTTCCCGCGGGAATGACCTTCACTCGCGGTCTCACCGGGAACGCCCACCGTGGCCAGCAGATCTATTCATCGGCTGCCTGCATCGGATGCCACGCGATCGCCGGCAATCCCGCATCGGTGGGCAACATCGGACCCAACCTGACACATTTCGGCTCGCGCGCCACGATTGGCGCGGGCAGCTTTCCCAACACGCCGGCCTATCTGGCACTCTGGATCAAGAATGCGCGAGTGATGAAGCCCGCAGTCATCATGCCGACGCTGGGCATGAATGAATTCGATCCGGTGCTCAAGACACAGGTCACGAAGGCTCAGGGCGGACTCGACGACCAGCAGATCGCTGACATCGTTGCATATCTTTCGGCGTTGAAGTAGAGGAATATCGGATGGCATCGACGGCAATCCCGACCCAGCCTGCCCCGCACGCCACAGCTCCATACGCGGAGAAATCGGGGGTCTGGAGCTGGCTCACGACGGTGGACCACAAGCGGATAGGAATGCTCTATCTCTACACCGCTCTCGTGTTCTTCATCATCGGCGGCCTCGAGGCGGAGTTGCTTCGCATCCAGCTGCAGGGACCCAATCGTCACTTCGTGTCGGCCGAGCTCTACAACCAGCTCTTCACGATGCACGGCACGACGATGATTTTCCTTGCGATCATGCCGCTGTCGGCCTCGTTCTTCAATTTCCTGATTCCCCTCCAGATCGGCGCGCGCGATGTCGCCTTTCCGCGGCTCAACGCCTTCAGCTACTGGGTCTACCTGTTCGGCGGAATCTTCATCACCCTGCCGATCCTCTTTCAGGTGGCCCCGAACGGCGGGTGGTTCGGTTATGTCCCGCTCACCACCAAAGCCTACTCGCCGGGAATAAACATTGATTTCTGGGTGATCGGACTTCTGGTGCTCGGCGTATCCTCGCTGGCGGCGGCATTCAACTTCATCACGA
>JBGPLS010000017.1:0-29494 GCA_041486565.1 Gemmatimonadaceae bacterium
CGGTGCTGCTGGCGGGAGCTGTGGCTTCGTTCGAGCATGCGACAATGACAAGGGCGGCGAGCGAAACAAATGCGATCCTGCGCATCTATCCTCCTGAGGTTCTGGCGATGCGCCCGACAGGGGGTGCAATCGGCAGCAAACCGGGACTGCGACCGTTCGATAGTAGTACGATAATACGGATGGGAGTGGTCCCGTCCAGTGCCATTAGACGAACGCTGGCTCGAATGGTTAACAATGGGCCGGCGCAGGGCATCCGGTTGATGGTTACAGGCGCATAAATGAGTCTAAATCTTGCCGTATTCCTCGGGGCTGCGGCAGGAAACAGCCAAATCTTCCTGGGGGTGACAATGTTGAGGATAGGCTCGAACCACGCGGGACTTGCACTGGTCCTGGGCATGGCGGTCGCGATGGCTGCATGTACGAAGAAGGACAACGCCGCCTCAGATACGGGGATGGCGGCGGCAGATACCGGATTGGCGGCAACGACGACCGACACCGGGATGGCTGGCGTGCCGGCTGCTCTGAGCGATGCGAACATCGTCTATATCCTCGATGGGGCCAACCATCTGGATAGTCTTGCGGGATCCGTCGCGGCGACGAAGGGAACAAGCGCCGACGTGCGCGAGTTTGGCAAGCGGATGATGCGCGACCATCACTCGCTGCGTCAGCAGGGTCAGGATCTGGCGAAGAAGCTCGGCGTAACTCCGGAAGCGCCTCCTGGCGACACGCACGGAGCTGATGTTCAGAAGACGATGTCCATGCTGAACGGCGCCGCCAAGGGCAAGGACTTCGACAAGGCGTACATCGATAACGAGGTGATATACCATCAGGCTGTGCTGCAGACGGCGACGAGCGCGATGAAGGCGGCACAGAACGCCGAGCTGAAGAACCTGATTCAGAAAGCGGCGCCGCTCATCCAGGCGCACCTCGACATGGCGCAGGGGATACAGGCCAAGATGCAGTAAACCGCGGGGGCTCTCGTAGCGTCACGCTGAGAACGGCTGCGGCCGTCTCAGCGGCGCTCGAGCGTCATCTTCATTCCGTATCGCGGCCGCAGCGTAATGAGCGGCTGAAGATCCACGATGTGACCCGCCACAAGACGCATCCGCCATCGCTGCGCGATCGCCGCCACGAGGAGGATGCCTTCCATCCACGCGAACTGCTCGCCGATGCAGACACGCGCTCCCCCGCCGAAGGGGAAATAAGAGAACTTTGGACGCTCCACCTGGGCTTCGGCGGTCCATCGCCCGGGATCGAAGCGCTCGGGATCAGGAAAGAAGCGCGGGTCGCGGTGCATGATGTACTGGCTCATCAGGATCACCGATCCGGCGGGAACCGTAAATCCTCTCGCAGCGAACTCGTGAAGGGCACGCCGGCCGATCGCCCATGCCGGCGGATAGAGCCGCATCGACTCTGCCAGAATCATGCGCGTATAGGGAAGGCGTGCGAGATCGTCGAACGTCGGTAAGCGGTCACCAAGCACCGAATCCAGCTCGGCGTGAAGGCCGGCCTCAACGTCGGGGTGCTGCGACAGGAGATACCAGGTCCAGGTCAGTGCATTGGCGGTTGTCTCGTGTCCGGCGAGGAATATCGTAAGCGCTTCGTCACGGAGCTGAAGGTCGCTCATTCCCGTGCCGTCGCCTTCTGTATCCTGCGCCAGCAGCAGCATCGACAGCAGGTCGCCGCGATCCTCGCCGCTTACCCGGCGCTCTCCGATCATTCTGTAGATGGTCTGATCGAGCCGGCTGCGCGCCGCGTTGAATCTCCGGACAGCCGGTATCGGCAGCTTTTCGAGGTACTCGGTGAACGGCAGCATCGCGTAGTTGAACGACTCGAAAGCGGTCGTCAGCGCGTCGCCTATCTCGGCGGCCTCCGAATCCACGTCGGTGTCGAACAGCGTCTTGGCGACGATACCGAGCGTCAGGCGCATCATCTCAGTGTGCATGTCCACCGTTTGTCCGTCGCTCCAATGTGAGCGCGTGCGCTCGGCGAAGTCGGACATCGTCGTCGCATAGGTGGCGATGCGCTGGCGGTGGAAGGCAGGCTGCACGAGCCGTCGCTGCCTGAGGTGAAACTCGCCCTCGCTCGTCAGCAGTCCGTTGCCAAGAAGTCTCTTCGCGCGCTCGAGCCCGCGGCTCTTATGGAAGTTCTTCTGGTTGGTGACGAGGACGTCACGGATGAGATCGGGATGATTGAACAGAAAGAGGTGCTGCGGTCCGATTCTGTAATGCGCGATGTCGCCGTAGTCGCGGATCATGGCGATCATCATCGCCAGCGGGTTGCGGGCGACCTCGACGAGGAACTGGAAGGGGTAACGCGCTGTCGGCCCGGCGGGGAATCGAATGCCATTGCGAGCCTGCTTCGACGCGCCAAAGCGCGGGACGCGAAGCGGACGCACCGCGTGATCGGGGGAGACCACAGCTGCTGAATTCATTCAATTCCTCTGACGCAGAGGGTGCGTCTAATGTTAACATTTGAGGCTCGCAAACTCTCCATCAGCCAGGTTGCAATCTCATGAGAGCAGGACTTCGTGCTCGCTCCCTCTCTTCTGTGCTCGTCATTGGCATAGTCCTTCTCTCGGCTGTTCCCAGCTACGCGCAAAAGTCGGCCAAGGGTAAGGTGGCACCAGCCGCCAAGACTCCACCCAAGATCGCTTTCAACGCCGCGACCTACGATTCGTCGATGCTGAGCGAGCTCGCCTGGCGGCCAATCGGTCCGGCGGTGACGAGCGGGCGAGTGGTGGACCTGGCGGTTGCGGAGGGACCGGAATCACGCGTCGGAGATCGCCTCGGGAAGCTGATGTATGCAGCGTCCGCCTCAGGCGGCGTCTGGAAATCGACCAATGCCGGGACGACATGGGAACCGGTATTCGACAAGCAGACCACATCGTCCATCGGCGATATCGCATTGGCGCCGTCGAATCCGGAGATCGTGTGGGTTGGAACGGGCGAGTCGAACAACCAGCGCAGCTCGTCGTGGGGCGACGGGGTCTACAAATCGGAGAACGGCGGCAAGACGTGGACGAACATGGGACTGAAGACATCCCAGCACATCGGTCGCATCATCGTCCATCCAACCAACCCCAACATTGTGTACGTTGCGGCGGTAGGTCCGCTATGGGCCGATGGCGGAGACCGCGGGTTGTTCAAGACGACCGATGGCGGGAAGACGTGGACGAACGTCCTCAAGATCAGCGTCCATACCGGCGTCACAGACGTAGTGATGGATCCGACGGATCCGAACACGATGTACGCAGCAGCGTTCCAGCGTCAGCGAAAGGCATACAGCTTCGTCGGTGGCGGACCGGAGAGCGGGATCTACAAGTCGATCGATGGCGGATCCACGTGGACGAAGCTCACCGAGGGTCTGCCGAAGGGTGACATCGGCCGGATCGGGCTCGATGTGAGCCGGTCCGATCCGCGCACCGTGTACGCGACGATGGAGACGAAGACGCCCGAGGTCTACCGCTCGGACGACTACGGCGCGAGCTGGAGGAAGACGGGGACGTACAACGATTATCCCTGGCGCACGAACGAGAGCCGCACGTATCCCTGGTACATGAGCCAGATCCGCGTTGACCCAAAGAACCCCGATCGTGTCTATCTGCTCGGCGTTCCGATCTTCGTGTCGGAGGATGGTGGCGTGACGTCGAAGCCGACCGCGACATCGGCGCACGTGGACTACCACGCGATGTGGATCGACCCGATGGACCCCGACCATTTTATCGTTGGTAACGACGGCGGCGTGTACATGACGCACGATCGCGGACAGACGATGGATTTCGTAAGCAACCTGCCGATCGCACAGTACTACGCCATCGATCTCGACAATCGCCAGCCGTTCTACTACGTGTACGGCGGCCTTCAGGACAACAACAGCTGGGCGGGGCCGAGCCAGACGAGAAATCGCCAGGGGATAACGAGCAGCGACTGGTACGTGACGGTCGGCGGCGATGGATTCTATTCGGCGGTGGATCCCACCGATCCCAACATCGTCTATGCGGAATCACAGAACGGCGGAATCATCCGCTACGACGTGAAAACGGGTGAGCAGAAGAGCATTCAACCGCAGCCGAAGTTCGGCCAGCCGAATCTTCGGTGGAACTGGAGCGCTCCGATTCTGATCTCGCCGCACGATCACAACACGGTGTACTTCGGAGCGAATTTCCTCTTCCGCAGCAGCAACCGCGGGGACAGCTGGGAACAGCTGGGCGGCGACCTCACCCGTCAGCTCGATCGCGACAAGCTTCCGCTGATGGGAAAGCTGTGGACCAAGGACGCAGTCGCGTGGCATGCGGGGACCGCGGAATTCGGCAACATCAGCACGGTGGACGAGTCGCCGATGAGGCGCGGACTACTATATGTCGGTACTGACGACGGACTGATCCAGGTATCGCGCGACGCCGGCGCGACGTGGACGAAGATCGACAAGTTCCCGGGCGTGCCCGACATGACGTACGTCAGCCGCGTGGTGGCGTCGAGCCACGATGAGGGCACTGTCTACGCGACATTCGACGGCCATCGCAGCAACGACTTCAAGCCGTATGTTCTCGAGAGCACCGATTACGGGAAGACATGGAAGTCCATCGCGTCGAATCTCCCTGTGTCGTCGGTGCAGGTGATCCGCGAGCATCCGCGCGTGCCATCGCTGCTGTTCGTCGGAAATGAGATGGGCGCCTGGTACTCGGGGAATGGAGGGCGGAGCTGGTCGCGGCTCCAGTACAACCTTCCGACGGTGCCGGTGCACGACATCAGGATCCATCCGCGCGAGAACGATCTCGTGATCGGGACGCACGGACGTGGGATCTACATCATCGACGACATCACGCCGCTCGAGCGGCTCGCCGATGCCGATCGTGGCGGGATGCTGTACCTGTTCCCGGTCAAGGCAGTGACGCTTTTCAACTACAACACCACTATTCCCGGCGGCGCACGCGGCGCCGGCTCTCTCGGCGAAAGATCGTTCAGCGCGCCGAATCCGCCCTTCGGGACGACGCTCACATACTACCTGAAGGACAGCGTGCCGAAGGGACGCACGCTGACGCTCGCGATTCTTGATTCCACGGGTAAGCAGCTTCGCGATCTGACGGTAAAGACAGGCCCGGGAATGCACCGCGCGACGTGGGACTTGCGCCTACCGCCGCCGTATGTCAATCCGAGAGCGACGGGGAATCGCGGCCAGCCGACCGGAGCGTTCGTCCTTCCCGGCAGGTATGTCGCGAGGCTGACACTTGCGGGAAAGGACAGCATCACGCCGACATCGGTGGAGACGCCGATCATCGTCAATCCCGACCCTCTGATCCCGTTGAGTCCGGCGGAGTATCGCGCGCTGTGGGAGATGCGCGTGAGCTCGACCGCGCAGCAGGCGAAAGTACAGGCAGTGGTGAGGACGGCAGAGCTGCTGAAGGAGCAGATGACCGAGGTAAAGGCGGCGCTCAAGACCAGCGCGGCGCCCGACAGCCTGACGAAGCAGTCCGAATCGATAGACAAGGATGTGGACGACATTCTCCTCAAAGTGCGCGGCCGGCAGGGTCCGGACGCGAGCGACGTGGACGACAAGAAATTCCAGCCGTCCATTCAGGCGCGGGTGAACCAGGTCGCGGGCGAAATCGGCGACGTGACTTCACCGCCGACGCAGATTCAGCGCGAGACGCTGGAGCTGGCGATGAAGGATCTCGAGCGTGAGGCAGGCAGACTCAACCTACTGTTCGCGACACGCGTACCTGCATTGAACCGCGCGCTCGACGCGGCGGGAGTTCCATGGACTATGGGAAGGACGGTGAGGTAAGCACCATGCAGCTCGAGGATCTTCCGACTCCCTGTCTGGTGCTCGACAGGGGGATACTCGCGCGGAACCTCGAGAGAATGAGCCTGGGCATTCACCGTCATAATGGTGTCTCGCTGCGTCCTCACATGAAGACCGCGAAGTCGGCGGATGTTGCGCGAATGGCGGTTGCCGGAGAAGCGGGAGGAATCACCGTCTCGACGATTGCCGAGGTGGAGTACTTCGCCGCGCGTGGCTTTCGCGACATCACGATCGCGGTGGGGACGACTCCGGCAAGGCTGGATCGTCTCGGAGCGCTATTTAGTAGCGATATAAGACTAAATGTCATCACCGATAACGTCGAGACTGCGGCGGCGATCGCTGCGCATTCGGGATCTTTCCGTGTGCTCATCGAGGTGGATTCCGGAGAGGCTCGCGGCGGCGTCAGCCCGGATGGGCCTGAGCTTATTGCTATCGGGCGAGCTCTCGGCGAAAAGCTCTTGGGCGTGCTCACTCACGCCGGACATTCGTATGAATGCCGGACGGTGGATGAAGTGAAGGCGGTGGCCGAGCAGGAGCGACTCGCCGTTACGACTGGGGCGGAGCGCTTGCGCACAGCGGGAATGAAATGCGAAGTCGTCTCTGTGGGATCAACGCCGACGATGGCCCACGTCGAGCGAATGGAGGGAGTGACCGAGGCACGCCCGGGCGTCTATATGTTCGGCGACCTGTTCCAGGCGGCGATAGAGTCATGCACCCGCAAGGACATTGCGGTGACTGTGCTGGCTTCGGTCATTGGCTGCCATCCCGGCACGAACCGGATTCTGCTCGACGCCGGAGCCCTTGCTCTCTCGAAGGACAGGAGCACGGCGACTACGAATCAGGACGCCGGTTACGGGCTCGTATGGGACATCGATGGAAAGCCATCATTTGGCGAGTGCGTGATCGAGAAAGCGTATCAGGAGCACGGGGTCGCCAAAGGTGACCGTCAGCTCCCATTCGGTGCGTTGCATGTCGGTGCAAAGGTCCGCGTTGCGCCGAATCATTCCTGTCTCACCGCCGCAGCGCATGACCGCTACTACGTTGTGGACGGGACGAGAGAGGTGATCGCGGAGTGGGATCGGGTAAATGGCTGGTAGTGCGGCCTACTCTGTGGCCGACTGCCTCGCCCTCGTCTCGGCAACCCTGACGCTCTTGACGTTGACGAACTCGCGGATTCCGAACTTGCCGAGCTCTCGGCCGTAGCCCGAAGTCTTGATGCCGCCGAACGGAAGCGCGGGCTCCGACGCGACCATTCCATTGATGAACACAAGCCCCGCCTCGAGCTCACGCACGAATCGGTCACGCTCGGCGGCGTCATTGGTCCAGGCGCTCGCGCCGAGCCCGAAGCTGGTGCCGTTGGCTCGTCGAATGGCCTCGTCAATGCTCGGGACCTTCCATACGGAAGCAACGGGACCGAAGAGCTCTTCATGTTCCGCTGGAGAAGACGGTGGAATGTCGGTGAGGACTGTCGGCGCGAAGTAGAACCCCGCCCTGTCGAGGCGTTTCCCGCCGGTGAGAACGCGGGCGCCTGCGGCAACCGTCGCGTTCACCTGCTTCTCGAGGTCGTCGCGGATCTGCCAGGTCGCAAGCGGACCGAGCTGCGTCTCGGGGTCCATCGGATCGCCGATTTTAAGCGCTGAGGCGCGCTCGACGAACTCGTGAAGAAACCCGTCGTAGATCTTCTCGTGGATGATGAACCGCTTGGCGGCGATGCACGACTGGCCGTTGTTGATCATGCGCGCAGTCACTGCGGTCTCGACTGAACTGTCAAGATTGGCACTCGGCATCACGATGAATGGATCGCTGCCGCCAAGCTCGATCACGCTTTTCTTGATGTTCCTGCCGGCGGCGCTTGCCACTTCACGTCCAGCACCCTCGCTTCCGGTGAGCGTGACCGCCGCGATTCGTGGATCAGCGATGATCTTCTCGACAGCGGACGAGCCGATGAGCAGGGTCTGAAAAACTCCGGGCGCAAACTCCGCGCGCTTGAACACGTCCTCGATGGCGAGAGCGCATTGCGGAACGTTCGAAGCGTGCTTGAGGATGGCGACGTTTCCCGCCATCAGGGCGGGGGCGGCGAAACGGAACACCTGCCAGAAGGGAAAATTCCAGGGCATCACGGCAAGCACGACGCCCATCGGCTGAAATGTGATCCACGCCTTCCCGTCCTTCACCGCCACCGGCTCATCTGCGAGAAACGAAGCCGCATTCTCCGCGTAGTACCGGCAGGCGGAAGCGCACTTCGCCGCTTCGGCGACGGCGGCATCGATCGGCTTGCCCATCTCGAGGGTCATCAGGGCACCGAATCGCTGCTTTTCGGTTTCCAGAATTTCGGCTGCCCTCAGCATCGAAGCCGCGCGATCTGCCATCGGAAGCCGGCGATGACTGACGAACGCCTGGGCGGCGAGAGTCAATCGCTCGTCAATGTCTCCTTCAGTTGCCGGCTCGAAGGTCCTGAGCGTTTGACCTGTCGCGGGATTGACTGTCGCGATGGGCATCCGCAACTACCTCCTCGGGTCTACTGGTACTGGATGTAGACGGGCTTTGGCGTGAGTCGGAGGAGCTCTCCTGGTGTCAGGAGGGGTTCCCCCTTCTTGGTGTCGTTGTGATAAAACAGCTTGAACCCGGTGAACTGAATCGGCTCAGCCTCGACGTAGTCGCGGTAAGAGTCGAATTTGAGCCACGGATTCCCCCATCCGTCCATGTTGAGCACCACCTGGACGCGCGGATCGAGGCGGATGTTCTTCGAGCCGGTGAGCATGTTGCGGGTGAAGCGGTGAACGATGAGAACCTTGGGGGGAAGATTGTTCGACTTGACGATGTTCGTGAGGAACTGGATGGCGTAGTTCACGTCTTCGGAGTTCATCGTGCCGATCTTCGTTCCGGGCCTCTCGCCGTGCTTCATCGAGAACTCGGGGTCGATGCCGAGGTGGACGCTGGGACGCTTCAGATACTCCGTAAGCCGTGGCAATTCCTCCTGAAGGGTGCTCTTCGCCACCTGCACGTCGAGGAACAGGAGAGCATTCCGCTGAGCGGCCCAGCCGGCGACTTTGTAGACAAGAGTATCCGGCATGCGGAGCCTGTATTTGCCGTCGCGGCCCGGAGCGCCCTGGGCGACCACTACGATGAGATGAAGAGCGGGCTGAACGACGTGTTCCGGATCGGCCTTGTTCCATGCCGCTACTTCCTTGTCGAGGCGGGCGAGCATCTCCTCGGTCGGATATTCGCCGAGCACTCCCATCTTCTTCGACAACGGATTGCCGTAATAGGCGACGATGCGCTTGCCGGGAAGGATCGAGCCGGCCAGCGGAGCAGCAGTGGTCACAGGCCAGCGCGTGTCCTTCATTCCGGCGCGGATCGCGGAGACGAGTGCGAGGCTGTCCTTCCTGCTGCGACCGATGACCGAGGGAACAGTTATCGCGGCCTTGACTCTGGCTGCGGTGTCGGTCGTCGCGGCCGAATCGGAGCGGATCGTGCTTACCGTCGTGTCCATCACCGCCACCGGATCGAGCGTCGGCATGGGAGTCTGACCGACAGACGGGGCGGGCTTGGCTTCGTTAACGGCGCAAGCGGCGAGAATGCCGATGGCGGCGAACGCCAGGGAGTAAAGTAGACCTTTCATTTCTTCCGCTCCGCTGCAACTACAGGGAGCGTGAAGTAGAAGGTACTGCCTTTGCCGAACGTGCTTTCCGCCCAGATCCGGCCGCCGTGGGCTTCGACTATCCCGCGAGTGATTGCCAGCCCCAATCCCGCGCCTTCACGATCGGTCCGGCGCGATTGCCAGAAGCGATCGAACGCGTGCGAAAGCTGATCGGGAGTCATTCCCGGACCCTCGTCGGTGACCGAGATGATCACTACGCCGCCTCCCTCTTTCGCGCCAAGCTCGATCACGCTGCCCCGAGGCGAGAACTTCACCGAGTTTCCGATGAGATTCGACAGCGCCTGCCTGATTCGCTCACGGTCGGCGTTGACCATCGGCAGTGATCCGTCCACGGCGAGGCGAAGCTTGATTGACTTCGCTGCTGCCAGTGGCACCAGAGTGCCAACAACGTCGTCGAGCAGCTCGGCGACATCTGTCGGAATCGCTTCGACGCCGAGTTTGCCCGCTTCCACACGGGTCACGTCGAGCAGGTCGCGGATGAGAGAATCCATTTGACCCGCGGCTTGGCGTATCACCGTTGAATACTGGACGACGTCCTCCGGCAGATTAGTCTCCCGCTCGCGATCGAGTATCGCTCCCGTCAGCATCTTAATGGCGTTGACCGGGTTACGAAGGTCGTGCGACACGATGCCGATTATGTCGTCGCGCGCGGCCAGACCGCGTATTACCTGCTCGTGCAGTCGGGCATTGTCGATCGCCAACGCTGCATGTCGACTCAGGTCCTCGGCGTGGATGACGTCGTCAGAGTCGAATTTCCGGTGATGGCTGTAGAGCTCGAGAACTCCGATGAGCTGATTTCGCGCAATCAGCGGGAGAATCAACGCGGCGGTGATCTGCGAGCCGTCGAAGATTTCCCCAACCTGGTCGAGCAACCCGACGAGCCGTGGGTCGGCGACTGGTGCTCCGGCAATGACGACAGCCTTCCCGGAGCGGATAACCTCGACTGCAGGATGTCCGCCGTGCAGGTCGGGGGGCGATGCTTCGCGTGACCGTTTGAGCATCGCCGCCCGGAACGGGTCCACGTGAGCTGCGGCCACACCGCGGAACGCGCCGCCGTGAAAGGTGGAGACGATCGCCGCGTCGGCAAGTACCGGGACCGCGAGCTTTGCGACGGTGGCGATCGTTTCTTCGGTACCAAGCGAGGAAGCGAGCTTCTCACCTGCTTCAGCGAGAAATCTCTGGGCCTGCTCGGTGCGTCGGCGAAAGGTGATGTCGTGGAGCACCACCGAGTACACCTTCTCGTCGCTGTCGCCGAGATGCGAGATCGCCGCTTCGGCAGGAAACTCCTCCCCATTCTTGCGGAGCCCCGAGATCTCCCTGCGCTCGCCCATTCGGCGTGCCCGGAGCGGCGACTTACCGAAATTCTCGATGTGTTGGTGATGCTCCGGCCGAAAGCGCGCCGGGATCAGCATCTCGACGGACTGGCCCATCACTTCGGCGACCTCGTAGCCGAATATATCCGCCGCACCCTCGTTGAAGAAGATGATTCGCTCGGACCGGTCGAGGCAGATGATTGCATCGGCGGAGATCGTCGCAATCCCCGCGAGCACGGCATCAGTGATCGGGTCGCTTATCGACATGGGCCGGCGTCAGGCACAGGGAATTGAATCGGCTGAATCACAAAGGCAAAAGGTCTGAGGGTCAAGGCGCTGTAGGGATTTCCACCACGCGCCCATAAAGGTATTGGACAAATCATTCCTGAGTCCACCCGACAGGCGGGCCCGGGGCCGAATCGTAGGTTGTGGCGACAACTGATGACGATCACTCCGGAGCCAGCCAAATATGCCAGATACGTGTAGTCCGACGGCTGCCACCGTCAGCGTGGGCTGAAGGCGAAGGATTCGAGATGATATCAACCGCCGCTGCGCTTCAGGGCTCACCCGCGAAGCGTCACACTCCCGTCCTCACCACCGCCGTGCGGCATGTCCTGCGCACGCCGCTGGTGCTGAAGGTGATGGGTGCGAACGCGATCATTGCCGCAGTCGTGCTTCTGCTTCTTGGCAATGGCCTGCGGACGACGGAGAAAGGCGCAGTACTGGTGGTTCTCGGGGCGCTCGCGATCGCCTTCGTCGTCAATCTTCTCCTGGTGCGTCTGGCGCTCAGCCCAGTCGCGGAGCTGGAGAGAGTCGCAGCGCGCGTCTCGGGCGGACAATACGCAGTGAGAGCGCAGCCGTCGCTGGTTGCCGACTCGCAGCTGTCGCATCTCGCCGACACGGTCAACGGGCTCCTCGATTCGCTCGCGGCGGAGCGTCGACGGATACAGAAGCTTGGAGCTGAGGTGATCTCGACGCAGGACATCGAGCGCGCACGAATCGCGCGCGAGCTGCACGATTCGATTGCGCAGACGCTGGCGGCGGTGAGATTCCAGCTCAGTGCCGCGAGCGCGGACGCGACCGACGACGAAATGCGGAACCGTCTCTCTGCCGCACGTGGAATGATCGGCAAGGCGATGGATGAAGTGCGCCAGATGTCGCAGTCGCTGTATCCCCGGATGGCCGAGGATCTCGGATTGGTCACTGCGCTCGAGGCGTTGGCGGATCAGGCCGAAGAGCGGGGAAGGCTGAAGGTTCGCGTTGCTACGAACATCGGCGACCAGCCTATTCCGGCAAGCATCGCGGCCACGCTTTTCAGAGTCGCGCAGGAATCATTAAAAGCGGCGGAGACTCGAACCTCAGCCAGCTCGGCGGATATACTTCTCTATACCAATAACGGCAGCATTTGTCTTGAAGTGAAAGATAACCGCCGTAGTGTGGACAACCGGACCCTGCAGCCTGATAATTCGACGTCGGGTCTCTCGTCAATCATGGACCGTGTAGAGCTCAGTGGAGGTGTGATGCGGATTGAAAGCGGACGGGAAGGTGGTGTGCGTGTTACCGCCGAATTGGCCTCGACCGAGAAGGCATCGTGACGGCCGATCTCATCCGGGTCGTCCTTGCCGACGACCACGCAGTCGTCCGCGCCGGCGTGAAGGCCGTGCTGAGCAGCGCGAAGGATATTCAGGTTATCGGCGAGGGGTCGAACGGCAAGGAGGCAATCGCCCTCGTCGAGCGACTCAATCCCGACGTTCTCGTAATGGATCTCTCGATGGGAGAGATGGACGGCATCACGGCGACCAGGAATCTGGTGGAGAAGGGAACACGTACCAGGATCCTGATCCTGACGATGCACGCCGAGGATGCGTACCTGGTGAAGGTGCTCGAGGTAGGCGCCAGCGGTTATCTCGTCAAGAGCGCGGCCGACCGCGAGCTGGTGGACGCGGTGAGGTCAGTGGCGCACGGCGATCTCTACATGCAGCCGTCGGCGACGCGCGCGCTGGCGAAGGGAATCCAGCGGAAGTCAGAGCACGCCGACGAGCGCGAGAAATACGAGAAGCTGACCGAGAGGGAGCGCGACGTTCTGCGGTACGTTGCCGGCGGATTCAGCGCTCCAGAGATCGGTGAGAAGCTGTTCATCAGCCCAAAGACGGTGGACACGTACAAGCAGCGCATCAACGAAAAGCTCGGGCTGTCACACCGGTCGGACTACGTGGATTTCGCCCTCAAGCTCGGGTTGCTCGCGAAATAGCTGAGGGGCTCTCTGTCCATCGCCACTGCTGTATCTCCGGCATATCCTCTCCGTTGACGCGGATGTAGCGGCGATGCTCCTCGAGCTTGTTGCGGAAAACTTCCGCCACGGCTGCGGCTGATGAATCGGAGCGAAGCCGCTCCACCCGCTCGATCACGTCGAGGGCGAGGTGAAAGCGATCCATGGTGTTGAGAACCGTCATGTCGAACGGAGTGGTTGTCGTTCCCTCTTCCTTGTAACCGCGAACGTGCAGGTTGGGATGGTTCGTGCGCCGGTACGTGAGGCGGTGTATGAGCCACGGGTATCCATGGAAGGCGAAGACGATCGGACGGTCGGTGGTGAACAGCGCATCGAATTCATCGTCGCTCAGGCCATGGGGGTGTTCCGTACGCGGCTGAAGCGTCATCAGGTCAACGACATTAACGACCCGTATCCGTAGAGCCGGCAGATGCTTGCGGAGCAACGATACGGCGGCGAGGATCTCGAGCGTCGGAACATCGCCGGCGCAGGCGAGAACGATCTCCGGATCGCCTTCATCGTTGCTCGCCCACTTCCACACACCGATCCCGCGGGCGCAGTGCGCGGCGGCGCTGTCAATGTCGAGCCATTGCGGTGACGGCTGCTTGCCAGCGACGATGACGTTCACATAGTGGCGACTGCGAAGGCAGTGGTCAGCGACCGACAGCAATGTGTTCGTATCCGGCGGGAGATAAACGCGGACGACGTCGGCTTTCTTGTTCACGACATGGTCTATGAATCCCGGATCCTGATGGCTGAAGCCGTTGTGATCCTGTCGCCATACGTGTGACGTAAGGAGATAATTGAGAGATGCGATGGGCCTGCGCCACGGGATCGAGCGCGTCGTCTTCAGCCATTTCGCGTGCTGGTTGAACATCGAATCCACGATGTGGATGAAAGCTTCGTAGCAGGAGAAGAATCCATGACGTCCGGTGAGGAGATAACCCTCCAGCCAGCCCTGGCACATGTGCTCGCTCAGGACTTCCATCACGCGTCCATCGGCGGAGACATGATCGTCGGTTGGCAGTATTGTGGCGTCCGATGTCCGGTCGGTCACCTCGAACACGGCGTCGAGGCGGTTCGAGGAAGTCTCATCCGGCCCGACCATGCGAAAATTTCGTGCAGCCGCATTGAGCCTCATCACGTCGCGCAGCATCGCGCCGAGCACCTTGGTTGCCTCTCCGTCAACCGCTCCGGGCGCAGGGACGTCCACCGCGTACGTGCGGTAGTCGGGCATTGTCAGGTCGCGTAGCAGCAGGCCGCCATTTGCGTGCGGATTGGCGCTCATTCTGCTCGTTCCTCGCGGCGGGAGGGCAGCGAGCTCGGGAACAAGAGTGCCGTTCGCGTCGAACAGCTCTTCGGGTTTATAGCTGCGCATCCACTCTTCGAGGAGCGCGAGATGTTTCGGATTCGACGCGAGTCCGGAGAGCGGGACCTGGTGCGACCTGAACGAGCCCTCCATCTGCTTGCCGTCCACAGTCCTGGGGCCTGTCCATCCTTTCGGAGATCGCAGAATAATCATCGGCCAGCGCTCGCGACCGGCATTTCCGCCTGCGCGTGCTCCCGATTGTATTGCTTGAATGCCAGCCAGCGCAGACTCGAGTGTTGACGCCATCAGCTCGTGCATTGTCGCCGGCTGGTCGCCGGAGACAAAAAGCGGCTCATGGCCGTAACCGCGCATGAGAGAGGTGAGCTCCTCGTCGCCTATTCTCGCTAGCACGGTCGGTCCCGCGATCTTGTATCCATTGAGATGCAGAATCGGCAACACTGCGCCGTCGGTCCGCGGATTGAGAAACTTGTTGGAGTGCCAGCTGGCGGCGAGCGCGCCTGTCTCCGCTTCTCCATCTCCAACTACGCAGCAGACCACGAGCTGCGGATTGTCGAACGCGGCGCCGTATGCGTGGAGAAGGGAATAACCCAGCTCTCCGCCTTCGTGAATCGAGCCGGGAGTTTCAGGTGATGCGTGGCTTGGAATTCCACCCGGATATGAAAACTGCGTGAAAAGACGTTCGAGTCCGGCGATGTCCCGCCCGACGTTCGGATATGTCTCGCTGTAGGTGCCCTCGAGGTAGCTGTTGGCGACCACTCCCGGACCACCGTGTCCAGGGCCCGCAATGAAGATCGAGTCGAGATCGTGCTCGCGGATGAGCCGATTGAAATGCGCGTAGATGAAATTGAGCCCCGGGGTCGTTCCCCAATGGCCGAGCAATCGCGGTTTGACATGCTCGATTCGCAGTGGCTCCCGGAGCAGGGGATTGGCGCGGAGGTATATCTGGCCGACCGACAGGTAATTCGCGGCGCGCCAGTAGGCATCGATTAGCCTGACGTCATCGGGCGAGAGCGTGGCGGGAGCCGTCGCGTCTCTCCGTTTCGCTGCCGAAGGTGTCATGTCCGCCTTCAATCTCTAACATTGGTACTAACCGCCAACGATCTCGTCCTCTGGAGCAGTCACGACAAGAACGGGGCACGGCGCTTCGCGTAGTACTTCGCTCGTCACGCTTCCCAGTAATGCCCGGCGCGCCGCTCCGCTCCGCGTCCGTCCGATGACGATCAGATCGCTGCCGAGTCGGGTCGCGGCGAAGAGTATCTCCTGTCCCGGCTCGCCGAACGTCACCTCCGTCTCGATTGCAGCGAACCCCGCGGACTCGAACTCCTGCTTCCACAGGTTGGAAGTTCCCCTGATCTCGTCCTTTACCGTCGTGATGTCGGCCTGAGAACCATCGGAGCCGGATGCCTCGGCTGAAAGTATTCCGCTCAAGATCGCGGAGCTCACCACGTGTAGCGCGGTAATGCTCGCGGAAAATCTGTCGGTGAGGTAACGGAGCCAGCCCGTCGCCAGCGAGAGGTCTTCGGGATTTTCGAGTGCCAGCAGGACATTCTTCGGCGGTCCTTCCGAAATCTTCGGCGTCAGCAGAACCGGAATGGCCGAGCTGCTGAGGAGCTTTTCCGCCGTACTTCCAATCCGTGACCAGATTCCGGGTCGCTGCCCGTGCTTTCCCACAACCACGAGATCGGCTGCGCATTCAGTTGCGACCAGCGATATCTGCTCGGACGGCTGACCGACGCGGATTTCCGTTCGGACGAGGTGCGGCGCGAACGAGGCCGTGAGCTCGCGAAATCTCTTTTCGGCTCCTTCTCTCGCGACCGACACGACTACGTCCGGCGAGGGGAAACGGCCGCGCAGAAATCGGGGCGGGACGGGAACGAAGATGGAATGAACGAAGACGATCTCCGCGTCCGGTGCGAAGTGAGTGCTGACCCAGCGCGCAGCGGTAACCGCTGAATCACTGAAATCCATTCCGGCTACGACTCGTTTGATTTCCATGTCAGTTCCTTGGCAGCCTGAGGGGGTTTCTGCCGGCAGGTGTCGCGGCAGGCGAAAGGAGTCTCACGCGCCCAGGGGATCGGGAATCGGCAGTGTCCGTTCGGATCATTGCTGGTAGAGCAGTCGCGCGTAATGCGTTGACGATCACGGTGAGATCTATCGCCTCCTGTAGAAGCGCGCCGGGCGTGGGGGCGATCAATCCTGCCGCCGCGAAGCCTGCAGCGGCGGCGCTGAGACCGAGTCCGACCCAGATTGATTGCCTCGCAATGCGCATCGTCCGCCGGCTGATCTGAATCGCCTCGGATATGCGCAACAGATCGTCTGCGAGAATGACAACGTCAGCTGCCTCGGCCGTAATTCCTCCGCTCTGGCTTGCAAGGGCAATGCCGACAGTGGCGGCGCTCAATGCGGGAGCGTCGTTCGTTCCGTCGCCGATCATCAGGACGTGCTCTCCCGCGTCCACGAGATCGCGCACCACCATTACCTTCTGCTGAGGCAGAAGATCACCGGCCGCCTCGCGTATGCCGAGGTGCTGTGCGACTGCATCCACGTTCGCCGACTGGTCGCCGGAAAGAAGAAGCGTCCGCGTCAGCCCCAGGCTGCGGAGATCGGCGAGCAAATCGACGATATCAGCGCGGACGGCGTCGTTGTATTCGACGATTCCCGCGAGTCGGCTGTCCACCGTCACGTAGGCGCGGAGCCCCTCGCCTGAATCGCTCAGCGCCCGCAGCTCCGAGTCGAATAAGGGGGCGTGATGCGAGGCGTATGATGCGGCGCCGACGGCAACGGCGTGGCCTTCGACGATGCCGCTCACTCCGTGGCCAGCTTCCTCCCTCACGTCGCGTGCGGCGGGGACCTGACCGACGGTTTCCTCGGCGGCTTCGACGAGCGTGCGGGCGAGGAGATGGCTCGATCCGCGCTCCACAGCGCCGGCGAGGCGAAGAACATCGGAAGCGCGTAGCGGGCCAGCCGCAATCACACGGCGCACAACCGGCCGGCCGAGAGTGACCGTTCCAGTCTTGTCGAACACAGCAGCGCTGGCGCTCGCAAGGTGCTCGAGCGCGGCACCGTTCCGCATGATGACGTGACGCCGCGCAGCGGCGTTGATTCCGCCGATGAAAGCAACGGGCGCGGCCAGCAGGAGCGGGCACGGCGTTGCGACGACGAGGATCGCGAGGACGCGAACCGGATCGTGCGTGAACACATAGGCAACGGCGCAGACGGTAAGCGTCAGCGGTGTGAACCACAATCCGTACCGATCGGCGAGACGCTGAAGGGGCGCCTTGCTCGCCTGTGCCGAGCGAACGAGCTCGACGATCCTCGCGTACTGGCTCTCGCCCGCCGGCGCCAGCACTTCAAGCTCGAGGGGGCCCTCGAGATTGATGCTTCCGCTCATCAGTCGGACGCCAGTAACGACCGAGATCGGAATCGGCTCCCCTGTAAGTTTCGACGCGTCTACGTGCGATCGTCCACCGGTGACGAATCCATCGCATGGGACGAGATCTCCCGGCAGAATCAGAAGAAGATCGCCTACTTCGACCTCGTCGACCGCGACGTCCTCAGTCGATCCGTTGAGCATTCGGTGGGCGATTCGCGGCGCCGCCGCCTCCAGCTCGCGCACCGCATCACTCGCCTTCCGCCCGGCGTAACGCTCGAGAGACTCGCCTCCGCTCTGCATGAGGACGATGACGAGTCCGGCGAGCGGCTGCCAGAGAATGAATGCGAGAACTATTGCGAGGGCAGCGACGAGATCAACGGCAAACCGGCCGGATGATATCTCGCGCGCGGTCTGGAAGACGACCGGTGCTCCGGTTATCCCCAGTCCCAGCCACCACAGGACCTCAGCGGCGCCGGCGTTCGACGCTCCGAAACGGATCGCCGCGCCGATGACGATGAAGCAAAGCGCCAGCAGTGGAAGCCATCCAGCGTACAGCCAGGCTCGCCACGCCGGCACCGAGCCGTCGGCCCTCGCGGCTCCTTTCGGATTTCGCACGGATTTGTCTGACACGGGACCAAGCGATCAGTCTGGTGATTCCGAATGCCGCTGCCGCGGGGCGACAGACCTCATTTGCTGGTCTCCGTCATCGGTGCCGGCCCGGATCAGCCGGACACTTCTGCCGCGAACATCGGCCGCGACTCGGCAACGAGGCCCTTCGTCACGTGCTCTTCCGGGTGGATCGCCAGTACAGAGATCATCCCATCGCTCACCAGCCGGTCGGCGACGCTGCCGATGATGGCGCGTGCCAGACCGCCTCGACCGTGAGTCGCGATGGCAATCAGGTCGGCGTCTCGAGATTCGGCGTAGCCAAGTATAGCCGACGGAATGTCGGCGGCGACGATCACCGCTGAGTGCAGGGACAAACGTCGCTGGGTGAGCAGAATACGAACGCTGGCAACGTACCATTGCGCATCCTGAACGTCGCGCGCCCGTGCGGGTCCGATGGATGAGTGAATCTCGCCGACCGGAATGTTCATCTCCGCCGGCACGATGCGGAGCAGTGTGACTTCGGCCCCCTCGAGCTCGGCAAGCGCAAGAGCGGGCCTGAGGCTTCGCTCGGCGAGCGCGGAGCCGTCGAGTGCGATGACAATCCGCTTGAAGTATGGACCGCTGCTCATTTCCGTGGCTAGTGACGGTGGTCGCACGACGAGCACTGGAAGGCCAGTCTCGCGAATGAGCCTGTCGGCAACGCTTCCGAGCCAGACGCGCGCGAGACCACGTCGCGCGTGCGTCGCCATCACTATCAGATCAACGTTGTGACGGAGGGCGTGACCGCGGAGGGCATCGGCTACCGGGCCGTCCTCCACCGTAGCGGTGACGTCAACTCCGGCGCTCGACCTGCACTCGGCGGCCAACTGGTAGAGATGCTTGAGAATGCTCTCGCGCTCGGTCTTCCAGGCGGTGCTCTCCAGTCCTACCACCTCCGGACCGCCAAGCACAACGGGCATCGAGCTGACGCGCACGAGCCGCAGCTGTGCCCCATTCTTTTTCGCGAGCCGGAGCCCCTGGAAGACGGCCACCCGCGAAAATACGGATCCGTCTACCGGCACCATGATTACGCGATACATGGAATCCTCCATTGGAGATTCGTGACGCCGGTAGCGCACGGTCGAGTCACGTCGATCAACTTGACGACGCGGCGCGGCCGGTCAGGGTGTCAATTGCGATTCCGAACAATTCTGTCCGGAACGGCACCGGATCCGTCTCGCGCAGAGCCTCGGGCACGAACTTGCGAATGAGCTTCAACGCCTCCGCTCGCGTTTCCTGCTGATGCGGTGCCCCGTCTTCGGTGAGGTGATAGAAGCTCCCGTGAGCGAGCACGCTCTGCCAATCGAATGGACCGGTTACTTCATCCACTTCGAATGCGACCCATTGGTTGTGCTTCAGGGTAACGAGTTTTTCGCTCGGCGATGTCCGCCCAAACAGCCAGTTGTCACTGTAGACATAATGGACCGGGCGAATGTCGACGCGATCCTGGAATGAGAAGCCGAGCCGGCCGACATGGTTTCGCTCCAGGAGCTCGTGCATCTCGCGGCTGGTCATCTCGCGAATCGTCAATCCTTTCATCGGTTTCACGAAACCTCCGCGGTTGATCCGGTGCCGCTCCTGGGCCCCGTTGATGGGGTTTTTGCCGTACCGGCAAGCTGTCACCGTAGAAGAAGATCAACAGTCGGCGTTTCCGCGCAACTATTGTAGGGAAAGCGCCCACGGGTCCGCGGGGGGCGGGTGGTGAATGCCTCACAGCACTTCCGGTTTACGCTGACTGTGACACCCACGGAGGAGCCGCATCTTCGATTCAGCGATCGGGAACCATTCCCATCACGCAGACACGAAGCGAAAGCGACACCGATGACTCCTGATTCCTCGAGGACACCATGGACACCATGGCCCCCCTGACAACTCCATCGAGTTCACAACAGCTCTGGCAATTCGAAACGCCCGTCATCGGCGGCATCGTCGTCGGATTCGACGGCTCGCTCGCGTCGCACGCGGCCCTCGAGTCCGCAGGCGCGATCGCGGCGTCAAAGAAATGGCCGGTGCACGTAGTCAGCGTTCTCCGCCCGATATCGTCTTACAAGCTCGACCTTGGCGTGGACCAGCCGCGGTCGCAGATCGAGGATCTGCGAATCCAATTGAGAGACGCGGCGCTCCGTGACGCCATCGGCCCGCTGGCAGAGCGCTCCGGGTGGACGCGGCAGATCGTCGTAGGACGACCGGCGGAGGAGATCGCGAAAGCGGCCGAGGCACGGGCGGCGGACCTGGTCCTCGTTGGACGAACGGATCGCGGAGTGATCGATCGCATGCTCGGCGGAGAGACGACGCTTCACCTGATCCGCGGTTGCTCGGTACCCGTGCTGGTTGTCGGGAACGAGATGGACAAGCCGAGGACGATCGTAGTAGCAGTGGATTTCGGACCGGCGAGTATTCGGGCAGCGACAGCCGCGGTCGAGATGCTGGGAGAGTCGGGCACGGTCTATCTGGTGTATGTCGAGCAGCCGTTCGAGGTGTTTCCCGACGGCTCTGTCGCGCCGGAGGCCGAGCATTATCCGGGTGATCTCGCAATGCGCTTCCGTCAGCTCGCGAGCGAGCTCCGGGCTCCGAGCGGAGTCGTCGTGGAATCGGTGATCCTCAACGGCTCGCCGGTGCCGGCTCTCCTCGAGTTCTGCGAGCGCGTCGGAGCCGATCTACTGGCCGCGGGCACTCACGGGCTCAAGGGCATTCAGCGCTTCCTGCTCGGCAGTGTTTCCACCGCACTCGTGCGGAATATCCGGAAGCCGATCCTCGTCGTCCCGTCGAAAGGCTGAAATCCCACCGACTGTCGGGTTTTGCCCTACGAACAGGTCTGCGTTTTCGTAGAAAAGACGACACAGTATAAGGACTGAGCGAATCATGCGGCGGATGCGGGATTCCCTCACGGGAATTCAGGGTAACCCCCGCTCGTGTCCCCAGGTCGGTCGGGGCATACTTGGTGTGAAGCCGCGCTCGTTGCCTTGAGAGGGTAGGCGCGTGACGCCTGCGGGATACGACAACGGAGGGACTGTGCTCAAGCTGAAGGACATCATGACCGCTGATCCAGTCAGCATCAGCCCGCAGATGTCCCTGCGTGAAGCGATGGAGCTGCTCTCGGAGAAGCATATCAGTGGTGTTCCCGTCGTTTCAGGCGGCAAGGTCGTCGGGGTGTTCACCGCTACCGATCTGCTCGACTTTCTCGCCGAGTACGACGAGACGAGTGCTTCGGTTGGTCACCGTCGCGCGCGAACTCCTCTCGACGAGGTTATGGTCTCCGAGGTCATGACTCGAACGATCAGCTCGCTGCCGCCGGAATGCAGCGTGGAGGAAGCCGCGGCCTTCATGCGGCTGGCGCAGATACATCGCGTTCTGGTGATGAAGGATGGCGATCTTCTCGGGATCGTGACTACCACGGATCTCGCCAGGGCGGTCGCCGATCACCGGATCGAGCATCGCACCTACGTCTTCGGGTAACCTGCACCGCCCTCCAGCCAAGATCTTCGTCAGTCCTGCTTCTCGACTTCGAGCGTGTAGTCCTTGGCCAGCGCCGCGATCGCGCCCACCGCTACCCATATAGGCAGCAGGACCGCGCCCACCACTCCGACTGTCAGTGGAATCTCGAGAAGGCTGCGACCCTCGCTGTTCTTGATGATGATACGGCGCACGTTGCCCTGATGAACGAGCTCCTTGATTCGTCCCAGCAGATCCTCTCCGGATACTTTGTGCTCTTCGGTCTGCACCTTCGCCTCCAATAGTGGCGTTGTCATGGTATCTCCTTCCTCTCGTGTAATATTGGCAGCTTCAATCGTGTGTAGTACCGGGTAGACGGGGCTCGCGATTCCCCGGCGTCAATCGTCGTCGGGGGCTAGTACGACCAGTACCGGAACCTCGGCCTCACGCAGGACTGCGCTCGCCGAGCTGCCGAGTAGCGCCCGGCGGACGGCACTCGCGTGGCTGCCCATGACAATGAGGTCGGCGCCCTCACGTCCCGCCATAGCGAGAACTTCCTGGGCCACATCGCCAAATGCGATCTCCGTTCTCACCCGCTCGGTCGGGATTCCGGCATCGAGCAGTTGCTTTCGCCACCCGTCCCTCTCGTCACTGAAGATGCTGTCGATCTCAGGCTGGGTGAGAGACTTGCCTTCGGTCACTTCCGACATCGAGAGCACGTGTCCGAGCACCGCTGAGCCGATGACGTGGATTCCGAACACGGTTGCGCCGAAGCGCTCCGAGAGCTTTCTCGTCCATTCCACGATGAGAGGTGTGATGGAAGAGAAGGTCAGTGCCACAAGAATTTTTTTCGGTGTTCCGGAGAACTGTCCTCCGACCGTCAGCACCGGCACCGGGGAGATTCTGACGAGGCGGTCGGTAGTGCTCCCGGTATATCCCCGCACTCTTCCTCGCTCGCCATGCTTGCCGACCGCAATGAGCTCGGCGTGTAGCTCCCGGGCTGCGTCAGCGAGCCCGTCAGCCGGGCGGCCCAGCGTAACGCGCGTGCTGATTCGCGCGTCGGGGGCGCCGAGTGCCAGGTCACGAAGTCTTTGCTCGGCGCCGACACGGGCATTGTCCATCAATGAATCCGGCAGTGACAATTTCCTTGACAGAAATACCGGCCATTCCGGGGTCACCAGCGAATGCAGAAAGACGAGCTCGAGGCCTGGTGCAAAGTGACGCCTCACCCATTCGGCGACGCCAAGGGACGAGTCGCTGAAGTCCACGCCGACGAGTACGGGACCGGGTCCCTGCTCAGCCTGTGTCATGCGTCTCCATATACGTCTGGAACCACCGCACGGCCAGATCGTCTCCCTGGTAAAACGAAAGCCCCCGCATCATGGTTTCCCATTTTGCGGAGGCTCCGTTTGGCTGGCGGATGCCGTAGCCGGTTCGCTTTTCTGTGAATCAACACAGTCGGACTGACATCCTTACCCTCGTCGGACGGCCGACTCAGGCGTTCCGGATATCCCGGAGCTTCGATTGTGGCCAGCTACCTCACAATCACACAACGGATTCGAACATCCATCGTGCTGCCCTCCGCCGGCGTCCCGGGGGAAAGCTCCGTTCACAGTTTTGCCGTCCCGTGAACGCAAGCGCAATATAGCGGTCTCCGACGTCTCAACCTATCAGCGAAAACCTGAATTACTGTAGGAATTTCACTGGAAGTTATGTCACCCGTCCGAAACTACCGGCCCATGCCTTTTCCATCGCTGGCATGGGCCGGCCGCGCCTGCGGGGCGCCTTCGGATGAGCTGCTACGGCACTACTGCCAGGCGATCGTCAACCGACCAGACTCCGGGCGTCGCCCACGCGGCGTTCTCCGCCGCCTTGAGCTCCAGCCATGAGTGAACCGAGCCCTTCAGCGTCACCTTCCCATCGCTCGAATCCACCTTGATGTTACCGGCGTCCATCTCGGCACGGCGCTTGAGCGCGTCCGTGATGTTCCGATTGACCTGCGCCGTTGCGACGCCGGGCTTCACCGAAACCATGTTGGTGACACCCTTGACCCCGGTAAGGAATCTGACGCACCGGTCGGCGGCGTTCTTCTGATAGAAGTAGTCCACACTTCCCTCGAGTGTGATCCACCCGTTCTCGACTTTCAGCTTGATCAGCTCGTCGGGAACCTCGATGTCCCACTTGAGGGCGTTGACCGCCGCGTGTGCAATCTCCGAATCGGAGCGCAGCCTTGATGTCGGCAGCTTTACCTTGATGTCCTCAGCGATTGCGCGAACTCCCGCAACACGGGATACCGCGTGTTCCGCCGCGCGCTTTTCCGCGTAGCTCTGGACGTAGCCGCCCATTGTCACCACTCCATCCTTTACCGCCACTGCAATCTCTTTCTCCGAGACGCTCGGCTCCCACTTCAGCTCCTCGAGCACGTCTTTGTGGAGTTGGGTATCGGATTTCATCTAACCCCCCCTTGGCCTGCTGGCCCGCTAGTGAACGAATCCGAACAGAAACAAGATCGCAAGCAATCCCCCCTGAATCTGTCGGTAGAACATTGATTGTTCGTAAGACATCTCCTCACAGGTGGAACAGTTCCGGACTGGGCGCAGAAAGAGGCGGGGACTTCCTTTCGGAAGTCCCCGCCTCGAGCGCTTCACATTGAGCGAAGGGCGGGGGTGTAGCGCTGCTGCTTACGGCAGGATCGTCAGCTCGCAGGTGTCGCCGAAGTGCGCTGTGCCGGTGTAGTTGGACAGAGTCGACGACACGTTGTTGGCGAAGATCAGGGTCAGCACGTCGCTCGAATTCTTCTTGATCTTCCGTCTGTTCTGATCGGCCACCAGGTCGGCGAGCAACAGATTCGCAGTCCCTCCACTGATCGCGGGACCGTTATAGATAACGTCGCCATCGAGCTTGATCTGCGTCAGGTTGCCGTTGGTGCCCTGCGGCCAGGTGAGATCCAGACCCGTCAGGAACGTGTCAGACGTTCCATTGTTCCTGATCGTGATCTTCACCTGCTTGTCTCTCGTCTCGGTCTTCGTGACTGCGACGTTGCACGCACCCCCCGCGTCCGGGCAGGGCTTAGATGGCGAGTTGTGCAGCACCGTCAGGTTGGGCTCGACTGTCCACGTCCCGGCGTTGAAGCCGATGGCGGCAAGCTTCGCGGCCGAGATCGTCGCGAAGTAGGTATCGTGGAAGTCCCACGCACCATAGGGCGACCCTGCGGGCAGGTCGTAGCTCGTGTTGCTGACAGTTGGCGGTGAGTCGACCAACAGGTTAGTGCCGCCGCCGGAGCAGTTCAAAGCGACACAGAATCCGCCGCCACTCAGACCGTCGGGACCGTTCAGGTTCTTGGCGAGCGACGTCGTCACCGTGATCCCGGCCGCCGTGCCGACGACCATGCTGCCGTCACCACCTGTCACGCCGAGTGACGCGTAGCCCGACGGAGTACCCGTCTTGGCGCTCATGTAATCCATATTGAAGCTGAGTCGGACGATGCCGCCCGCATCCCTGAGTTGAATGCCGGCCTTGTCACTGCCGGTCAGGTTGCCGAACGTATGCCCCTTCGTCCCCCAGCCAACCGCGTTGACGCCGTAGCTGTTGTCGTTCGGCGCGGGGAATTGATCGTAAACGATGTTCAGGTTGCCACTGCCGTCGAAGCTGAAGCTGAATGAGCCTGCTGGACACGGCGTCACCGGTGGCGCGGTGAAGGTATACGTGAGGGTCGAGCCGTGAAACACGTTCGCCGACGAGTGCATATTTAGAGTCCCGTCCGCACCATTGGTGCAAACGGGCGGCAGTCCTGTCATGGCAGTAGCGTTAGCCATTTCAGTTGCGGTATCCTGCGGATTCCCAAGATCGTCGTTGTGGCAACTCACCGTATAAGAAAAGCCGGCCGGAATCACGGGGTGGATATTCACCGATGCAGGTGGATTGACGATCCTGCCGGACTGCGACCACAGCCGGTTGCCGCCATTGGCAACCGGGAACTCCGGGACACCCGTAGTAAAAGTGGCTCGGACGAACACGTTAGCACAAACAACCGACGATCCCTTCGCCAGAAATACCGACGGCGTTATCACATCGTTGTCAACGGTGGAGCGGAAAGGGCCATCGCCGGTAAGGTGATAAGCGGCGGACCCGTCGTGCGAGTTTTGGGACTCGTACGATGGATAGGGCCATTTACTCGAGTCCATTCTCGCCACCACAAATTGGTACGTCCCCACCGAGCTGCCCGGGTCGACGCAGACTTGGACAATGTGGGCCTGATCCCCAACGATGCCGAAGCGCGGCGTGAGATCCTTCGGCGCCGCGATCTTCGACGTAACAGAATCAGAGCACGCGCCGAGCACCAGGAGTCCAGCAACAGCTGCGGCGCCAGCTGCTACCCAAACCGACTTCGTAGGTGAAAAGGATAATTTTGGCAAAGACACGGAACGCATAATACCCCCCGAACTGTATGTCCGGCTGCACGAGCCGACGTCGCTCCACTTTGTGGGGCTGAGTAGGAATGTGGTGTCAGGTTCCATCGGAATTCCGCTCGGTCTATCCGAGCGTAACTGATGAATCCGAACGGAAAGAAGATCGCCGATAATCGTCCCGGAATCTGTCGGCGTAACCGCGATTGTTGGTAAGCAATCTCCTCACATGCGAGCCGTGTCGCGTGGCGGCAGGCGTCTGACGTTGGCGTACGTCCGAACAGCTCACACGTGAAACTCAGGGTAGGGAATTCTCGCACCCAGCTTGGTGATTACCCCGATGGAAGCCCCACGCGCGCGCGACTAACTCTCCATCTGCAGAATCTGTACAGGAGATAGAATGCTCAGTCACAGAGGGCTTCTTGGCGCAGGCGCCTTCGCTCTCGTCGCGCTTGGATGGGTCGTGGTCGCCATGGGAACGACAAATGGCTTCGGCGACCTGCTCACGTTCGTTGCGCCTGCTGCGCTTCTGTCCATTATCCCTCCCCGGGTCAATTACGAAACACAGGAATGACAATGAAGAAGCCAGCTATTGTGCTCGCCGCGATACTCGTCGCGACATCGCTCGCCTGCGCCTCTCGTCCCACACCCATTCCGGTCATTGGGTTGGGCTCTGATGTCAGCGCTCTCGTCGGAAAGTGGACGGGCGAGTACAGCAGTCCCGAAACGGGCAGGACCGGCAGCATCGACTTCAGCCTTCAGGCGGGAAAGGACACTGCATTCGGGAATGTAGTAATGATTGCGCGGCCTCAAACGGAACCGGGCGTAGCGATGGATCACCCGGCCGTGAGCAGCGTTGCCGGACGCAGTACCGGCGAGACGATCATGATTCGCTTTGTGCGATTGGAAGGCAGCCAGGTTCTGGGCAGGCTCGATCCGTATCGGGACCCGGACTGTGGCTGTCAGCTCACCACGACCTTTCGCGGCGCGTTCACCGATTCGCGAACGATCGAAGGTACGTTCGACACGGTAGGAAGCGGATTCGGACATCTACCGGCGAGTGGTCGCTGGCGGGTCACACGCGAGATTCAGTAGAGGGAACGGAGAAGAGCTCCTCCCGGTGGTGACCAGATTCCGATTGTCTGGACGTGCCGACTGCCTGGTGCATTCTGCTGAACTGCTGTCTGCTTGAACGTCGTTCAGCAGCAAGCGAAGCAGCGAAATGCAGTCGGCAGCAAGCGCGTCCTCACACGGGATCCATGTGCTCGGCCAAGATTGAATCAGTTCAAACGAATGTCAGCAGCGTCTGACCACTTCCATGTGCGAGTCTCAGCACGGCGTCCTTGTTGTTTGCATCAACCAGAACATCAACTGAGGTCACTCCGCTCGTGCTATGGGTGAGATGCCGGCCGTCAGGCTCCGCATCGCCGAGCATGATCTCCACCCGTCCAGTCTGACGATCGAAATCGGCCCCGAGGAAAGGATAGTCCGTCACCTCGGCTTGTGACCCGATCTCGGGATCGTCCACCTCGAGCACGACATGCCGCGCCGCGTTGCGCCGCGTGAATTGGCTGAGGCGAAGCGACCAGTCCTCTATCTCGCGGGGTGCGCGGGCTTCGGCAACCACCTCGTCAGCCTCCCGCCCGAGGTATGCCGCAGCGGCGCGCGGGACGATCATTATCGAGCACGATGTCCCGCGGAGCAGATGAGTGGCGACGCTCCCGACAACTAAGCGGCCGATTGCGCCGCGCCCGTGACTACCGGCGACAACAAGGTCTGCATCCACCGATTCGGCAAACTCGAGAATCGCCCTGGGCGTATTTCCGCTGAGAGTCACCCGCTCGATACGTATCCCGGCGGGAATGTCGAGTCCGGCAGTGACTTGCTCGAACGCCTCGGGGAGCGTAAGGTCGTACTCACGATCCCGGAGCGCGATCTCGCTCAGCGGCAGCTCGCCTGTGACTTTGACGTGTGCCAGATAGACCGTCGCCGGCTCCTCGAGGAGCATCATAGTCGCCCGCATTGCGGCGGGGCTGGCGCGGCTGAAGTCAACGGCGATGACGACCCGTCGCGGCAGCGACCTGAGCGTCGGCGAGACCGCAAGTACCGGGGCATCTCCGCGCCTCACAAGTCCGAGCATCGTATCGCCCCAGAGGAGACGGTCGAGCGCGTCGTGGTGGTTGAGTCCGATGATTATCATCCGCGCGTTACGTTCTCTCGCTTCGCGCGCGATGACCGTGACGGGGTTCCCCGGCTCGACGTCAATCGGCCATCCGGCTGCACGATCGCCGAGGCTCTTTACCTGGTCCGAAGCGCGCCGAAGAAGCGGCTCGGGATTCATCGCCGCGCTGAGGTACGAAGTCGGCGCAGAATTGGGATAGTCCGGAATCACTGGCAGCGTCTCTATCACCGAGAGCACCTGGACATCCGCATGCATGCGTTCGGCGAGCAGCAACGCGGCGGGGAATGCAGCGTCGGATGAGCCGCTGCCATCGGTCGCTACGAGGAGCGGCCCCGCCGTGTAGCGGTCGGTTCCCGACAGCGTTGCAACGCTGCCCGGAGAGGATAGGTCAATTGACATGTGCGTGCGCCTCATTGTTGGTCCACGATCCGCAGCACCGGTCGCACGTCATCACGACTGGATCTCGTGGAATATCGAAAGGATACAGCAGCCGCGCCGGCAATCTGTCGGGGGAATCCGTGATTGCTGTAGGGAAATTCCAGAGAGCGCCGCACACGCCCACTGGCTCGGCGTGGACCACCGTAAACACCAACTCACAGCCGCCGAGACGGCTGCCTATGGCTCGACCACGAGAAATCCGATGGCGCCTTTCTGCCCGTGACCGAATCCGTGGTTGACGAACGGGAACTCACCGGCGATGTCGCACACCAGCTCGAAGCACAGTCCACCGCCCGCTGGAACGGTGAACGTTTGAACGCCATGGATCGCGTTTCCTGGTGGAGCGCCCAGGTAAACGGTGTCGAACTGCTCGCCAACGACGTGGAAATGCGACGGGTGCGTCGGTCCGGCATCCACCATCCAGAAGCGCACGCGGTCACCGACCTTCACGTGGAGTGGATCATTGATGTACTGATTCGGCCGTCCGTTGAATACCACGAAATCGGGCACCACCGCGAGCATCTTCTGGTAGTCGAAAGCGCGCACACCGTTCGCAACGTCAGCGAGATAGAGCTCGCTCTCGACGATGACGAACTCCTTTGCGGGTGGCAGTGGCTCGCGCGGCGACACGATCAGC
>JBGPLS010000018.1:0-28769 GCA_041486565.1 Gemmatimonadaceae bacterium
CGCACCAGCCTGGTTCGTGCCCTCGCTCTCACGCGCTATCTTGGCTATTACAACACTGCACGGCCACATATGGGAATCAACGGAGCAACACCCCGGCAAAAACTCGCCGCTACACTGTGAGCAACGTCTTGATCAACAACACCTAGGAGACCAGCACGACACCGGCCTCGGAATACCGGCGCTCGACATAATCGTTGAGGATCTGGAGGAACTCCGGAACGATGTTATCTCCCTTCAGCGTAACGAGCAGTTTTCCGTCGACATAGACAGGCGCTTTCGGCTCTTCAAAGGTACCAGGCAACGAGATGCCGATATTGGCGTGCTTGGACTCGCCGGGGCCATTAACGACGCATCCCATCACTGCCACCCTGAGGTCCACGACACGGGGGTAGCGCTCACGCCACGCCGGCATCTGTTCGTGCAGATAGGTCTCGATGTCCTGGGCCATGTGCTGGAAGAAGGTCGAGGTTGTGCGGCCACAGCCCGGGCAGGCCGTCACCTGTGGATTGAAATGCCTGAGCCCAAGTGACTGCAGGATTTGCTGGGCGACCTGAACTTCCTCAGTGCGGTCTCCTTCGGGCTTGGGAGTCAATGAGACCCGGATCGTATCGCCGATGCCCTCGGAAAGCAGAATGGAGAGAGCCGCAGTGCTCGCGATGATCCCCTTTGAGCCCATGCCTGCTTCGGTAAGCCCCAGGTGAAGTGGATAGTCGCAACGAGCAGCCAGCCTGCGATAGACCTCGACCAGCTCCTGAACTCCCGACACCTTGGCTGAGATAATAATGCGATCGTGGCCGATACCGGCATCCTCGGCGAGAACCGTCGAGCGGAGGGCACTTTCGAGCATCGCCTCGATGTATACCTCATTAGCGTCCTTTGGATCGTCCAGCGTGCCATTCGCTTCCATCATCTGGGTAAGAAGGTCCTGATCCAGGGATCCCCAGTTAACGCCGATGCGGATTGCCTTGTCATTGTCGGCGGCGATAGAGGCGATGGTACGGAAGTTCTCGTCGCGACGCTTACTTCCAACATTACCGGGGTTTATCCGGTACTTAGCGAGAACACGGGCACACTCCGGATATCTGGCAAGAAGGAGGTGGCCGTTGTAGTGGAAATCGCCAATCAATGGAACGTCGACTCCAAGATCGGAGAGACGAGCGACAATCTCAGGCACAGCAACCGCGGCGTGTTCGTTGTTGACGGTGATTCTGACCAGCTGGGAGCCGGCATGTGCAAGATCAGCTACCTGGGCCGCCGTCCCGGTGGCGTCGGCAGTATCGGTGTTCGTCATTGACTGTACGACGATGGGATGGCCCATACCCACGGGCACAGCGCCAACGCGAACGGTTACTGTTCTTCTACGGTTGCTGATTTCCATCATTTAGTATCTTGCCTAGTGCCGAGGCTAAAGCTAATTCGATAGACAACCGGATGGGGGCCAGACCGCGCAGGAGATGCTCGTGATGGCGTGTGTAGTCTACGTCCCTGCCCTCTGGATCACATTCCACCAACCCAGGACCTGAATCCAATGTCTCCTGATATACCCGCACCGAGCCACAGGACACGTCGGTGGGGATTGATCGCTCTTCTGATCGTCCTGCTCGTACCTGCGCTCGTGTTCGGAGCGTGGTCCTGGATTACGCTGAACTACTCATACTCGAAGGGGGAGCGTGCTGGATATGTTCAGAAGCTTTCCCAGAAAGGCTGGCTCTGTAAAACCTGGGAAGGTGAGTTGGCAATGGCGAATCTACCAGGCACGATGCCGGAGATTTTCTTCTTCAGCGTACGCAATGACTCGATTGCGAGGCTACTTGACAAAAACGTTGGAAAGAGGGTCTCCATCTATTATGAACAGCATCGTGGCGTGCCAACGTCCTGCTTTGCGGAAACCGAGTACTATGTCACAAATGTGCGACTAGTCGAGCAGTGAACAATCTTCTATTGTCCGTCCTGACGGACCGTGATATAATTTCCGCCAGCAACCCGCGCCTCCGGTTCCCCTCGGGGGACAGCTAGCGCGTTTCATTCGGCGAGTCAGCAGCAAGCGACTTGCCATCGGCTTGTGTCCGACTCGGCAACTCATGCGTGCCGGACATTCATTACCAGGAGCAGGAATGCGTACGACCGGCAAGGTAAAGTGGTTCAACGATGCGAAGGGCTTTGGCTTCATCACTCCCGACAACGGGCAGAAGGACTGTTTCGTTCACTACAGCGCGATCACGGGGAACGGCTTCAAGTCCCTCGCGGAGGGCGATGCTGTAGAGTTCGACATCGTCGAAGGGCAAAAGGGCCCGGCGGCGGAGAACGTCACGAAGAGCAGCTAAGGCGCGGGTCACTCCGCATCTTTGCCGGCATTCAGAAGCGGGGCGTCGAGAGGCGCCCCGCTTTCTATTTCCGTCTGGGTCGTCCTCTTCTGGGAGTTGGGCTGATCTCGATCGCCTTCTCCAGCCTCGTATCGAGTTCCTGTGTTATGGTCTCGACATCGGCGCTGATTCGGATCGACAGCGCAGCGTGGAGCTGAATCTCTGTTCCTCTGGCTGCGATGAGGTGGACTGCAGTCTCCAAGGCCTGAGCGATTGGAAGGTTCAGTGCACGGACGAGGCTGGCTGCTATTTCGAGTGTGAGGAGGCCAGCAGGCGTCACTCGACGGACAATTCCCTGCCTTTCCTGGAGGACACCGGGTACCTGGTGGTGTGAGAGCACGTTGTCTACCCATTTCTTACTGACTCCGAGTGTAACAGCTGTTGCAGCAACGGTATATGCACGCATTAAAATAACCTTTTCCAGAAGGATTTTTATAATCTAGACCGGAGCATGAGATGTGCAATAAGGAATCCAACTCGAGATCAACGCCTGAACTGGCTAAGCAAGGGAGCTGAGGGCTCTCGAGAGGATATGATTTTTTCCACCTCAACAGGAGCAAGACAGTGATGAGAAAAGTCTGGGTTGGTCTTGCAGCAACGGCCGTGATGCTTACCGGTGTGCAACTTTCTGGACAGTCCGCGAAGCCAGTAACGCTCGGAATCGCCGCAGGAGCGGCAATCCCTGTCGGAGATTTTGCGGACGGCTACAGTACGGGCTTCAACGGGACTGTCGGCCTTGGCATTTCATCGGTGGGAACGCCCCTCGGACTTCGCTTCGAAGGGATGTACAACAAGTTCCTGGGACGAGATGACATTGGGAACCAGCCGGATGCCCGGGTGATTGGGGGTACGGCAAACCTCGTCTACAGCCTGTCAGGGCAGGGAATCACCCCCTACCTGATTGGCGGAGCTGGTTACTACGGCCTCAAGGTGGATAGGCCAAGCGCTCAATCTGTCAATAAGTTTGGGCTCAATGGTGGCGTCGGAGCCTTGTTTCCACTGAGTGGCTTCAACGCCTACGTCGAAGCCCGACTGCATCACGTCTTCACTGACGTAAGCTCAACGCAGTTCATTCCGGTTACATTCGGGATCATGTTCTAGTTCACGATACTGGAACAACAAGGGGCGCCAGGATCTATCCTTGGCGCCTTTCCTTTTTTGCGTTAAAGGTGTTCGATTGTAATCAAATCGCTCGCAAACTGAGCTCATTGCCTCTGACAGACTCCCTTACTGAGCGGATAGCTGTTCGGGCTGCATCGAGCTGGGTGTGAACCGCCTCAGGCGCAGTGCCGCCAGGGATATTGCGTCTCGCGACCGAGTTCGCTGGCTTCAGGCTCTGGTAGACGTCTGAGTTAAACAGGGGATGTGCAGCCACAAAGGACTCAATTCCGAGCGCGTCCAGCTCACATCCCTTGTCCTCAGCTTCGCGGATCAGGGATCCGACGGCCGAGTGAGCCTCTCTGAAGGTTGCCCCTTTCGCGACGAGATAGTCGGCGAGATCGGTCGCCATCATGGTGCTCGAAAGTGCCGCACTCATCCGCTCTTCATCGAAGCTGAGCTCGGCGAGCGCGCCAGCGACTGCCGGCAATACGAGGGTCATCAGGTCAATGGCGTCGAATAGCGCGTGCTTGTCATCCTGTAAATCCTTATTGTATCCGCTTGGAAGACCCTTGAGCATTCCGAGCATCGCAACCAGATCACCAAGCGCGCGCGCTCCTGAGCCGCGCGCAAGCTCGAGAGCGTCAGGGTTTCGTTTCTGAGGCATCATGCTCGAGCCGGTGGTAAATGCCTCACCGAATTTCACGAAGCCAAACTCGCTCGATCCGTAAAGAATGAGATCCTCGGCCAGGCGCGACAGATGTGCCGCCAACAGTGCTACGGCAAAGAGCATCTCGGCGATGAAGTCGCGGTCGCCGACCGCGTCGATGCTATTCTGCGAAAGCGATGTGAAACCCAGACTCCCCTGGAGGAGCACGCGAGAGATGGGATAGGCAGAGCCTGCAATAGCGCCTGAGCCAAGTGGAAGAACGGCTGTTCCACGCGCAACAGCGGCGAGGCGAGTACGGTCTCGCTCGAGCGGCCAGAAGTGCGACAGCATCCAATGCGCGGCAGATACCGGTTGTGCCCGCTGGAGATGCGTGTAGGCAGGCATATGGACCTGCTCGAGATGGGCGGCATGATCGACCATTACCTGCTGCAGCAGGCGAACGGAAGTGTCGAGGGTGGAGCAGGCTTCCATTGTCCACAGCCGCGTAGCTGTGGCGACCTGGTCATTGCGACTGCGTCCCGTGTGAAGCTTCGACGCGACATCGCCGATCTCTTCGTGGAGCATGCGGTCGATCATCGTGTGGACGTCTTCATCCGAGGGGTCGGGCTGAGCACCTGCGGCAAGTCGATTCGTGACTGCTGTCAAGCCGTGCTCTATCTGCTTGCTCTCTTCGAGTGTCAGGACACCTGCGCCCCAGAGCGCCATTGCCCAGGCTTTGGAGAGACGGACGTCAGAGCTCCAGAGACGGAAATCGACACCGATCGAGCGATTCAGCGCGTTCAGCGCGTGAGCAGTGGGTATAGAGAAGCGACCGCCCCAAAGCTTGTGAGACTTCCGCTCGTCAGTCATCAGCTCAATCTTGCCACGACACTGCGAGAACCGGTGCATCATCCTGGGTAGGCACAGGCGCTACTGCTCGTGCCGCAAGCTCCAGATCGCGAAGTGCTCGCACACGGCTGGGCAGGGAATAGAGGCGGATGAATCCACCGGCATCGCTCTGTCTGTAGACGTCATCCTCGCCGAAAGTCACGAAGCGCTCGTCATACAGGGCGTATTCACTCGCCCGGCTTACGATCGTCACCGTTCCCTTGTAGAGGCGGAGAGTTACGCCGCCGGTGACGCGCTCCTGCGTGACGTTGACGAAGGCATCGTAGGCCTCTCGCTCAGTGGTCCACCAGCGCCCCTCGTAGACCAGGTCGGCATAGCGTGGTGCGACGAGGTCCTTTGCTGCAAGAGTACGACGATCGAGTATGAGCTGCTCGAGCTCACTGTGGGCAGTGTAGAGGAGAGTGCCGCCGGGAGTTTCGTAAACACCCCTGGACTTCATTCCCACGAGCCTGTCTTCGACGAGATCGATGCGGCCGACACCGTGGCGGCCTCCGATCTCGTTCAGTGTAGTCAGAATGGACACAGGGTCGAGAAAGGTCCCATTTACGGCGACGGGAGTACCACCGGTGAAGCCGATGGTGACGTCTTCCGGGGTGTCGGGAGCAAGCTCTGGCGCTGTGGTGAGCATGAATAAGTCGGCAGGCGGTGGTTGTGCCGGGTCCTCGAGCACGCCACCCTCATGCGAGATGTGCCAGATATTGCGATCTCGCGAATAGATCTTCTCACGAGATGCAGTGACCGGAACGTTATGCGCCTTCGCATACGTGAGTGCGTCCTCGCGACTTCGTATATCCCATTCCCGCCAAGGCGCAATAACCTGGAGGTCCGGTGCAAATGCCGCGTAGGTGAGTTCGAAACGAACCTGGTCGTTGCCTTTGCCGGTGCACCCGTGGGCAAGCGCATCAGCACCAATGCGGCGGGCGACCTCGACCTGTCGTCGCGCGAGCAGAGGGCGGCCCATTGAAGTGCCAAGGAGGTATTTCCTGCCGTAGATGGCACCGGCGCGTAAAGTCGGCCAGATGAAATCGGTGACGAACTCATTGCGGAGGTCTTCGACGTAGCATTCGTCCGCGCCGGAGGCAATCGCCTTCTCGCGAACACCATCGAGCTCATCTCCCTGGCCGATGTCACCGGCGACGCAGACGATTCTGGCGTCGTAATGCTCCTTGAGCCATGGAACGATGATGGAAGTGTCCAGACCGCCGGAGTAGGCGAGAACGATCGTTCGGGTCATAGGGCCTCTAAATAACTATTCATAGATAACGTATATTTAACCAGACTCGCGAAAAGCGTCAATGCTGGCACCGCCGGGGATCTCGCCTTCTGTCGGAGAAAGTGGTATCGTCCGCAGACGGGGGATCGGGGAATGGCCAACAAGCGCGAACGACAATCGGCGATCCTGGAGATAGTCAACTCACGGCTGGTGAGCAGCCAGGAGGATCTCCGGAAGATGCTTCTGCACCGTGGCTGGGACGTGACGCAGGCGACTCTCTCGCGTGATCTTCGCGAACTGAGACTGGCCCGGGTTCCGACTCCCGAGGGCGCGCGGTACGCGGTGACCGATGGCACGATCGAGGAAAGCCGCGTCGCGCTCGAGACACTGCTGCCCCAGCTCTTTCTCCGCATCGACGGAGTGAGCGAGATGATCGTGCTGAGGACCGTTCCCGGAGGAGCCCAGCCGATTGCGGCGGCGCTCGATGGTGAAGGATGGCCGGATATTCTCGGTACCATCGGAGGCGACGACACGATCCTGATCGTGTGCCGCTCGGGGGTAGCTCGTGATCGAGTTCTCCGGCGTGTAAAGTCGCTCGCCGGGGAACCTTAGCGGTCCCAATCAGCTTTTGGGGATAATGCTCGGGCGCAGCACCCAAGCCCGTCGAGCAGCTTCAATTGACGGACACTGACTGCAATGTTATGCATTATAAGTGCATAAATTATCCGTCGGTGTGCTTGGGGCCAGTGGCTATGCGGGCCGGGAGCTGTGCAGTCTCGTGCTGCGACATCCGTCGCTCGAGCTTGCGTTTGCTTCTGCCAACTTGCAAGCAGGGCAAAAGGCGCGCTTAGCCGGGCGGGAGATCACTTTCATACCGGGCGAGGAGGCTCTACTCGGCGAGGCATAGCTGATATTCAGCTCACTGCCACACGGCACGTCGGCAGAATGGGTTCGGCGGGCAATGGAAAGTGGGGCAAAGGTGGTCGATTTATCCTCTGATCTTCGGCCCGGGAACGGCAATAGCGACGGAGTACCATATGGACTGACCGAGCTCACCCGGGATTCGGTCAGCTCGGCGTTTGTCGTGGCAAACCCGGGCTGCTATCCGACAGCCGTACTCATCGCGCTTGCGCCGCTGATGAAGCGAGGCCTGACGGTTCCGGGAGCCACGATCTCAATCTCGGCGGCGAGTGGTGTAACAGGTGCCGGCTTCGTGCCGCGGTCCGACCTCCTGTTCGCGGAAGTGACCGAGGATTTTCGGGCGTACGCGGTGGGCAATGAGCACCGTCACCTGGCGGAAATGCGCGCTGTCGCGAAGACATTCGGCGGAGACAACGATTTGCTCTTCGTTCCACACCTGCTGCCGGTTGCCCGAGGTATTCTCGCCACGATGACTGTCCCGGTGAAGGAGGAGATCAAAGATCCGCTCGAGATCTGGAAGGCAGACTATGCAAACGAGCCGTTCGTGGAGATCACGGCTGAAGCCCCGTCGCTACGCGATGTAGTCCGCCGGAATGTCGTTCGCGTGAGCGCGACGTTCGCGAAGGGGATGCGACAGCCGACGCTGGTCGTGATCGCGGCCATCGACAACCTCATGAAAGGCGCGGCCGGTCAGGCTGTGCAGAACGCGAACCTCATGTTAGGCCTCAGCGAAACGGCGGGCCTGCCGGCATGAGGCGGGTGATCAAGATTGGCGGAAGGGCGCAGTCTTCACCTGACCTGGCGAGACGGATCGGTTCGGCGTGGACAGCTGCGCCCGGCTCATTCTGTGTCGTACATGGCGGAGGGGACGAAGTAAGCGCGATGCAGCGGCGAGTCGGCTCGGAGCCGTCCTTCGTGAATGGGCGCCGGGTTACCACTCGTGAAGACATGGAGATAGTCCGGATGGTTCTTTCGGGCCTCGTGAACAAGAGGTTGGTTTCGAACTTCACCGCGGCTGGAGTGCCGGCTGTCGGAATATCAGGTGAGGATGCGCGAACCATTTCTGCGACAGCCATTGATCCCGAGCGCCTTGGATGCGCAGGGAAGCCGACTGCCGTGAACGTGAATCTGATTCAGGCGCTTCTGGAGGGCGGGTACCTGCCAGTGATCTCTCCGCTCGCCTGCGAAGACGGCGGACCACCAGGTGATGTGCTGAATGTAAATGGTGACGATGCAGCGGCCGCGATTTCAATCACCCTTGGCGCGTCTGAGCTTCTTCTCATCGTCGATGTCGCTGGAGTGCTTGACGCAGCCGGCGAGGCAATCGTGTGCCTCAACCAGTCGGAAGCATTCGGACTGATCCAGAGTGGAGTGGTTAACAACGGCATGCGCGCAAAGCTGGAAGCTGGTTTTTCTGCGCTTGCTGGCAGGGTCGGGCGGGTGCGCATTTCGGCCCTCGACGGACTTGGGGATCCTACTGAGGGAACCCTGCTTTCATTGGCAGAGAGTGTCATAACATGAGTGCAATGACGACGGGCGCAGCATCAGGGAAGCCGACGGTCACGGAATCGGACGTCTCCATTCTCGGAACGTACAAGCGGGCTCCGATGAAATTTGTTCGTGGAGCCGGTGTCGAGCTTTTCGATGCGGATGGCAAAGCTTATCTGGATCTGGCCAGCGGCATCGCCGTGAATGCGCTCGGTTACGGTGATGTGGGCATCAGGAGGGCAATCGTGGATGTCCTTGATACCGGCCTGGTGCATGTTTCCAATCTCTACCGTACCGAACCAGGGGAGGAACTCGCACGCACCCTCGTGCGGGAGTCCTTTGCAGAGAAAGTTTTTTTCTGCAACTCCGGTGCGGAAGCGAATGAAGGCGCGTTCAAGTTTGCGCGACGCTGGGGCCGGAGCGTTGGCTCTGATGCGAAAACCGGAATCATGGCGCTGCGCGGAAGCTTTCATGGCAGGCTCTTCGCATCACTGGCGGCAACAGATCGCCCGTCATATAGAGCGCCATTTCGACCACTGGCCGGCGGCATCAGCATCTGCGAGCGAGACCTGCGCGCCCTCGACATGGCGCTCGACGGCGACACAGTAGCGGCGCTGATTCTGGAGCCAGTACAGGGAGAAGGGGGAGTCCGAGTACTTGAGACCGCCTTTCTCCATGAGCTTCGGAGACTCACGGAGGAACGCGGGATAGCGCTCATATTCGATGAAATACAGTGCGGGTTAGGACGGCTCGGGACATTTTTCGCGTATCAGAGCTTTGATGTTGTTCCCGACATGGTGACGGTTGCGAAGCCACTGGCAGGTGGGCTTCCAATGGGTGCGATAATTGTGTCGGGGGAGATCAGCTCGACGATCAAGGCGGGCGACCATGGTACGACGTTTGGCGGCGGACCGCTGGTCGCGAGTGTCGCGCTGGAAATAGTTCGCCGGATCAACGATGCCGAGCTGCTTGCCTCCATCCGTCAGAACGGAGCGTGGCTTGGCGAAGCGCTGCGCGGGATCGCGAGGCGAACCGGAAAGGTGCGCGCCATCCGCGGGATGGGCTACATGTGGGGGCTCGATGTTGTAGAGAAGGCAAGTGAGGTGGTCGAGCGCGGGTGGGAGGCGGGGGTCCTCGTGATCACTGCAGGAGATCATACTCTTCGACTGCTTCCGCCTCTCGTCATGACACATGATGAGCTGGGCAGAGGAACCGCCCTGCTGGAGCAAATTCTAAGCTGAAGATCGAACTCGTGGGCAGGTCGATATTCGCGCAGAGAGCTGGAAAACACTAACATAAATTGTGCGCTTACAGTCGATGAACATGCTGGGTGTAGAAGGGTCGATCAGCCGGGGAAGTGGGGTTTCGTGACACGCCCAGGCAGACCGACGCTTAAGGCTCTCTGGCAGGCGTTCGACGAGACAACGTTCGGTCTGGACCGGACGCTCAACCTCCGGGAGTCGCTCCCCTCGGCTGTCGAAGCCCGAGCACGAGCTGAATCATGGCTCCGTATGCGGCAAGTGATGAAGCCAGGAGACGTGCTTGTAATAACCGGCCGCGGCAATCAGAGCATCAACGGAGTTGGGGTGGTGAGGAAAGCTATTATGGGACTGCTCCCTTCGCTCCGTCGTCGCGGTGTGGTCAAGAGCTGGCGGGAGCACTCACCAGGCTCGATCGTCGTTACGCTCGCGCCAGTGACGACGCTCCTGGGAGTGCCGAAGCGAAATCGGGAGAAAGAATCCGACAGCGGACAGCGGTCGATCGTTACTCCGGAATCGCTCATGGCGCTCGACCCGGGTACTTTGTCGCTCCTGCGGAGGCTGGCGATTCGCACCATCGAGTCGCTCGGCGTCAATGACGTTCAGCCTTTCGTGGAAGACGAAATGCAGCGGACGTTCGCGACACTGTCGATGACACTTCCGGTGAGTGCGGATCGCGAGGGAACGCTGCGAAGAGCGATCCTCAGAGCGCTGGAGGACATCGAAGGCTAACCAGCCGCCAGCACGAGGCAGGGGGTCTCGTTGGACTCTCCATAGGTGCCGCAATTGCTACGCTGCTAGCCGTCGAGGTGGCGACCGCGTGATTTTTCGCGGTCGCCACCTCAGTCCTCAGGTGTGTTCCTGAACGAATTCCTTAGTAGCGTCAACCGCGTGGCTCATCCCTTCCACGGCCTGTTCGACGACGCCGCTTGCAACTCGCTGCACCCGTCCGGCGATGGATTTCGCCCGAGTTGTAACGCGTTTTGCCGCCGCTGGAAGATGACGTGTTGCGGACCGGCGACGAGAAGACTTGCGTGCAGGGGCTGCCTTCTTTCTTGTTCCCGCTGACTTGCGGGAAGGAGCAGCCTTGCGCACCGGCGTGCGCTTCCGGGCGGATGCGCGTTTACCCGAGCTGCCGCGCGCCGCCGATTTTCTGGCACTGCTCTTCTGACCACCTGACTTTCTGCGGGAGGTCTTCCGGCCACGTGAGCCCGAGCTGCGCTTCCGGCCACCTCTCGAACCACCGCGTGACGACTTCTTGGCTGCAGCCATGATGTGAGCTCCAAGGTAGAGATGGTTGCATCAATAATAACGCTAAAAGCTATAGCAACTTCCGCGCACAAATCCTAATCACATCGGCCCCGGCCCCGGCCACCTGAATTGCTGCATCATTTCGGTCGCGATTGGCTCGCCTAGTCGCCTGGCCTCTCCCGGGCGGAGCCAGCCACATGCATCGTGTCACATGCGGCCTGGAGTACGCGTACGTTGCCGATACCAACGCCCACCGAATCGTAACGGTGAATTATCGAAGCGGCGAAACGAGCGAGCTCAAGCTGCAATGACTTCTCTGGCGGCTCCGAGATTCTCCGTCAGATGCTGGAGCGTCCGCATTCCGACGAGGGCCGAAGAAACGGGTAAAGAGCGGACAAAGGCGATTGCCCGCTGAGCGTCGGTCTCCAGGGACGGGAATGTGGCAGCGAGCTCGGCGGGCAGGCCGCGCGTGAGCTGTGCTTGCATGAGGGATGCACTGGCGACGACCGAAACGTCGAGTGTTGCCGCCGCCTCGAGCAATGGCACGAGTCTCCCCGATAGCATCTGGGTCGGCGCGCGAACCGCTTCGCTCATGGCAAGGTTGAGCGGTAGCTGGACGACGCGAAAATGATGGGCTGTTCCGCCAACTTCACGTGCGATACCCGCGATATCCTCGAGGTTCAGGTGACCGGGGCTCGAGGGGTCCACCCGAAATCCGGTCCAGGTTGCGCAGCCATAGGAGCGAATGGTACCGCGGCTGACCTGTGACTCGAGCTCGGCGAAGGCCTTTCGCAAAGCGATCCGGAAGCTGGACACGTCGAGTGCCAAGCGTTGCTGTTCGGGATTGTGGAGATAGTAGACGTCGAGGGTATCGAGTCCGAGATTCGCGAGGCTGCGTTGGACCTGGTCGGCGAGAAAAGCTGGCGCAATGGAGTGTCCGCCACCGACGACGTCGGCAGCTGTCATGACGCCGCGATCGTAGTATTCCCTCGCCAGGTATGCGGCGTACAGCTCGCGTGTTTTGGGGGGCGAGCCGTCGAGGGGGATATAGCCGCCCTTGGTGGACACGACGATCTCATCGCGACGGGCAAAGCCGCTGTCGATAGCGTGTCGGATTGCTCTGCCCGCAGCGCGCTCCGAGCGTTGACAGCGATAATTGACGGCAGTATCCACGAGGTTAAGGCCACGCTCAACGCCCGCCGACAGGAGAGTCACGTATCTTGCATCCTCGGTATCGTCACAATCCCCGAGGTAAGTGCCCATGCCGATCGATGAAACGGACATGCCGGATGTCACCGATCGGTAGAAATCGGGAGAGTAGCCCGAAGCAAACCTTGCTGCGAAACGCTTCGTTCCAGTGGCGGTTGCGTGGCCCGCTATCGCATTACCGGGAAGATCCGGGTCCAACCGTGGGGCTTTCGCTCGGGGGCTCGGCATGTGAACGAGACGCTACCGGCAAAGCAGGGTCGCCGCAAGAGCACCCACGAGTGTCTTGTTCATTTCACTCAACGCTGTGGGACCTGACCAGAAAAAACTTCTTCGGAGAAAACGTGAAGTTCAGCCTACTGCTGCTCCTCGGCTCACTGGCGTGTGCGTCGCAACAGACCTCGGTCATGACTGCTCCGGAGTCAGCGGTTACGGCTGTCCGTGTAGATACATTGGCCCCTCTGACGCTGAGCTTTCCGAAGATTCAACGGGATCAGTCAGCGGACCCGTTCTACCCGCTGGCGCGAGTGGAATGGCCTGGGCCGAATCAGTATCGGTCGGCTAACGGAGCACCAGGTCCGGAGTATTGGCAACAGCAGGCGGACTACCGGATCTCGGCAACGCTGGACACGGTGTCGCAGTCCCTGCGTGGCACAGTGCAGATTCAGTACACGAACAATTCCCCGGATACGCTACGCTACGTGTGGTTGCAGCTCGATCAGAATCTTTATCGTCCGGGCAGTGCAGGGTCGATGCTCTTCCCGGCGGATTCAAGGTGGGGAGTGCGAGGTTTTCGCGGCGGATACGATCTGAGTAACGTGCGTGTACAAGGGCAGGCCGTGACGCCTCGCGTGTACGACACGATGATGCAGCTAGTGCTTCCAGCGCCTCTCAAGTCTCGAGGTGGGAGCGCCACAATCACGCTGGACTTTCGTTTTCCAGTACCGGAGCATGGCTCGGACCGAATGGGTCGTGACGGTCCGCTCTACGAGATCGCGCAGTGGTATCCGCGAATGGCGGTCTACGATGACGTGAGGGGCTGGAATACGGACCTGTACCTCGGCCAGGGAGAGTTCTACCTAGAGTACGGTGACATCGATTTTTCGGTGACGGTGCCAGCCGGCTACACGGTTGCGGCGAGCGGGACGTTGCAGAATCCCCGAGATGTACTCACCGCCGAGCAACGGGAGCGTCTGGCGCGTGCGGCGAAGACGCAGGGGGTAGTCCCGATAATCACGGCCGCCGAATCTCGGGCCAGCGTAATACCGGGAACGAAGACGTGGCATTTTCGGGCGGAAAAGGTAAGGGACGTAGCCTGGGCTGCCGCCCCCGACTTCAGATGGGACGCAACCAGCTGGGATGGGATCCTGGCGCAGGCGTTCTACGAATGGCCAAAGGCTGGGAAGGCGTGGGAAGCGGGCGCCGAACAGACGCAGTGGACGATCCGTCATTACTCCGAGACGTTTTTCCTCTTCCCGTATCCGCAGGCGACGAGTGTAGCAGGTCCCGTCGGCGGGATGGAATATCCGATGTTCGTGATGGTGCACGCGGGGGAAGACTCGATGTCGGTCTTCAGCACGATCAACCACGAGCATGGCCATGAATGGTTCCCGATGATAGTCGGGTCGAACGAGCGCCGTTATCCGTGGATGGATGAAGGGTTCAACACCTACATCAATTCCTTCGCGAAGGAGCTGCGCTGGCGTGACACCGTGATGATTGGAAGCATGGTGGATGACTGGAGAAGCGCAGTGAATACCGGGACCGACGTTCCGTTGATGACCGCGGCGGACAACATCCCAGCGTCGGCGCTGGGGGCGATCGGCTACCGCAAACCAGCGGTGTTGCTGCTGATGCTACGCAATCAGATTGTGGGCCCGGAGCTGTTCGATGCGGCGTTCCGCGAATACATCCGCCGATGGGCGTTCAAGCATCCAACTCCCGGGGATTTCTTTCGAACGATCGAAAATGCAACAGGTCATGACCTTTCGTGGTACTGGCGCGGATTCTGGTACACCACCGACTTGCTCGACGTCGGAATTGACAGCGTGGCTCAGCGCCAGCAGGACGGTCAGAATCTAGCCGTCGTATCGCTTCATCGTGCGAGATCCATTGTCTTTCCGGTGCGCCTTCGTCTGAAGTATGTGAATGGCACGACCGGGGATTTCAGTCTTCCCGCCAACATCTGGGCGAATGGAGATCACTTCGATGCTGTGATCGCCGTTCCGGCGCAAGTAATCGGCGCGCGGCTCTGGCCGGATCCTTCAGTACCGGACTGGAATCATTCGAACGACAGCTGGGGAGACGCACCTCAGAGTGATTCATTACGACCGGTGACGCGACGGTAAGGAGGCAAAATCCGGAAAGCCTCACAGTGGATCTGTTGGCAGGGGCCCCGGCGATCCGGTAGATTGAAATTCAGGAAGCAAGTGGCATGAACATCGGAGAAGGTACAACAATGCCGGATTTTGGAAGTTGGGCGGCTGACTGGTGGAAGCCGATCCTTTTCGTAGTCATAGCCGGGCACATCACGAATGTTTGCGTGACGCTGTTTCTTCACCGTGCCCAAACGCATCGAAGCGTCAAGCTTCACTATCTGGCAGCGTTGCCAATGCGCCTCTGGCTCTGGCTTTCAACGGCCATAGTTACCAAGGAATGGGTGGCCTGTCATCGAAAGCACCATGCGTTCGCCGATCGTGAGGGTGATCCGCACAGTCCTCTGATGGAAGGGCTGCGCAACATCGTGCTGAAGGGCGCCTTCTACTATAGGAAGGCGGTACGACAACCGGGTATGCTCGAGAAGTATGGCAAGGGCACGCCTAACGACTGGCTGGAGCGCCACGTCCTTTCACGTCTCAACTGGGTAGGCATTCTGGTCATGCTGCTGGCCGATGTCTATTTGTTTGGATTTTTTGTCGGTCCACTCGTGTGGGGCATCCAGATGATATGGATTCCTTTCTGGGCCGCGGGGATCATCAACGGGGTAGGGCATGCAGTCGGGTACCGTAACTTCAACGTCAAGGATGCAAGCCGGAACATTTCTCCGATCGCGATCTGGCTGGCGGGGGAAGAGCTGCACAACAATCACCACCACGATCCACACTCTGCCAAGTTCAAGGCCAGGTGGTATGAGTTCGATATAGGCTGGGTCTATCTTCGGCTGCTCTCATTCTTAGGGCTGGCGAAGATCGAGTACGCCGGCTCGTAGTTTCCAGTGGCGACGATAACCTGCACGCGTTGCGGACAAACACGTGAGGGATTCGACAAAGCCCCCTTTCCGGGGCAGATCGGAGCCCGCGTCGTGGCAGAGATTTGTCGGCAATGCTGGGCCGACTGGGGCAAACAGCAGACGATGTTGATCAATCACTATGGGCTGGATGTGATGGATCCTCAAGCCCGGACCTTTCTTACGAGGAATATGTCCGCGTTCCTGTTCAAAACAGGGGATGGTGCCGACATCGACACGAGCAAGCAGGGGACGATCTCGCACTGATTGTGATGTCGAGACAAACAGGATTCACTCTGGCCTTAGCTGTGAGCATGGCGGCAGGGTGTATGCCGGCCATGCGAGCTGGGGGCGGGCCCGGAGCTGGGGTAGCTAGTAATCGAACTGTGTCCTGGGCCGATTCGGTGCTGGCGACTCTAAGCTTGCGGGAGAAGGCAGCCCAAATGGTGTGGCCCTCGGTCTTTGGGGACTATACATCTGGCGATTCTCCTCAATGGCAACGGCTGACCTACTACATCAGCCGCGAGAAGGTAGGTGGATTTACGATCTCGGTCGGATCTCCCACAGAGATCGCCGCGAAGCTCAACGCACTTCAGGCGATGAGCGATATCCCGCTGTTGTTCGGGGCAGATCTCGAATCCGGTGCGGGGTTCCGGGCCCACGGCGGCTACTTCATTCCGAATGCAATAGACCTCGGCGGCGCGGTCGTTTCTCCACCGGAGATGGCGATAGGAGCCACTGGCGATACGACTCTCGCCTTCGAGGAGGGCAAGTTGACCGCCCTCGAGGGGCGAGCCCTCGGCATCCATATCGCTTATGCCCCCGTCCTGGACGTTAATAACAACCCGGCCAATCCGGTCATCAACACCCGATCCTATGGCGAGGATCCGCACCTCGTGGCTCGACTGGGCTCGGCTTTCATCCGTGGACTACAGTCAAACGGTATGATCGCGACCGGGAAACATTTCCCAGGACATGGCGATACCGATGTCAACTCGCATCTGGGGCTCCCTGTCGTGACAGTGAGTAGAAGTAGGCTTGATAGTGTCGAGTTGATACCATTTAAGGCAGCTGTAAACAGCGGCGTCGGCGCGATGATGTCGTTTCATGGTGCGATGCTCGCACTTGATTCATCGGGTGTTCCCGGCACGCTATCGTCGAAGGTGCTAACCGGGCTGCTACGTAATGAGTTGCAGTTCAAGGGGATCATCATCTCCGACGCGATGGACATGCGTGGAGTGCTCAATCGGTATGGCGCCGTCGAGGCTGTCAAAAAAGCAGTAGCGGCCGGCGTCGACATCCTCATTCAACCGTTGAACGTGACACAGACGATCGATGCAGTGGTAGCGGGGGTGCAGGAAGGGCTCTACGCGCAATCCCGACTGGATGAGTCAGTCCGGCGGATACTTGGGGCGAAGGCAGCGCTGGGACTAGGCAAGTCCAAGCTTGTCGATCTGAACAGATTGCGGTTCATCGTAGGCGACAGCGCTCATGTGAATACGTCAAACCGCATCGCTGAAAAGTCCATAACTCTGGTCAAGGACTCGCTGAATCAAGTACCGCTGGATCTACCGGCGACTGCTCGGATTCTCTCGATAACGGTGGGGCGGCGTGCAGATCTGTCCGCGGGAGTCGCTTTCAACGGAGAGATTAGCAGTCGCTTTCCCGGATTGCGGACAGAGTTTCTGATGGCCGAGGACCCCTCCGCCGATTATGGCCGCATGGAGCGTGCTGCGGATTCGGCTGAAGTGACGGTCGTCAGCTCGTACGTTGGACAGAACTGGGATGCCGTTTCGGGAACCGCGCCAGAGGCCTTCACCAACTTCATCAATCACCTTGTCAGCCGCGGCCGAAACCTGATCGTGGTGTCGTTCGGGAATCCCTACCTTCTTCAGCAGGTTCCTGATGTACCTGTATACCTGGTGGCTTGGGGCGGATTTCAGGGCTCTCAGTCGGCAACGGCGCGTGCACTGCTGGGGATCGCGGCAATCACGGGCAGGCTGCCGATTTCGATTCCACTAGGTGCTGGAACAGCGGTGGTTCCTCGTGGTACCGGAATCACACGTCCAGCTATTCGGCGATGATCAGCAGCATTGTGTTTGTGTTGACCCGGGAATTATCCGAGCGTATAAGGGTCCGTCTCAAACGGCTATTATTATCAAATAGCCAATAAATCTAAGCCTACCCTTGACATTAGTCCTATTCGGTGACTAATTCGCGGTACGATGTCTGAACGCCGCGGCAGGAAATCCCCACACACAATCGATCTCGTTCTCTTCACCGCTCTGACCGATCAACTTGCGGTACTGCTCTGGCGCACGCCTGAAGAAAGAGAAAAGTGGGCATTGCCATGGGAGCATCCCACATCCGACGAACCCCTTGAGAGTGCAGCCGGCAAAATTGCTGTGGACGCACTAGGGACGCCACCGGGATGGCTCGAACAGCTCGCGGCCTTTGGCGGCGAAAAGCGACATCCTTCGGACGGTGACATCTCGGTCGGTTTCGTGGGACTGATTCCGGGCGGGACACCTCCTCCTGTCGGCGGCGCATACGCGTGGTTTCCGGTGGGAGAGCTGCCTATGCTGGCACCCCGCCAGCGGGCAATCCTCGACGGAGCCATTGCCGTGCTGCGGATCCGAATGGATCAATCGCCGGTCGCTTTCAAGCTGCTTCCGCCAGCATTTACGCTCAGCGAGCTCCAACGTATGTATGAGCTGTTGCTGGGCAAACGTTTACACAAAGCCAGCTTCCGGAGAGCGCTTCAGGCCGCATGGCTGGTAGAACCGATTGACGAATGGCGAAGTGAGGGCAGAGGGCGTCCAGCGCAACTTTTTCGATATGCACCCAGGAAACGAAGACCGACCCAGCGGGGTATAAGATTGGACCTGCTCATCTCCTAGAAAAAGGATGAGACGCGCAATGGAAAGGCTGGACGCTATTGCCTTTTGGGTGTATTAGTTGCAATGTGTACCTAAGGTTTAATCAGTTTCTCCGGGGCCCATCGATGCTCGCCTATCTGGACAGCCTCTGTGCTGCACTATTAGCGCGAAATACCGAAGAGATCCGTCGCCTTCTTGCACACCCGATGGCGCAGGATCTCCCTCGCCGCGTTCGAGAAGAAGCTGTCGCCATCTCACGGGCCGGTCGTCGAAGCTTCATGGCACCTGTCAACGCTCTCCATCTGTATTACAAGCTGACCCATATGGTGGACGAAAGCAGCGATCCGACTTTCACCGCCCCCGAAGAGAAGTCCACTCTTCCCGACGACACGGGCCAGATCGAGCTACCGCTGCGGAAGGTCAGCAGCCGTTAGCTCAGGGCCTTAAGCGAATTCCGCTTCTTTAAAGCCGCTGCCCAGATGTCTCCAATAGCGGCAAAGCGAGCGGGCACGGTCTCGATAGTAAACTCGCGTGGATCCAGATCATCAGTCAGCTCGTCCCACTCGAGGGGAGTGGAAACAAGTGCATCGGGATTCGCTCGCGCCGAGTACGCTCCCGCGACGGTCTTTCCAATGATGTTCTGGAGGTAGTCGACGTATACCGTCGTGGCGCCTCTGGCTTTCACTGAACGCTCGATTGTCGCGACCTTCGGATGAGCATCGGCGACACGAGTGGCGATGATCTGCGCTACAAGAGTTCCTGATTCGTTCGGAGTTTTCGGTGGAAGGGGCAGGTAGATATGTAATCCGGTAGAACCTGAAGTTTTGAGCGCAGCGTGTAATCCGAGCTGATCCAAAGTTTTCCTGATCCCACGAGCAACCTCAATCACTCGGCTAAACGTCGCATGTGGACCCGGATCGAGGTCGAGGATTGCATAGTCGGTAAAATCGAGGGACTGAATGCGTGAATGCCAGGGATCGACCGATATGCTGCCCAGTTGAATGGTGTACAGCAGGGTATAGAGATCGCCGCCCACCATCCGGAGGTTGGTCGACCCCCCCTGTGTCTCGATTTTCTCGACCCTGACCCCTTCAGGCGGCTTGCCGGCGTTCTGCTGAAAGAAAGACTGGCCTCCGACACCGTTGGGAAAGCGCTTGAGAACTAAAGGCCGGTCATTCATTACGGGAAGCACGAGAGGCGCGACCGTCACGTAGTACCGCATGAGATCGCCCTTGGTCAGTTTCTTTCGGAGAAAGAAAACTTTGTCAAGGTTGGTGACCGCAAGATCACGCCCCTTGCCGACCTTCACAGGCCCCGACCCAGTGCCTTCCTCTATGTCCTTCAGTTCGCTGACGATCCGTGCAAGCGCCGGAGCCCGCAGTGAGTTCCCACCGTGACCCATTCGTCCCTTCAAGATCTCACCAGAAAGCACGAGCTTTCGCTTGGCGTAAATTTGCTTTCGGGTACCTGCGCAGCCCAACCGGGACGTTGACTAGTCTGAATGCGAGTGATCCCTTCCAGATGGCCCCACTGGTGCCCCTTGAAAAGAGTGCCTCTTGACTTAAAGAAGGCAAATCGAATGCCGGCATAAAAGTCAAAAATTCTTACGAGACATGAAAAAGGGCCCTGGTGAACACCAGGGCCCTTTTTAGCGGAGCGAATTATACGCTACGTGACTTTTGTGACGTCAGCTGCCTGGGGTCCTTTCTGACCCTGGACGACTTCGAATTCGACTCGATCGCCTTCGGCGAGAGACTTGAATCCGGCGCCTGATATCGCGCTGAAGTGCACGAAGACGTCCGGGCCTCCTTCACGTGAGATGAAGCCGAAACCCTTTGCGTCGTTGAACCATTTTACTGTTCCGGTGATGCGTGCCATGACCGATCCCTTTTCCCTGACGGGAGAGCTGACTGTACTCGCTCTCCCGGCAAGTCGCGGAAGAGCGGCGGACACGGAGTCGCAATACACTTCTCCGATGCCGCCGAAAGCGCCCGAATGCGCCCTCGTCTGACTACCTCATACGCGGGGCAAGTTTTGTGCACTTGTTTACGATAAATGAGTTGTGAAGGAGGTTAATAGGCTGGTTGAGCTCAGGCGGCGCCGGCAACATAGCGCGCTGTGCGACCACAATTGCGACAGCGGAGCGTAACGTGAGACATCGGCGGTGGTGGGTGTTGTCCGGGATCGCGCTCAATGGCTCCGGAACAGGACGGACAACTGAGCGGAGTTCCGGAGCGGTCTCTGCTGATGAGGTGAAGGACTTGCGCGGGGTTGTATGTATTTGGACGCGGCTTACGCATCGACCCTCCGATGATCCAAGCTCATGTGCTACTAGCCAGAGTTGCGGGTGAACAATTTTTTCGTCGCCAAACTGTCTCAGGGGAAGAGTCTTGCTCCCCTGACGCTGGCAAGGAGCGGACTTCTTCTGGCCCTTCTGACGGGTTGTGGGCCCAAAGCCCACATTCCATTGCGACCTGCAGACCTGCCCGGACTTCTCGCGCCAACCGACAGTGGCGCTTTGCTGGCGCGGAGCCTGGCACCGGTGTTGTACCTCCAGCGCGATGAAACGTTCCCACTTGTCCGGGCAGTGGCCGTAGTTCACCCACAAAGGCGGATAATCGCCTACCACCTGCTGTGGCGGGACGACGTCAATGGCTCCTGGATTCCTCTGACTGTGCCAACCGACCAGGAAGTCGTTTGGGTGGGGTATGACTCCACCTCAGCACCGACCCAGGTCTGGACCTATTGGCATGGAACGATTCTGCATACATCGTGGCCGAAGGCTCAGGTCGCGATCGACGTGCAGTGGGGGAAGCACGGGTCGCTTCCGCGAGGGATCCGTGAGAAGGACCTTCCGCCGCTACGAACTCTCAACTTCTTCTACGCGTCGACGATCTTTCTTCTTCCCGATATCCTGCTCGGAGACATTACCCGGAAGGGACCGCTCGGATTCTTTCACAGCTACAAGCGTTACCGGGACTTTTCGCGACCGATCCTCTTGGCGGAGCGTCTCGATACGGTGGTCCGAACCGCCGACCCCGACAAGATCCTGAGGGCTTTTTTCGGCAAGTACTCGCACAAGCCAGCCTGGCCACCGGGGACATAGCCGAGAGGCTTCAGGCGCTGTAGATGATGTCGCCCTCGGCATCTATGCCTATTTCATGGTGCATTTCACAAACGCCACAGAGCTTGGTCACATGCCAGACTTCACCAAGTGCCTTGCGGTTGCTTTCAGTCGCTGGCTTCACCTTCAGTTTCTTGAAGCTGTATTCCCCGCAGTTCTCGCACGGATGTGATCGCGCAATGCGCTCTGCACGCTGGAGCGAGATCGGCTTCAATGGCGCTACCGCGAGTCCTTCGTCGAGCTGTTTGTATCCGGACGGGGACTCAGGCGGGCAGGAGCCTCGGCCTGTGTGTGCAAGGTGGGAGCAGCGGCCCTGGCAACGAGCTCTCTCAACCCGCCGATCGCTCCCATCACGCCGGCTGCTTCTGCCGGCAGGAAGATGGTGGCGTTCTTCCCTTGAGCCAGCGTGGGGAGAGCCTCGAGATACTTCATGCCGAGCAGGTACATGGCCGCCTGTCCCTCTGGGAGTGCGGAAGCGATCTTGGTAATCGCCTCCGCCTCGGCGTTAGCCATCGCCAGCCGAGCTTCAGCCAGCCCCTGGGCACGGAGAACCGCGGCGTCCTTCTCACCTTCGGCGCGACGAACCTGTGACTCGCGGACGCCTTCGGCCTCGAGGATCGCGGCGCGTTTGCCCGCTTCGGCGTTGGTGACGGCAGCACGGCGCTCGCGTTCGGCGCGCATTTGCAGCTCCATCGACTGCTGGATATCTCGCGGAGGCTCGATTGCCTGGAGCTCAACGCGGGTTACGTCGACCCCCCAGCCGATGGATGCCTCTTCGATCACTTCGCGCATTCGCCTGTTGATGACATCACGGCTGCCGAGCGTAGAGTCGAGCTCCATCTCACCGACGATGTTTCGAAGGGTGGTCCGGGTAAGCGTTTCGAGTGCGTAGGGCAGGTTCTGGACGGAGTATGTGGCCTTCTGCGGATCGGCAACTCGATAGTAGATGACGGCGTCGATATCGATCGTGACGTTGTCCTTGGTGATGACAGGCTGGCTCGGGAAGTTGAGCACCTGCTCACGGAGATCGATGCGCGTCGTATGTCCGGCGGTAATCCGTTTTATTCCGCCGACGTCAGCCTCGAAGTACCGGACGTCGATGGAACGAGGGACTTCGATAAACGGCAGAAGAATGTTCAGGCCGGAACGGGCTACCCGGTGGAACCGACCGAGACGCTCAATGACCATCACCTCGGCCTGGCCGACGATCTTGAACGACTTGGTGACCACGAACAGCGCGACCAAAGCCACCACGCCGAGAAAAGCCAAGCCTGTCATATAATTCCCCAAGTGTTAAAGCGGAGTCAATATGCAAAAAAAACCGCCGCCGTGGTATTCCACGGCGGCGGTGCGACCGTTCCGTCTGCTACTGTTTCATCGCCATGTTCTGGCGCTGAGCGAGAGCAAACAGATCTCTTTGCGACTGGCTCTGGCGGAGAATGGCGAGCGCTCGCCGGAGCTGCGCGTCCTCTGGTACTTCTCGCCGTTTCTCGGTCGAATCCCCGAAAGCGATGCGAGCGATACTCGATCCGAGGAGACGGTCGATTTCAGCACCCCCGGCATCGAAGGTCAACTTGTCGACCTTCACTCCCTGAGCCACGAGCCGGCCGTAGAGCTCGTCGCGCCACGCCCTGGCGACCACGAAGCCGGGCTGCACCTTGTTCTTATGCTCGACCGCGTAGTTGACAAGAGTTGCTTGTACTGCCTGGGCTTTGGGTGCAAGCAGGTTGAGAAGCTTCTGCTCACTGGTAGTGAGCGTGTCGGGCTGTACGATCACATCCGGCGTGACAGCGCCACCGCCGTAGACAACTCGCCCGCCGTCAGACTTGAACTTCGGACGTGACTTGCGAACGGAATCGGTCTCCATCGAGTCGGGAAGCACCTCGACGAACTGGCCGTCGGGAAGAAGCTTGCGCTCCTTCTGGATAGACCGGCCGCTAGGCGTGTACCACTTCGCGGTCGTCATCTTGAGGGCGTAGCCACCGTCGAGTGGATAGACGGTCTGGACGAGTCCCTTGCCGAAGGAGGTAGTGCCCACGATCAACGCACGGTCGTGGTCCTGTAGTGCCCCAGCCACGATCTCCGAGGCAGAGGCAGTGCGGCCATCGGTAAGAACTACCAGCGGGATGCTCGGTGCAGCAGGCTGGTCGGTTGCGTAGAAGACCTGATGGTCTCCGCCGCGACCACGGACGCTCGAGATCTCCAGACCCTTGTTCAGGAAAAGATTTGCGACACTTGCCGACTGATCCAGATATCCGCCGCCATTGCCCCGAAGATCCACGATCAGGCCCTTGGCGCCTTCGCCAATCAGTCGCTTGGCCGATGCCTCAAGCTCGTCCGTAGCCGTTTCATTGAATTGCTGCAGCGGGATATAGCCGACGTTGCCGTCGAGCATGATTGCGTACGGTACGGCGGGAATCCTAACGTTCGCACGGGTGAAGGTTACGGGGATTGGCTCAGCGACTCCGGCGCGGAGGAATTTCACAGAGACTTTGGTGCCGGGAGTACCTTTGAGCGCATCGGAGGCCTGTTGGGTGGTCCACCCGCGGGCGTTGGCCGTATCGATGGTGACGATGCGGTCACCTTCCATGACACCGGCCTGTTCCGCTGGGGTGTGGGGAAAGACGCGTCGTACAATGACGAAGCCCTGAATCTCACCGATCTCCATTCCCACCCCGCCGTACCGACCGCCTGTCTGCGCATTAAAGGTGGCTAGCTCCTTGGGCGAAAGGAGCATGGAATAGGGGTCGTTCAGCTCGCGAACGAGTCCACGTGCAGCCTTCTCATAAAGGGCCGCCGCGTCGACGCTGTCAACGAAGCGTCCGGACACAATCTGGAGAACCTGATCGAGGAGGCGTGCTCCGTCGCGTGCTTCCTGCTGCTGAACGACAAATCCGCTGGCCAGGATTGGAAGCAGAACAAGGCTGAACAGGGCGATTTTTCGTGGCTTGGACATACCGGTTGTTTGGTAGAGTGATTCTTCTCAAGCTAGTACATACGCCCCGGAATTGTGAGAGTTCCGAGTGCATGGTTGCAGGGGCAATAGTCTGCAGGTTATGTGGTCAGACCGTCCGGCTAGCGAGAACGTAGTCAACGAGCCATTCGCGGTTAACCTGGCGCAGCGTAGCGCTACGCACCAGGCCGGCGCCGAGGAGCATCTCATGTGCCGGTTGAAGGACACGTTGAAGGTGTGATGGATATCGTTGCGTCAGCGGGAGCTGCTGAGCGAGTTCATCGAGAGTGACGCGCCAGGTGACCGTTCCTGATTCGCGAGCCACCTCGAGCAGCCGGTAAAGCCTTCTTGCTACAGGGCTGCTCAACGACTGATACTGGGGTGATGACAGGGCGACCGTGCACCCGGCGGCGATGTTCTCGCGGAGTGTGGGAGAAATGATAATGCGCGCGTCACCGGGCTCGGATGCTGCAAGAACAGGAAACAGAGTAAACTGTTCACGGTCGGCGAGCCTTCGCCGCTCGATTGCCACGGAGCTAAGAATGGTGAAGGCACCGTCGAGTGCAGTATTCGAATGCGCGGCAAGGTAGACTCCGGTTGATTCCAGGGTTGTTCTCTCCAGACGATTGAAGGCTGAACGAAGCTGGTCATAGGTTCGACCATCCACGCGACGGCCGATTGAGCGGAGAAAAGCATGGAGGGTGAAGCTGACCATGCCGTCTGCCGGGAATCCTGCTTCGCTATAGCGGTGCAGGATCTCGACGTAAACGTCCTGATCAAAGGTGCCGGGCAGGCGGTCTCCGGGACTCGGCAGCACGCGCCAGCGTCCGCCCGACGCCGGAGAGTAGGTTATTGCTGACTCATCCGCCGAGTCGCTGAGTCGGAACACTGGTAGGGCTTCGAGCGACCGGTCAAGGATGATTGCTCGAGTCGCCGGGCGACGGCGGGCCGCGAAAGTCATGTCGATGGAAAGTGTTGCAAGGCTAGACGCGCGGCAAGGAGCGAAGACACCTTCGCGTGCGTAGATAAAGATACAGGGATTCGCACTCGATCACGGGGAAAAATGCGTATCGTCAGACTGACGGCGATGGTAGCTGCGGCCGCACTCGCGCTGGTACTGCTGCTGATCGGCTTGCTGTCCGTAACCCGAGGTACACCGGTCAAGCAGGTAATCGCCGAGGGCGATCGTGGTGGTCCCCCGCAAATTAGCGATCCGCTCTTTGCCCATACGATTGAGCTGTTCACCGGGACGCACATCGACCAGGGCAACGATGTTCGGGTTCTGCTCGATGGCGATGGAACGTATCCGCCGCTCTGGAAGGACATATCCTCGGCGAAACGGACGTTGACCGTTCAGCTATACTACTCGCAGCCGGGCGCAGTTGCCGATACGATGGCGAAGTATCTCGAGGAGAGGGCACGTGCGCACGTGCGGGTGCTTCTGCTTCTCGACGCATTCGGCTCGCAACCATTAAAGAAGGAATGGGTTGCAGGCCTGAAGCAAGCGGGGGTGGAATTCGCCTGGCTTCGTCCGCTCAAGTGGTACACACTGCACAAGGCGACGCAGCGCTCACACGTGCGGGCAATTGTCATCGATGGCCGGGTGGGTTACACCGGTGGCTTCGGGCTGGCTGACTACTGGCTCGGCGATGGCCATCATGAAGATCAGTGGCGAGAGACGAACGTGCGCTTTGAAGGTCCGACCGTGGCGGCACTCCAGGCGGCTTTCGCATCGGCGTGGGCTGAGGCAACCGGCGAACTGCTGACCGGAGACATGTTCTTCCCGGCGATGGCATTCGCGGACGGTGGGAATGTCAACGCCGGGCTGATGCACAGCATCCCGACAATCGGCAGCACGCCGGCGGAGCGTTATCTGGCCCTGTCCATCGCCGGTGCGCGAAAGTCGCTCTATATCACCAACTCGTATTTCGTTCCCAACGACAACTTCTGTGATCTGCTGGTCAAGGCAATAAGACGCGGGGTGGATGTCCGCGTGCTCACCGTCAGCTCGAAGACCGACGTAAAGACCACATGGTACGCGGGGCGGGCTCTCTACGAGAGACTATTGAAGGACGGCGTGCGGATCTATGAATACCAGCCGACGATGATGCACGCGAAAACGCTCGTGGTAGACGGGCTATTCTCCGCAATCGGATCGATGAACTTCGACAACAGGTCAATGACGTTCAACAACGAATCCCAGGTTCTGGCCCTGGATTCCGTACTCGGACAGAAAATGGACTCGATTTTTTTCGATGACCTGAAGTACTCCGAGGAGATGAAACTGGAGACATTCCGCAAGCGGCCATGGCCTGGCAAGGTGCTCGAGTGGGGGGCCCAGAGGCTGAGACGACTGCTTTAGGGGCTGCCCGGTCCAAAAGCGCGCGCTACGTGATGCTACCGGATATCCGCTCTTCCTAAGGCGGCGCGTACTGCTTCGCGCATGGCGATGACCGCTTCTTCGCGAGCGGCGGGGAGGTCGTCGCGAATGTGGAGCTCGATACCATCGGCGACCGGAGCTCTTCGCCAGCTGAAAGACTGGTCCTCGTCGTGTGCAACAGCGGTGTCTGTGCCGGCGGTCAGAGCAGGCGCAAGCGAGCTCGAGATCCGTCGCTCGAGCGCATCGCCGGTTAGTTCCTGCATCTCGTGCTTGATCGTCTCCAGGCTCTGTCCCTCGCGCTGTCTGATCTTGATCGCGAGGAGCTGAAGCATATGCCGATAGTTGTACGTTGCTGCCGTTCCCGTTCCCTCGGGGCGATCGAGGAGTCCGCTGGCAACGTAGAATCGTACGGAACGTGCGCTCGGGGCTGCGCGAGCCGACGAGTTCGTCGGCCGCATGCCGGCCGCGTCTACGAGCGCCGTGACGTGAGCGGCGAGGCCACGGGCGTTCCAGGGAGCGTGCCGGGCGTGGGCGCGGAGGAGAGCGACTGGCGATTCAGCCATGTGGATAGGATAACATTAAAATCGTCGGGCCGCTCATCATGAGGGAGGTCACCGGCTGGTGAGAGAACGGCCATTTCAAGATCGGGTTTGAGCGCGCGGAATCCACGAGACTCCTCTACTGGTGCCGCGGTGCCCTCCTCTCCCCAGACGAGAAGTGTCGGCTGTGTCAGCCGCCTGAGCGCCTGGCGCACGTCGATGTTGAGGTGTCCGGAAATGAACGCCGCCGGCGCGTGGCGAGCTCCGCGCTGATGTGAAGTCCAGTAGTAGATGTCGACCAGCTCATCGGTGACAATCGAGTCGTCGGCATAAGTCTTCTCGAGAAAGTGTCGGATGCTTCGTCTCGAGACGAGGGCGTTGAACATCGCGGTCCCGACTATGGGAGCTTCGACGGCCAGCTGGCCAGCCCCGCCGGCGATTCCGGCGGAGCGATTCAAGCGGACGAGTCCTGTTGGAGCGATGAGAGCCACCGCCGGAAATCGTTGTGGATCTCGCGCGCCAAGCACGATCACATACGCTCCGGAGAGCGAAGTGGCGACCAGAACGCATGGATCGCTGACAACCCGATCGACGAAATCGGAAATGAGCGAGATATAGAGTCTGGCGGAATACCGGATCGCAGGGCGGTCTGATCGCCCGAATCCGAGAAGATCCAAAGTGTAGACAGTATTCGAGCGAGCGAGATAATCCACGTTGTCGTGCCACTCGTACGACCATGAGGCTGCATGTATGCCGTGGATGAGAAGAAGTGGAGGTCCTTTCCCACGGCGGGTGAACGATATTCGTCGCCCGCGCCAATCGAATCCTCCCTCTTCGCCCCCAATGAGATTGGTGAGCTCGTCTACTCCCTTGCGGGCGAAGGCATTGTAGGCTGCCGCGGCGCCGAGTATCGCACCACCCGACATGACGATCTTGCGCCAGCGATTATCGTTTTCGTCCATCTGTCCTCTGCGGGATGCGCTGCCGATCGAATCGCGCAGTGCGCGACGTTGGCCAGAAGCCGCGATCTATCGGCGACCGCTTCTCCTGGATGATCCCCGCTTCGAGCCCGAGCGGGAGCCACCGGATTTCCTCGTTACAGCTTTACTCGCACGACGCGGCGCGGGTTTTCGCGACGCGCTTGCACCGCGGCCACTACGCAAGGATGTTTTTCGCGCGCTAGCGCTCTTCCTGGTTGCCGTCTTCTTCGACCCGCCGGCCTTCCTGGCGGAGCGCTTTGCAGCCTTCGCTTTTGCCGGTGCCGCTTTTCGACGTGTGGCTTTCTTTGCCGTTGACTTCGGCTTCGCAGCC
>JBGPLS010000019.1:0-27912 GCA_041486565.1 Gemmatimonadaceae bacterium
GTTCCCGAAGCCCGCGCCGTCGCCGCCGAGATTCCGATCGGCATCAGCATTCACAGCGTGGACGAGGCGGTCGCGGCCGAATCGGAGGGAGCTGCCTGGTGTGTTGCCGGCACTGTGTTTGAGACGCCGAGCCACGCCGGTCGCGAGGGGGCGAGAATCTCCTTCGTCGAGGAAGTCGCGCGCGCGGTCACGATTCCCGTCATCGCCATCGGCGGCATTCGGCCGGAGCACATTGCATCGCTACGCGCAGCGGGCGCCTATGGAATCGCCACCATTCGCGGCGCGGGTTGGGATTGGCGAATGGACGCGCCGAAGACCGATTCGCCGTCGGCAGAAACACCACACGCAGGCGCTCCCGACGCGGCGGCTCGTGCGCCAATCACCCGCTATATTTCAGCCTATGATTGGGACTCCGGACGCGGGCGAGATCATCTCCCTGATGGTGAACGGCGCTCCGCGGGAGATTCCGCGGAATAGCACCCTGGCGGAGCTCCTCGGGTCGCTCAGCATCGATCCCCGCCTCGTTGTCGTCGAGCACAACCGAACGATTCTTCGCGACCGCGAGACGTACTCGATGCAGTCGCTCGCGAATGGAGACGTTGTGGAGATCGTCCACTTCGTCGGAGGCGGCTGACGTGGCCACGACCGTCGAGGCGTCTCTCGATCCATTTCCGCTGACGATCGCCGGCCGCGAGTTCCGCTCGCGGCTGATGGTGGGAACGGGCAAGTACGCGTCCAACGCGGCGATGATCGACGCCATCGATGCGTCCGGCGCCGAGGTCATCACGGTGGCGGTGCGGCGGGTGGATCTCGATCGTGCCAACAACGAGGGAATCCTCCACCATCTCGACCCCGAGCGATACTTCCTCCTCGCCAATACTGCCGGCTGCTATTCCGCCGACGAGGCGATTCGCTACGCCGGGCTGGCCCGCGCCGCGGGATTCAACGAGTGGATCAAGCTCGAGGTGATCGGCGATCAGGAGACGCTCCTTCCCGACACGGCGGGACTCATCGTCGCCACGCAGGCTCTCGCCGCCGAAGGATTCAAGGTGATGGCGTACACGAACGACGACCTGATCACGGCGCTGCGTCTCGAGGAAGCCGGTGCGGTTGCGGTGATGCCGCTGGCGTCGCCCATCGGCTCGGGGCTTGGGATGCTTAACCCGTACGCGATCCGGACTATCAAGCGCCGCCTCAGCGTCCCAGTGATCGTGGACGCCGGAGTGGGGACGGCTTCGGACGCCTGCATCGTGATGGAGCAGGGCGTCGATGGAATTCTCATGAACACCGGCATCGCGGCCGCCGCCGATCCGGTGCGGATGGCGGCTGCGATGCGTCAGGCGGTGGAGGCGGGCCGGCTGGCTTTTCTCGCCGGAAGGATGCCGCGGCGTGAGATCGCTGTTCCCTCCTCTCCTGTTTCGGGAATGCTCGAGTCATGAGCCCGGCACAAAGCGCGGGCATTCAGCCCACGACGGTCGCTGGAGTCACTCCGGCGCGCGTCGCGTCGGCGGAGATCTGCGCCGACTTGCGCGCGGGCCAGATGCTCGACGTAACGTTCGATCGTCGCAGCCTGGACCTCGATGCGCGCGATCGTCGCTGGCTCCGCGAGCTCGTTTATGGCATGCTCCGCCAGCGCGCAGCAATCGACGCGATTCTCGCCGAGCGTGTGCGCGGCGGAATCGCCAGGATAGACGCAGATCTGCTCGATCTTTTCCGGCTCGGCGTCTATCAGCTCCTGCACATGGGGAGCGTGCCCGCGTACGCGGCGATCGCGCAGACCGTCGAGCTGGCGAAGATCCGTCATGGTGTGGGCGCGAGCAAGCTCGTCAACGCAGTGTTGCGCAGGGTGGACCGCGAAAGCGACGCGCTCGGGCCGGTCCTGCCGGCCGACCCGGCGGAAGCGCTGGCCGTCAAATACTCACATCCCGCGTGGCTGGTTCGGCGTTGGCTGTCGCGGTGGGGAGAGGAGACGACCGAGACGCTGCTCACGCGAAATAACGCCGAGGCACCGGTGGTGCTACGGCCGTTCGGCATCGTTCGCGAGCAGCTCGAGGCGATGCTCGAATCGGCAGGCGTGCACGTCGAGGATGCTCCGCTCGTTCGCGACAGCATCCAGATATCGGGCGGAATCACTCTCAGCGAGCTCGGTGCATTCCGTCAGGGATTGTTCTTCATCCAGGATCCCGGCTCGACGCTCGTCACTCACTACGCGGCGGTGCCGGCCGGCGCTGTCGTCGCTGATCTGTGCGCGGCCCCCGGCGGCAAGTCACTCGAGTTGTCGCGAGCTGCACGGATGGTGGTGTCAGCTGACCGATCGCTGGGGAGACTCGCCCGCGTCGTCGCGAACCGCGACCGGCTCGAGACCGGGAACATTCACATCATCGCTGCCGACGCCCGCTTTCCTGCGATTCGTCCGGTCGATGCCGTCCTCGTGGATGCTCCATGCACCGGGACGGGAACATTCCGCCGCCATCCGGATGCGCGATGGCGACTCCGCGCCACCGACATCGCGGTGATGACGGCGCGCCAGGCTAGCTTTCTGCGCGCCGCGGCGACTATCGTCGCGCCGGGTGGGCTTCTCGTCTACAGCACATGCTCGCTCGAGCCCGAGGAGAACGAGCAGCAGGTCGAGAGCTTCCTCAGCGACAATCCCGGCTGGCGGCTCGAGCCGCCCCCGCCCGGCACGGTGCCCGCCGAAACTCTCGATGCCGGGTATCTGCGGGTTCTTCCACAGGTGCATGGCAGTGATGGCGCATTCGCGGCCCGTCTCCGGAGGGAGGCATAGGTGAATGGTCGCGCTCTCGGCCGACGCGCATTCCCATATATCCTGGTTTCCGTCCTCGGCTTTCTGCTCACATACGTTCTGCTTTTCATCTTTGCCTTTCCGTCGGAGGTTTTACCCGACGATGGCAGAGTACCAACCGTTGTAGGACTTCCTTTCGACAACGCCGTCGCCGCGCTGGAGAAGGCCGGGTTCCACGGGGTGAAGGGAGAGACGCGCTACCACCGCGCCGTTGCCAAGGACGTTATCCTCCAGCAGGACCCGCCGGCCGGGAGCCTGCAGAAGCGAGGCAGCGACGTCACGCTCGCAGTGAGCGGCGGCCAGCGGAACGCGACAGTGCCCGATATCGCTGGGCTCAGCCAGCAGCAGGCGCGGCTCGCGATCGAGAACGCCGGCTTCCAGTTCGGTACCATGACGCAGCGCACCAGCGATCTGCCCCGCGGAGCGGTGATCGAGAGCGACCCCGCACCGGGCGCGGTGGTGCCGCTGCCCGCCGTCGTCGGGATCGCCGTCAGCCAGGGGCCGGCTACATTGCAGGTTCCGGATCTCACCGGCAGAACAATCGCCGACGCCCGCTCGACGCTCGAGCAGCTCGGTCTTCACCTCGGCTCGATCTCCCATGACACGAGCTCGTTTCAGCCGGAGAACACCGTTCTCTCACAATCGCCCGCGGCGGGACAGGCCGTCGGGGCGGGCGGGTCCGTGAGCCTCCGCGTCTCCCGATTCCCACCGCCGCCGACGATCCCACCGATCGATACCGGGCCACCGCGGAAAGCGCAGCCAGCGCAGCCAGGCGAAGTTGCCTTTCACCAGATGGTTCAGCCGCGATGAAGGCGCGCATCGCTCCGTCAATTCTGAGTGCCGATTTCGCGCACCTCGCCGACGACATCGCGATGTGCGTCGCAGGCGGCGCCGACATGATTCACATCGACGTGATGGATGGTCGTTTCGTTCCCAGCATTACCTTCGGCGAAAAGATCATCTCGTCGGTGCGCAAGCTCACGACGCTTCCACTCGACGTCCACATGATGGTCGAGGAGCCGGAGCGATACTTCGAGTCCTTTGCCGGAGCCGGCGCCAACGGAATGACGATTCACGTCGAGGCAGCTCCGCACCTTCACCGCCAGCTGACGCGTATCCGTGAGCTCGGCTGCGTCGCAGGTGCCGCGCTCAATCCCGGGACTTCTCTCACCACCGTGCGCGAGGTTCTCGCCGACCTCGACCTCCTGCTCGTGATGACCGTGAACCCCGGCTTCGGCGGCCAGCAACTCATTTCCGCTGCTCCGGACAAGGTTGCCCGCGCGCGGCATTTGCTCGACGAAGCGCGGAGCCACGCGGCGCTCGAGGTTGACGGGGGAATCGCCCGCGACACGATCGCCTCCGTCTGGCGGGCGGGCGCCGACACGTTCGCCGCCGGGAACTCCATCTTCGGAGCGGCCGACCCCCGCGCGGAGATCGGCGCGCTCCGCACCATCTGCACGGAGACGGTTTGACCGTGCGCCGCCAGCTCACGATCGCCGCCGGCGCTCTCGCCGCAGTCGCCGCACTCCTGTTCGCCGGCAAGCGGATACTCGGCAACGAGCTGTCGCCGGTCGGCTTGGGCGCCGAGGCGCCGGATTTCAGCGCGCTCACGGTCGACTCGGTGCCCCACGTGAAGACTCTCGGGGATTACCGCGGAAGCGTCGTCATGATCAACATCTGGGCGACATGGTGCGGACCCTGCCGCGTCGAGATGCCGAGCATCGAGCAGCTCCACAAGACGTACGCGGCGAAGGGGCTCAAGATCCTCGCCGTTAGCGTTGACGAGCCCGGTGCCGAAGCCCAGATCCGTGATTTCGTGAAGCAGTACGGGCTCACCTTCCAGATCCTGTACGATTCCAGGGGCGAGATCACCGAGAAGTACCAGATTGCGGGTTATCCGGAGACTATCATCATCGGACGCGACGGAGTCATTCGGAAAAAGCGGATGGGGGCTTCCGACTGGAACTCCCCCGAGAATCGCGGACTCGTAGAGCGACTTCTCGCCGACGGGGCGGAATAGCTTGACCCGCATCCTCGGCATCGAGACGTCGTGCGACGAGACCTCCGCGGCGGTGCTGGAAGGCAGCGGCGACGACGTGGTGCAGCGCTCGCTCGTGATCCTGTCGCAGGACGTGCACCGGGTATTCGGCGGAGTCGTTCCCGAGATCGCATCGCGGGCGCACCTGACGAGCATCGTTCCCGTCGTCGAGCGCTCGCTCGCCGATGCGGACACGACGCTCCAGCAGGTGGATGCGATCGCGGTGACGTATGCGCCCGGCCTGATCGGCGCGCTGCTCGTGGGAGTGTGCTATGCGAAGGCGCTGGCATTTGCGCGGGGTATCCCGGTAATTCCCATCCATCACATGGAAGGACACCTTTTCGCCACGTCGCTGGAGAATCCTGACGCAACGCCGCCATTTACCGCCCTGCTCGTGTCCGGCGGTCACACGATGCTGCTCGATGTGGAGGCATGGGGACGCTATCGGCTCCTCGGAGCGACGCGCGATGACGCGGCCGGCGAGGCGTTCGACAAAGTTGCCAAGCTGCTCGGCCTGCCGTATCCGGGCGGGCGGTACATCGAGTCGCTGGCGCGGCAGGGAGACCCGGCGCGACACCCGTTCCGTCGCCCGATGGTGCGCCGCAGCGACACCCCCGCCGACTCCGACTACTACGCGTTCTCCTTCAGCGGTCTCAAGACCGGCGTGCTGAACGCCGTGAAAGGCAGCGACGGGACCGACAAGGACAAGGCGGACATCGCGCGTGGGTTCCAGGACGCGCTGATCGGCGCGCTGGTCGAGAAAACCTTTCGCGCGGCCGACGCGTTCGGTCGAGAGCGCGTCATCCTCGGCGGCGGCGTCGCCTGCAATGCCGCGCTCGCCGGTGCGATGCGCGAGCGGATGGCGACGGTCGGTGGACAGGTGTTCGCGCCGACGCCGCGCCTTGCGACCGACAATGCGGCGATGATAGCGCGCGCCGGATTTCATCACTACTATCGCGGCGAGCGCGGGGCGCTTGATTTGAGCGCGTTCGCGAGTCGACCGCTGCCCGGCCTGATCGCAGCTTAACCAACAACTCATTAACGATGCCGAGCATCTTCGCCACGATAGTCCATCACCCGCTTGCGTATCAGCTCGGCCCGCTCCAGGTCACCGGTTTCGGTCTGGCGATTCTGCTGACTTTCGTCATCGCCCAGCTCATCTCGCAGCAGGAGATGGAACGTCGCGGTCACGACGGCTCGGTCATGGGCGATCTCGTCTTCGCGGCGGTGATCGGCGGGCTGCTGGGCGCCAAGCTCTACTACGCGATATTGATGGGTGACCTGTCGTCGCTGGCGAGCAGGGCCGGTTTCGTCTTCTGGGGAGGCCTGATCGGCGGTATCCTCGCGACGGCGTTGGTGATGTGGAAGAAGAAGCTGAGCTTCGCCAGGATCAGCGACGTGGCGGCGATCACTCTCGCGGCGGGATACGCCGTCGGCAGAACCGGATGCTGGGCGGTGGGCGACGACTACGGTCGTCCGTGGAACGGATTTCTGGCCACCGTCTTTCCCCAGGGAGCGCCGCCTTCGACCGCCGGGAACATGTCGCGGATGTTCGGAGTGAGCTTTCCGCCGGGGACCCCCGATAACCAGATCGTCGCCGTTCATCCGACTCAGCTCTATGAAGTCACACTCGGCTTCGTGATGTTCCTCATACTCTGGCGCTTCCGCGACCACAAGCATGCGGAAGGATGGCTGTTTGGATTGTACTGCGTGCTCGCCGGAATCGAGCGATTCATCATCGAGTTCTTCCGCGCCAAGGACGACCGGTTTTTTATTGGCGGCGTCCTGACAACAGCTCAGCTCATTGCCATCGCGTTTGCAGTCGGCGGGGCGATCTGGATGTACATGCGGTGGGATGTCACCCCGAAGGCTCCGGGGATCCACGCGAGGTCGGCACGAACGTCTTGACAATCGCGAACACGAAAAGCGCAAGCAGCACCGCCTGACCGGCGAGCGTCTCCACGCTGGGGAAGATTCCCATCGACGGAACGTTGGGCAGTCCATGGATGACGGTGATCCCGATGATGTTCCCTTCCTGCAGCTCGCGGATCCCTTTCCCCATGAATACGAACGCCATGTAGTAGAGCAGCACGCTTGTCACGGCAAAGAAGGGACGCATCGGAATCTTCACTCCGTACCTGTAGAAGAGAGTGAAGACGAAGGCGAGTATCGCGCCGCCGGCGACGATACCGAGTGACAGAGGAAGCGCTGCGTTGCTGCCTTCGTTGAACAGCGCCTGATAGAACAGCGCTGTCTCCGCCCCCTCGCGATAAACAGCGAGGAACGCCACCAGCATGAGCGCCTTTCCCCCGCCATGCTCCAGCGCGACATTCACTTTCTCGCGGATGAACTTCTGCCACTTGGCGGCCTCTACCTTGGAGATGAGCCAGTAGCTGACCGAGAAAAGCACCGCCACCGCGATCAGCATCGTCACCCCTTCGACGATCTCACGGCTCGCCGGCAGGTGGGAGAACACCGTCGCCAGAACGATCGCCGTTGCCGCGCTCGCGACCACTCCATAGACGACCCCGATCCAGATGGACCGAAGCCGCTCACGGTGGCCCGTCTTGATGAGGAAAGCGACGACCGCACCGACTACCAGAATCGCCTCGAATCCTTCGCGGACGATGATCAGGAGCGACTGAAAGAATGCGCCCCAGCCGCCCGACGTCGGCCGCGTCAGCTCGACGATGCGCGGCAGGTCGAGTGCTATCGCGTCACGCGCGCCTTGCGCCGCGTCCATGTCGCGCTTTCGCACCGCCGCCTTGAACTCGGCGAAGTGCCGCTCCATCGACGAAACCAGACCAGGCTGCTTCGCCCGCGCCGGAGTCTCCAGTGGCTCGAAGGCGATGTAAGCGTCGAATGCGCGGTCGCCGGCGTCCGCGGGATGGCCCGTCCGAGCGAACTCGAGAGCGCTGTCGAGAAGGGCCATCACCGATTGTGCAGCGGCCGAGCCGGGAGCCGCAGTCGCATCGGCCTGTGCCGCCGGCAGGACCATCGCCTGTCCGCGAAGGGCATAGACGTAATTCACGATGTCCCACCGCTCCTGCGACGAGAGCTTCGAGAACGAAAGCATCGGCGTCTCACGTATGCCGACGGTCACGACGTTGTAGGCCAGGGTGGGTGTGAGCGTGGGCGTCTCACGGGCGCTGCCAATCGCCGGCACCGGCACCGGAGTTCGCAACGACTTCGCCGCCACGCCGTCACCATGCCCCGTCACTCCGTGACAGGACGAGCAGTTGGTCGTGTACAGCACATGTCCCCGCCCCGTGTCGAGTGGGGCGGAGGGCAGATCCAGCGCACCGGCCATACCGAGCGCACCCCTGAACCGGGCCGCGATGAGCTGGACTTCCTGGGGAGGACGCTTCGCCTTTACCACCGCGATGAGCGTATCGAGTATCGCCTGCGTCGCCGGAGCGTTATAGCCCTTGAGCTGCTGGGCTATGCCGCGCGCATCGGCAAGAAAGGACGTCGTCTCCGAGTACTCGTCGGGTGAGATCGTATTTCCGCTGGCGTCCACCGCTTTGCGGTATTCCTCCACCGCTACGCTGACGATGCTGGAAAGCCTTTTTGCCGGGTTTTGCTGTGCGGTTAGCGCGGTGGGCAGCAGGATCGCCGCAAGCACGATCAGGCGGCCGATCTGAGAGCCGGATTTCATTGCCGAGTAAATCTATCTGGATACATGTCCCGGGCAATTGAAGGGGTAATCAACCATCGACCTACGCATCCTCGACGCGGTATGCCCGCTCGCCACGAAGCTCGGCCTTCGACAGCGACGCGCGACGGCCCGTGCGTGCCTCGAACCTCGCCACGAACGATAGCAGTCGCTCGGCGGTGAATCCCTCGCGGGGCAGGCCGATCAGCCTCACCGCGTCTTCGATCGCCTCGGGCGGACCTTCCACTTCGACGAGTGGATCCATGTCCGGATATTCCTCGAAGCGCACGATCGCGCCGGCCAGCTCGTACTGTGCAATCTCACGGTCGATCTCGATCGTCACTATGAATCCGACCCGCTCGAGGATCTCCACCAGCGAGTCTGGATCGCCGACCGAAGTCGAGATCTCTTCCCGCACCTTGAAACCGCCCTCGTAGCGCGTCGCTCCTTTCCAGTCGAGGTGGCCGCTGCGACTTTCGCCATCGTGGTAGACGCGCAGCCTCAGGACGTGATCGCGCATCACCATTGAGTGGTCGGGGAGGTCATAGCGGGCGTCGAGCAGACGTCCGACATAGACCAGACGTCCACCGGCCGCCTCCACCTGGGCGCGGCGCGCCTGCACATCGTCCACCACGCTCTTCAACTCGACTTCACGCATTCATTATCGAGCTGAGCACCGCGCTGGTATCGGCGAGCGATTCGAATACGGCGTAGGGCTCGTACGCAGCGAGCTGTTCGACGGAATAGCGGCCCGTCGCCACGCCGATCGCGCGCGCTCCAATGGCCGCGCCGCACTGAATGTCCGCCGGCGTGTCGCCGATGACGACCACGCGGTGTCCCGCGATGTCGATCCCGAGCAGCTCCCTGGCGCGCCGTTGGGCGACTGCCGGAAGCTCCGGCCGGAGCTCGTTGTCGGAGCCGAAGGCATTCACGCGAAAGCGCGCAGGGTCGATGCCGGCTGCGGTGAGCTTCGCGCGCGCGCCCTGCTTGATGTTTCCGGTGAGCAGCCCAACTACCACCCGCTCCTGTTTGTCGAGCTCGTCGAGCAGCTCGACAACGCCGTCGAGCACGAGCACACTGCGAGTGCCCGAGGCGAGCTCGATCTCGAGGCGCGCGACATAGGCGGTCAGCAGCTCCTCCATCTGGGCGTCGATGTCTTCGTCACTGAAGCCCTCGCGACGCATCAGGTCGCGGACAATCTGACGATCGGTCTTTCCGTCGTAATGGTACTCGGAGCGTCCCGGCGACCCGAATACAGTCGTCAGCGCCCGCTCCATGGAGACTCGCCCGATGCCGCCGCTTCGCAGCAGCGTGCCGTCGATGTCGAAGAGAACGATCCTCATGACCGCGTCAGGAAGATTCCGGTCATGATCGTGCCCGTTCCGACTCCCTGCCACACAGTCGGCGACTCGCCGAGGAATATCCAGGCGACAAGGATCGCGATCACCGGCTGAAGATTGCCGTACACCGCCGTGCGTGTGGGTCCGAGAATGCGGAGTCCTCGATACCAGAAAAGGTAGGCGATGACCATCGAGATCACACTCGCGTAGAACAGCGATGCCCACGCCGCCGGGCCGACTTCACTCCATCGCGTCGCCGCCAGCGCGCGAGGCGTCGCGACCAGCAACGGCAGAACACCGCCCGACATTGTCAGCGCCGAGAGCTGGATCGGATCGACGCGAACGGCGAGCGGCTGCAACCCCACCGTGAAGGCGGTCCAGCACAGAACGCCGCAGAATACGAGGAGAGTTCCGATCAGGGTCGCGTTCCGGTGATCGGTCCGCGCACTTCCGAGCACGACAAGTCCGACGCCGCAGATCGAGAGCGCGATTCCGCCGAGCGTGCGCCGCCGCACCAGCTCGATACCCTTGAGGCGGCTCACCACCGCGATGAACGCCGGCGCGGCGGCGACGATCAGCACTGCGTTTCCCACCTTGGTGCGCGACAGACCCTCGACGAAGAGTATCTGATAGATGCCGTTACCGATCACGCCGAGGAGCATCAGCGAGATGATGTCGCGCCTGGGCGGCCATGGATGTCGCTGGGCGAAGGCGATCGCGAGAAGCACCGACGCCGCGATTCCGACTCTCAGCCCGGTGAAGGCGAGTGGCGACAGCACTCCGGTTGCGTACTTGATGACACTGAAATTGACCGCCCAGATGAGAGCCATCAACGTCAGCAGCAGGTCGGTCTTTCCGAATGTGCCATGTTCCTCGCGTGAGGTCATCCGGGGAAACTAGCAACTCCCGCCACTCCCCTGCTACTTTCTTTGCCGATGCATGTATCGTTTGCCGTATTTGCCGACGGTGCGAATCTGTCGCAGGAAGGAAAGCTCAACGTCCTCGGCGTATTCGATGCGCTGCAGGTGGGAGGGTTCCCCGCGCTCCACCCGCGGACGCATTTCGTGCTCCGCCTCAAGGGATCGATGGAGGACACGGGGCACCACACGCTCGGCTTCCGGTGGATCAGCCCCGGCGACGAAGAGCTCTGGTCGTCCGATGGCGAGTTGAACGTCGCGCCCGGCCCGAATCCAACCTTCGAGATGGATCTTCCAATAATCGCCGTGATCGATCTGCCGCTGAACTCTCCCGGTCTTTACACGATGCGTGTCGCTCTCGACGGTGAGCCGACGGCCGATGTGAGATTGTTCGTGAGCGGCGGCCAGCAGGTGCCGATCCAGCCCGGCGCCATGGTGAGCTAGGCGACGATCCTGCGGGCAAAGCGAAATCGCTCGATGAGCGCTCGCGCGTAGTCATCGCCCCCCTTCAGCGATTCGAGACAGTGGCCTCCGCGGCCCAGCGCAATGTGAACCGCCTTCGCGACGGCGACGACCATAGCCACGTGGGTGATGTGGCCGTCTTCTCTGTCGCTGAAGAAGAGCAGGTCAGCTGGACGAGCTCCCTCCAGGCCGCCTTCCACCGCAACCCCCTGAGTAGCCTGCTGCCACGCATCGCGGAGTAGATGAATTCCGTGCAGCGCGAAGATGCTCTGCAGCATTCCCGAGCAGTCGGCGCCCCACGGCGTGATGCCGCCCCACTGGTAGTACGTTCCCTGAAACAGCGCCGTGGTCGAAGCGACGATGGCATCTGCCGTCGGCGGGAATGTTGACCGGCGCTGCGCGATCGCCATCGTTCTACCGGCGATGCGGTGGGCGCCGCCTATCACTGCGCCGAGCGGCAGGTCGAGAGTGATGCCTTTGCCATCGCGAACGCTGCAGCCCATCGAGAGCTCGCCATCGATGTCCCAGGCCCATCCGATGGCGGCGGTGGCGTCGCACGGGGCAGTGTAGCCCTCGTGCATCCAGCCCTCGTACCCGTCCGCTCCCCGCACCCTCAGCCAGCGGCCTTCGGTGGCCAGGACGCTGGCGCAGTGGCCGTAGAGGAGCTGAGTCTCCTGCGTACTGGTTGCCCGCGGCTCGAGCAGAACCGGCGCAATTGGAGTCTTCGCTACGACCTGCCTCAATGCTCGGGCCAGTCGATCAGCGGGATCTCACGATGAGGGGTCGGGCCGGGCTCGGGCTGCTGCTGCCCGGCCGCGCACTTGCGGCACCGAATTACGCCGCGAAAGCTGCAGATCACGCAGATGAACGTCCCGCACGAGGTGCACGGATAGCCTTCGGACGCCCGCTCCTCGTTTCCGCATGAGCGGCAGATCATCGCGTCTTTCTCGTGCAGATCTGGCATGGATCGTCTCCCCGTTTTCGCCCTCGGCCTTGTCCCGCTCGCGGGGTCACCTTCGTATGAATCCGACGAGCGGCGCCGGCGACCCGCAACGATGTTAGCAGTCTCCGCTAGAAGCGCCAAGTGCGAAAAAGATCGAAACCGAGTTGCCGCGGCGTCTGTTGCTGGATCTGACTGGCGTTGGAACGGGCACACGTCAGATCGCTCGAGCCCGGCTCGATGCCGGCCTGTGCCGAATAGATCGAGTTGAAGCGGTACTCCAGCTTTAGGCCGAAGTTCTCGACGAAGTTGCTGGCGTTGACGACGCAGAGGCCGGTGCTCAGCCCGATGAACCATTGGTTGCCGATCTGCTTGCCGAGTATCGCGCGGGTGTTGAGCAGGTTGTAGTAGTACGGGTCGGTGGTCCGCGCCGACGCGTCATAGCCCGCTGTCTGGAGCTCGACGATGTCGAGCACGTTCTTGGGGATCGCGTTGGTCAGGAGGTTTCCGCCGTAGCGGATCGCGACCGACGCCAGCTGCGACTGATATTCGGCGCCGCTGTTGTCGAGGGCGATGGCCGGTTCCCCGGTGATGAGGTAGCTCAACAGATCGGACTGTGACAGCGGCAGGTTGTCCGGATTGTCGAGTGAAAGCTGCGGACGCTCGAGCGTTCCGCTGATCGTCACCCGCACACGGATGTCGCGGACGTTGGCGCTCCGCTGTCTCGGCTGCCGGATCGTGTGGATCGCGCGGATGTCGAGGGTAGGATTCAGGTCGGGCGTCCCGAAGAAGCGGAGACTCCCGCTTTCAACGTCGAATGTCGGCTGGACGAACGGGTCAACGAGGTTGAGCCGGTAGGTGCCGCGGACCGCGTTGAGCGTTCCCTCGAGCGCCAGCTGCGATGACTCCCCGGTCTGCGGATTCTTTCCGAGCGTGACGTTGAGCGAGCCGCCGAGCTTGACGTTCGCCTCCGATGAGCGAAGCCAGACTGCGTCGCCGATGTTCACCTGGACATTCTCGAGGCTCAGGTTCCTCGCGAAATCGCTCGGGGTTTCAGGAAGCAGCTTGCGATCGCGGGAGAGGAGCGTGTCGACGAGTCCGGCGAACTCGGGATCGCTGAGGTCCACGATCCTTTTGGTGATAAGCTCTGGAATGTAGATCGTGCCCCGGTCCACCCTGATCGCGCCGGTCACCGTCGCCGCCTTGTACGGACCGCGCAGTGTGATGACGCTGTCGGTGGACACGTCGAGCGAAGCGAGACCGGGCTTCTCGATGATGTGGAAGTATTCGGCCCGTGCCCGGAGCCCGAATTCCGGATTGTCGTAGCGTCCGAGATTGACAAAGCCGTCCACCGACATCGTGCCACGACGTTCACGCTGGGTCTCGATCGACAGACGCTTTACAAAGACAGTGTCTCCGTCGAGCGCTACGTCGGCGTTGATGTGCTCGAGGCGCGTGCCAACGTTGGTGAGCGTGGCGGCGCCGTCGGTGATTCTGAATTGACCGGCGAGTACGGGCTGCTTCACCGTACCGGCGACGTCCACGTTGGCGACGAGCGCGCCGTGCGCGCTCTGCAGTCCCGGGATGAAAGCTTCGAGAAGCCCGAGATCCATGCTGTCGGTCCGCACGTTCCCGCGCACCGAGTCGCCCACCAGCCGCACGTCGCGCACCGCCAGCCTCGCTTTCGAGTAGCTGAGTAGCAGCGAGTCGAGCGAGCCTCCGCCCGGAATGAGCGTGATGTGCGCCGGTGCGTCGAGCCGGTAGCTCGATCCGGCTGATACGGTGACCACGCCGCTGTCGACCGATATCCGCGTCGTGTCTCCGGTGCGACTGGCAGTCCCCCGAAGCGCGGAAATAACTCCGTTGCCGCTGGCGAGCGATGCGTCGAAGACCGCGAAGCCGGTCGAATCCATCTTCGCGTTCGCTTCGACAGACGTGAATCCGACCGCTCCGGCACTGACAGTGTCCGCGCGCAGGTTCAGCGTGCCGTTCGGGTTCTTTGCAAGATCTCGCAGCGCAAAATTTCCGCTCAGAGCTTCGATGCGCCTGCCCTGAGCGGCAAGCTCGCGGCCCGAAACTGTCCCGCTCAGCGCCATGCTGGCGGGCGTCCCGTTCACTTCGCCGGCAACGCGTACCGAGCCCCGCAGCGAGTCGGCGGGCAGCGAGGTAGCGGTGTTGACGTAGCGTTTCACGTCGGAGAGCGAGTCGATCGACACCACGAACCCGAGCTTTCCCTCACCAGCCTCCGTCATCGCCACCGACCCCGACGCGCTCGCATTCGCCGATGCGCTGTGAACGAGAAGCGTATCGATGTACGCCATCCCCTTGTCCACCCGCAGCGACGCCGTGGACGACGCGATGTCGAGCTTCTCGATCGTCCCCTTGAGGGACGTCTTGAGTGACCCCGTGCCGGTGATCACCGAATCGCCGACGAAGTCAACAACGTAGTCGCCGCCGAGGTTGGTTCGCGGCGCCTTTGGATTCTCGATCAGTGCGCGGAAGTTAAGCCCGGAGACGGTCCCCGCGCCGTGGGCACCGTAGGTTGGAATGTTTGCGTCCACCTTTCCGGTATAGGCAATGGTTCCTCCCGCGCCCGTCAGCGTGGTCACGACGTCCAGATCGGGGGCGGTTCCCTTGATGTTGATCGGCCCCGTGTAGTTCCCGCGAAGACGAATGGATGGGTAGGATCTTGCGAGCGTCGTCATCGACACCGGTGCCGCCTCGAGGGCCATGTCATAGGTCATGTACAACGCACCCCACGTCACGCGGCCGGTGCCGGTGAAGCGGGACGTTGGCAGATCTCTGTCGTGATGCACGATGTCGGCGTTGGAGAAGCGGACATCGAGCCACGAAGAGTCGAGTCGCGCTGTTCCCGAGACTGTGCCGCGCAGCTCGAGGAACTGCGGGTTGAGATAGCGGAGTGTCCGCAGGTCCAGCGTTTCGATGTTGACGTCGAGCCCGTGAAACGCGGTGTAGGCGGGATAGAGAATGTCGAGCTCACCGCGTGCGCTGCCGCGCGTGATCGCTCCCGGCACGTTTGCGTCGGCGAAAGTGAAGCGCGACTCGTCTACCCTGAACCGGTTGAGTGGACCACCGGCCGCCTTCACGGTTCCGGTGATGTTCCCCTGCCAGTCGTACGGAAATTTCTTTCCGTTCAGCACGCGCAGCAGATCGAAGTTGAGCGGCGCCGCCTGAAGGCGTACGTCCTTGACCACCAGCACCGGTCCGCCAACGGCGTAGGTCATGTTGCCGAGCAGTCGCGACCGCGTGCTGCTGACGTCCATCCCGGTGATCGCGTAGTCCATCACGTGCGGATGGGCGACGTTGTCGATGTCAAGATCCATGCGCCCGCCGCCGGTGCGCGGCAGCGTTGGATAGACCCAGGCAACGTCGTTCAGCGATACGGAATCGCCCGTGATGTGCACCGCGTAGCGCATCGGGAGCGACCCGCCCCAGAAGATCTTTCCACGCGCTTTCCCGGTGGATGCAGGGAGGTCGAAGTGCGAGAGGTCCAGCCACACTGAGTCGGCGACGATTCGCACGTCACCCGCGACGGATCTGATGTCGAGCGGCGGGTCTGAGCTGCGAAGCGCGGCCTTGGCGATCCTGAAGAACCTGCCGATCGTATCCGGTTGGGCGATCAGCACGTGGCTGAAGCTCGAGCGCACGCCCGTGAACCTCCACGTCCGCGCGAAACCCTCCCGGGTTTTTCGTATCTCGCTCGGCCAATCGTTCCCCGGCGTGTCGCGGGTGAGCGACCCCAGGGCGTGTGCGATCGAGCTGTCGCGCTGGTAGCCGCGGAGCGAATCAGACGGATGCCAGGGCAGAGTGAGCACGACCTGGCCATCGCGCACGTCGGCTGAATCCATCACTATGAAATCGCCGAATCCCCGTCCGGTCTTCGGTTGTTTGGGCCCTTCCGGGAAGATACGCCGCCAGTTCCACTGGCCGTTCTCGTGCTGGCGCAGATGGACGATCGGATGCTCGACTTCGAGGTGGCTGAGTAGAATCCGACGGTCGAAGATGTCGCGCATGTCGTAGTGCACGCGGACGCGCCCGCTGCTCACGAACAGAGAATCCTCGTCGTCCCGGATCTCGACCGAATCGATCGCCACACCGTTGAACAGTCCGCCGCTGATCCGTCCGACGTAGAACTTGCCGCGCACCTTGCCCGACACCCACGACTGCACGAAACGCCGCACCTGTCCCTGCCCGTAGCTCGTCTGCGTCAGCGAGACTACGACAAGGGTTATGAGCACCATCACCCCGAGAAGAGCGAGCGCGCTGAATGTGACTATTCGCTGACGCCGTGACATCGTCTAGAACGCCTGACCTATTGCCAATCCAAAAGTGAGCCGGCTGCGCAAGCTGTTGCTGCCGCCCGGCACGAATGTCGCCACACAGCGACCCTCAGACTGCACGAGCACGTTGCCGTCGGGCTCCAGCCTGTGCACCACGAGGCCGTTGCCGGGGCTGACGCATGGCAGGGAGCCGACGTCAGCGCCGAGCACGTCGCTCGGCCCGACTACGCGCGGAACTTCGTAGTAGATCGGCCCCGCCGGCCGCTTGTATGGATTGTACCCCACCACGAGGCGCACTGGTCCAACAGGCGACAACGCCGTGAGCTGTATCCCCGGCGTGATCTTGAGGCGAAAATTCTGGAAGCTTCCCCGCTGCCCGCGGTTCCAGACGTCTCCGGCATCGGTGAATAGGGTCCACTGCAATATGTCGGGAAGAAAAGGGCTCGGCAGACGCAGCTCGAGATTGGTTACGAGCAGCGAGTTTCCCCCTACGGGAACCGCGCGGCGGAATGAACGGTCGCCTGCCGGAAGGGTGAAAAAGGTGTCTTTCGCCGGCGGCTGCGGATACGCGACCTCGTAATTCCGCGCGATGTAAATGGCCGAGCCGAGCTCGTTCTGCGAGAAGCCGCGGACCGTCGTCGGGCCTCCCGCATAAAGCCGTTCCTGCGGTGGGATGAATCCGGTGTTGTCGCTCAGAGAGCGACCGAACACAACTCCGCCTCGCACCCGAAAGGCAATCACCGCTCCGCCAGAAATGCCCCAGTACTGCGAGCGCTCGGCGAGCAGCTTGCTGAAGCGGAGGGAAGAGTCGGAAAGAGTGACGGGGGAGGCGTGTCGCGCCTCGACGCGCCACTGCGACCCCGCCGTTGGCGCGAAGATGCTGTTCGAGTTGTCGTGCGAGACGATCGCGCTGACGACCGCCAGCCGCTGCGTCTCCTGAACGCGTCGGCGATCCTCACGGTCGCAGATGTTGAACACCGCGCAAAAGAGAGCCGGTTGCGCCTCCGTTCTCCCGAGGTCCATCGAATACGCGAACGCCACCGCCGTGCGGCGGAAGCGACGCCACTCCATCGAGGCGATTCCTCCGATCGCGGTCGTGCGGAGGTACGCGTTGTACTCCGATACCTTTTCGCTGAAGACCGTGATAGTCGGAATCGCCCGGAGCCCCTGGAACGCCGGCTGCCGAAGCGTCGTGCCAGCGTAGTAGTTGAGCTTCTTGCTGAATGGATCCGCCTTTGCCTGGGGACAGAGGTCCTTGAGACCACCGAGGGGATCGCCGATTCCGATTTTCGAGAGGCGGGCGGTGAGATCCAGCCGCCGCGCCTGGTGGAGGAAATTGTAGTTGGACAGCTCCCCGGTGACGCGGAAGCAGTCGAGTGTGCCGTAACCTGCCCCGAGCCGGGCCGATTTCGTCGTATTCTCGGCAAGCAGCGCCTTGATCGTGATCATTGAATCCGTCGGGCTCGACCCCGTATCCGGCAGCAGCGAAACGTGCTGATAGGCCTCGGTCAGGTAAAGTGTCCGCTGTGCACTCAGCAGCTCATCCTCGCGATAGACCCGGCCCGAATCGATGCCGACGATCCGCCGAACGACAGCATCGGGGATCTGCTGTTTTGCCCCCTGGAACGGGACGACCTTGATCGCGAGCGAGGCGATTCGCGTGAAAGGTCCGGTGGCGGCGGCTATCGTGTCGAATGCAGCCAGCCGCTGCGAATCCATCGCATAGCGGTTCGTCACATCGGCGCGCGGGTAGCCGTTGTTGCGCAGCCGCCGGGCGATCGTGTCGCGGGCGGCCTCGATGTTCACGCGATCGAACCGCTGGCCGGCGCGAATCGGAAGATCCCTCGTCATACTCTTTGGATCGGCAACCGAATCGAGTCCCGTGATCGCCAGCGACTGAAGCCGCGTCGGTACTCCCTCGTGGATCTTGAACTGGACCTCGACGCCGCCGGGTCCGACGTTGTGGACAGCCGTGTCTACCGTGACGTCGGGAAAGCCACGCTTGCGATAGAAGACGGTGAGGCGCGCCCGGTCCTTCGCCAGCTCCGTTCGGTCGAGACAGCGGCGCACCGTAAACGGCAGGTGCAGAAATCGCCGCGCCCACGCGGACGGCGTGGTGACGATGATCTTCGCCAGCTCGGCGGATGTGAATGCGGTGTTACCCGTGAACTTGAGCCCGCGAACCTCGAGGTCGCCGCGGTCACAGGTCACGTCCTGGGCGGAGACGGTTCGCGCGGCGATGAGGAAGAAGAATGCGAGAGCGAACGGGGAGAGGCGCCGCGCGAATCCCTGGCGCATCAGCCGCTGGGAGAGTGGTCCCACGGGCCGGCCGGCCCGCTTCGCGGCTCCGGCGCCTCGGGCTCGCGGGCAAGGGCTTCCCTGGGCACGAGAGGCGTGCGCTGGATTAAGAGTTGCACAAGGTAGAATACTGCCAGCCCGGTGGCGACGCCGACGCCGATGGCGGGCATCAGTTCAGTGGCACTCAGCCGGCGCCTGTAATAGTAGTCTTCGCTCAAAATTGACGCCTTCCAGAGGGCTGGATAAGTTCTCGCGTTCGCCCACCACATGTCAACGGTCTACTGATGCACATCCGGCGATACTCTCTAGCGGTACTGGCAGTAGTCGTCGCGTGCACCGGGGGCGAATCCTCTCCTGCGCGGCACACACTGATCGACTCCCGCGACACATACGATCCGCGATCGCTGGATCCCGCACTTTCCACCGACGTGCCTACCGGCCGCGCGGTCGCCTACATGTTCGACGGTCTGGTCCGCTTCACTCCCGATGCGCAGGTCGTGCCCGGATTGGCGCGCGACTGGACGGTCTCGCCGGACGGCCTGACGTATACGTTTCACCTTCGGACAGGCGTAAAGTTCCACGACGGTCGGCCGTTCTCCGCGCGGAACGTCGTGACGAGCTTTCAGCGCGCGCTCGACCCGGCAACCAAGGGTGGTCGCGGGTGGCCGCTATATCCCATCGCCGGCGCGAAGGACTATGCCGACGCCAAGGCGAAGAGCGTGTCCGGGCTGTCGGCGCCGAACGACACGACAATCGTCATCAGACTGAGCGAGCCCTTCGCGATCTTTCCCAAGCTTCTGGCGATGCCCGTCGCTTCGGTCGTGCCGGACTCGGTTTCTTCAAACTTCGGAGAGCACCCTATCGGCACCGGGCCGTGGAAGTTCGTCGAATGGAAGCACGACGACTATCTGCTATTCGCAAGGAACGAGGCATATTGGGGCGGGCCCCCGAAGGCTGATTCGCTGAGGGCGCGGATAGTCCCCGAGCCAAGTACCGCGGTGGCCGAATTCGAATCGGGAAACGTCGACGTCCTCTACGTACCCGAGGGCGAGACGCGCAACTGGGAAGACACCGACGACAAGAAAGCGATGCTCGAAAGCGCCCCTGCGCTGCGCATGCTTTACATCGCTATCAATACCACGCGGGGCCCGCTGTCCGACCCACGCGTTCGCCAGGCGCTGAACTACGCCACCGACGCGCGCGCGATTCTCGATGGGATCATGAGCGGTCGCGGCAATCTGGCGGCCGGGGTCATTCCGCCTTCACTCGCCGGCGGCGACTCGATCCGCAAGGGTTACGTGCGTGACGTCGCCAAGGCGAAGCAGCTTCTCGCCGCGGCCGGACATCCGAATGGAATCGACGTCGAGCTCTGGTCGTCGCAGACGCCTCCCTTCCCGCGCATCGCCCAGACCATTCAGGCAAACCTCGCCGACGCGGGAGTCCGCGTGAAGCTCGTCCAGCGTGACGCATCGTCCATGCGCGAGGCCGCCCGGAGCGGAAAGACGGACATGGCACTGAAGGACTGGTTCGCCGACTACCCCGATGCCGAAGATTTCCTTTATCCGCTCCTTCACAGCACGAACAAGGGCGTTGGCGGAAACGTCTCCTTCTACTCCAACCCGCAGTTCGACAAGCTCGTCTCGGGCGCGCGCCGGGAGCAGGACGAGGCGAAGCGTGTGGCGATGTACCGCGACGCGGACGCCATGGCGTTCAACGACGCGCCGATGATCTACCTCTTCTTCTACAAGGAGCTGTACGCCGTCCAGCCGTGGATCACCGGGTTTGTCGTTCCGACGATCTTCACCGGACAGGCGTGGACCAACGTGCAGATCAAGCGGCAGCCGTGACGGCATCGAGCTAGCTTGTTCGCGTTCATCGTACGGCGCCTCATCCTCTCCATCCCGACGCTCCTCGGGGTGATGATCGTCGTCTTTCTCCTGCTTTACGTGGCGCCGGGCGACCCCGTGCAGGATATGGTTGGCGAGCGCGCCGACGCCGAGACGATCGCGCGGCTGCGGAAGGACCTGCATCTCGACGAGCCCATTCTCAAGCAGTTCACCCTGTACGCCGGTGGAGTGCTCCGCGGCGATCTCGGGCGTTCGTACATCACGCAGCGCCCGATCATCAACGACATTCGAGAGCGGTTCCCCAAGACGCTGCTCCTCGCCGGCTCGGCCATGTTCCTCGCTTCGGTGCTCGGGATAGCGATCGGCGTTCTCAGCTCGCGAAATCCCGGCGGGTGGTTCGACCGGCTATCACTTGGATTCGCGTATCTGGGAATCTCTTTCCCAGTGTACTGGGTGGGACTGATCCTGATTCTGATTTTTGCCGTGAAGCTCCACTGGCTGCCACCGTCGGGATATGGGGGAATCAAGTACCTGATACTCCCCGCGCTGGCGCTCGGCTCGAGGTCCATAGCATTTCTCGCCCGCGTCACACGATCGGCGATGCTCGATGTTCTGGGAGGCGATTTCGTAAGGACCGCGCGCGCGAAGGGACTGAAGGAGCGCTCAGTAATTGTCAGGCACGCCCTGAGGAACGCGCTTATCCCGATCGTCACCGTGCTCGGACTCGACTTCGGTTACTATCTCACCGGAAGCATTCTCACTGAGACAATCTTCAGCTGGCCGGGGATCGGCCGGTACGTAGTGAACGCGATCGCGAGACGCGATCTCCCTGCGATAAACGGCTCGGTCCTCTTCCTCAGTGTGGTGTTCGTGCTGGTGAACCTGATTACCGATCTCGCATACGCCAAGGCGGATCCGCGCGTAGCCTATACCTGACTGGTAGCGGGCACCTGGTAGCTGGCAACGGCATCTAATCGTCCTTCTGGCCGAACACGGCCATGTTCGAGCTATGTCCCGGATTCACCTTCTTCTCCGGGTAGATCCAGTGGAAGGCCTGGTTCACCGCCGTCGCCGCCTCGGCAAATCCGGTCGCGATCAGCTTGAGCTTCCCCGGATATGCGGTGATGTCGCCCGCCGCATAGATCCCCGGCCGGCCGGTCTCCATCAGCGAGTTCACCACGATCTCATTCTTCTCCAGATTGAGCCCCCAGCTCGCCAAGGGCCCGATGTCGCTGACGAACCCGAGCATCGGCAGCACCGAGTCCGCCTCGACATCCCTCGTCTGTTTCGTCTTCACGTCCTTGAGCGTGACGCCGGTCAGGCGATCGTCCTCGAACAGCACTTCGAACAGCTCGTGAAAAGGCAGCAGCGTCGTGCGTCCGGCGGCGACTGCGGCGTTCACTTCCGCGACCGTCGCGCCGTGGGCGCGATACTTGTCGCTCCGGTGAACGAGTGTCACCGCCGCCGCGCGGTCGCGCAGCTGATGCGCCCAGTCGAACGCCGAGTCCCCGCCCCCGATGATCACGATCCGCTGATCGCGAAATGCTTCCGGGTTCACGACGTTGTCGAAGATGCCGCGGCCATACCACGGCTCGGCGCACTTCTGTGGAAGGCGCCGCGGCGAGAACGCCCCGATACCGGCCGCGATCACCACCGATCTCGTGGGAAAACGGTCGGTCTCTGTCACGAGAACGAAGTGGCCGTCCTCTTCCTGAAGATCGGCAACGTGCTGCCCAAGGAACGACGGAAAGTGAAACTGGCCCGCCTGCTCGGCGAGAATGTTCACCAGATCCTTTGCCAGAATCTTCGGATATCCGGCGACATCGAAGATGTACTTCTCGGGATAGAGGGCGGTAAGTTGCCCTCCGAGCTGCAGCAGGGTGTCGACGATCTGCGCCGTTGCTCCGCGCATGCCCGCGTAAAAGGAGGCGAAGAGCCCTGTCGGCCCGCCGCCGATTATCGTGATGTCGGTTATTTCGTGGGTCATTCTTCAGTCATTCGGCTCGCGAAATATAGCTTTGCAGAGGGCTGAGCCTACATTTAGCGCCGATGAAGATTTATACGAAAACCGGAGACTCCGGCGACACCGGCCTCTTCGGCGGCGGCCGTGTTTCAAAGGACGATCCGCGAGTCGAAGCGTATGGTGATGTAGACGAGCTCAACGCGGTTCTCGGATTGGCGCGCTCAGCCGAGCTCATGCCCCGAATCGATGAGGTGCTGGTACCGATCCAGCGCGATCTTTTCAGCATTGGAGCGCTGCTCGCAACGCCAGATCGCGAAAAAATGCAGCAGCACCTCACCAAGGCGCGGATCAGCGAGGAGCGTATCGCCGAGCTCGAGCACGCGATCGATGCCTGCGACCGCGAGCTCGAGCCGCTGCAGGCGTTCATCCTTCCCGGCGGAACCCAGAAGGCAGCCGCCCTTCACGTTGCCAGAACAGTCTGCCGCCGAGCCGAGCGTCGTGTGATCCATCTGCAACGAGAGGTAGAGATTCCGCAGATCGTCGTCGTCTACCTCAACCGCCTCTCTGACCTTCTCTTCACGCTGGCGAGGTTCGCAAATACGCGCGCCGGCGCCGGAGAGGTCACCTGGTAGCGCGGAACATGGGCGCAGAGATGGCCGGCCGATCCCGCGCCGAGATCAACATCCTCCCGTATCCGATTGTCGTCGAGCCCGGCGCTCTCGACCGGCTTGCCGGCCTCGCGCGAAAGGCCGCCCCCGCGCACCGCTACGCTATAATCACCGATTCAAACGTCGGGCCTATCTATGGTAACCGAGCCTTGGCCGGCTTTGCGCGGGGCTCGGCCGACATCCTCACGGTGCCGGCCGGGGAGGTTCACAAGACCCGGGAAGAATGGACCCGGCTGACCGACGACCTCCTCGCCCGTGGACTGGGCCGCGACACCACGATCATAGCGCTCGGCGGCGGAGTGATCGGCGACCTCGCTGGATTCGTGGCCGCGACGTTCATGCGCGGCATCCCGATCGTCCAGGTTCCCACAACGCTGCTCGCAATGATCGACGCCTCGATAGGTGGCAAGACGGGTGTGGACACGCCCGGGGGCAAGAATCTGGTGGGGGTTTTTCATCCTCCGGCGATCGTCGTTGCAGATAGCCAAGTCCTTGCAACACTTTCACTTGCGACCTTGAGAACGGGACTTGCCGAAGCGATTAAGCATGGCGTGATCGCCGACTCGCGTTACTTTGAGTTCGTGACGAGGGAGCTGCCAGTGCTCCTCGCGCCCGGCGGCAGCGTGAGTGACTCACTGTCTCGCGTTATCGTCCGTAGCATCGAGATCAAGGCTGAGATTGTTCTCAGTGACGAGCGCGAGCGCGGCCTCCGAAAGGTGTTGAACTTCGGTCACACCATCGGCCACGCCCTCGAGGCTCTGAGTGGGTACGAGCTGGCCCATGGCGAGGCCGTCGCGATCGGGATGGCGCTGGAGAGCGCCGTCGCGGAGCGCGCCGGGATCGCCGAAGCCGGAACGGCGGAAACGATTTGCGGCGCCCTGCGCGCCGCGGGTCTGCCGACTGATCGTCCAAAGGCGATCTCCGGCGAAAGAGTGATGGAAGCCATGCGGTCGGACAAGAAGGTCCGCGGCGGCATGGTCGAGTATTCGCTTCCACGCTGCATCGGAGCGATGGCTGGCGCTGGTTCTGGGTGGGCTGTCCCTGTAGGCGAAGACATCGTTCGGGAGGTGCTGACATGAAACGTGGCGATTTTGTCCGGCTCGCGATCGCCCTGGCTATTGCCATCATCTTCATTCAGACCGGTGCCGCACACCTACCCACGACCAAGGTTGTGCTGAAGCACCAGCCCGTGTTCGTCTACGCCCGGCCGGCAATGGCCGCCGGGGCCCGCAGGATTATTCGAGAAGGTGGCGAGCTCGGAGGAGCGATCCGGCGCGCATCGGCGCGCGAAGCACTGAGGATGCGCGCCCTCGGAATCATCCCCGATCCCCGTCGCTTCGCGCGCGCAGCGGCCGGGGAGGAAGTGCCGATCTCGCTCACCCAGTATTGCCTGAAGGGCACGACTCGTCGCGGCCGGTGGGTACGCCCCGGTATCGTCGCGGCCGACCCGAGGATCTTTCCGCTCGCCCGCTACGTCGAGATCTTCATGGGCAACAAGTACCTCGGCCGCTATCTCGTGGACGATACGGGAGTGAACGTCATCGGGGCGACGATCGACATATGGACCCCGTCGTGCTCACAGGCCGGCCGCTTCGGACGGCAGTTCGGCCGCGCGGTTCTGGTGGCCAAAAACGAGGAGCACATTCCCAGTCTGGCCAGCCTTCAGCTCGACCTGGTGCCGGACCTGCAGGCCGTTGCCGAAATGTTCGAGGGTCTGGCCAGGCGCTGAGGGTTTGTCTTTGCCGTTGGCCTTACTATTGCTCGATGATGCCTCAACCCAAACAGGGGTAACTGTATGTCCTCATTCAGTACCTACCTCATCGGCTTCATAGTTCTGATCATTGGTCTAGCTGTAGCCGCCTATTTACTCGGCGTGCCGCAGCTCTGGATCGCGGTCGGCGTCATCGTCATGATCGGCATCGGGATCCTCACCGGCACCAGCCGAACGAAGACCAAAGATCCGCCTACCGCTCCGTAACCGCGGCATTTCTTGACTGGTCACACCGTAAACACAGTCATTTCTGACTGGCATGAAACGTGGCTGTTGACCTGGCAATAGCCGCCAATTAATGTGCCCCTTAGCTGAAAAATCGCGAGCTGATCGTGCGCTTGCCTGACATTTCGTCGCCGAGGGGCGTCCATGCAGACTACGGCCGAGAGCAAGTCCAAAGGCTTTTTCCGTTCGTCTCCCTCCACCGCTTTCGACCAGTACCTCCAGGACATACAGAAGCTCCCCCTTATAAGTGACGCCGAAGAAGAGCGTCGCCTCGCTCGCCGAGCGCAGGCCGGTGACGAAAAGGCGGCCGAACGTCTGGTCACCGCCAACCTCCGTTTCGTCATCTCATACGTAAAGAAATATCAGGGCCATGGACTCGACTTGAGTGAGCTCGTCGCGATCGGCAACGAGGGTCTCCTCAAGGCGGTCAGGAAGTTCGATCCGGAGCAGGGGGTCAAGTTTATTTCCTACGCCGTCTGGTGGGTCAGACAGGCGGTCCTCAAGGCACTCGCAGAGCAGACACGCTCAGTAAGAATCCCCCTCAATCAGAATTCGCAGCTCATCAAGCTCGCCCGCGCACAAACCGTCCTCTCCCAGGTTCTCAAGCGCGACCCCACAGATCATGAAATCGGACGACTGCTCGAGGAGACTCCCGACGCCGTCCGCTCGGCCAAGCAGATGTCGGCCACCGAGATCTCCCTCGACGCTCCCATCGATCGCTCCGACCGCGAGGCCTGCACACTCGGCGAGCGCTTCGCCGGCGTTGATGGAGCAGAGATCGAGGAGGTCACCGATTTCCACCTGATGCGCGAGTTTATTGACCGCGTCTTCCGCAAGTATCTCACGCCCAGAGAGCGGAAGATCCTCCACCTCTACTACGGGCTGGAGCAGGGCTCCGACGCGATGACTCTCGAGAAGATCGGCGCGCTGATGGGAGTAACCCGCGAGCGAATCCGCCAGATCCGCGAGCGCGCCTTCGAGAAGCTCCGCGAATCGCCCGATGGAGCCGCGCTGTCGGGGTTCTGGACGGTCGACTAGCGCAAGTCGCGGAAGATGTGGTGACGGACGACTCGCTGATTCCAGCGTTCGTCAACCCCGGATCAGGAAACTCCGAGAAGGCCCGTGAGGCGCTAGCCTCTTCGGGCCGTTTCGATGTCCGGGAGATCGAGCCGTCGAAGATCGAGGAGGAAATCCGCCGGGCAGTAACGGCCGGCGCCAGGCGCGTACTTATCGCCGGCGGTGACGGCTCCATCTGCGCCGGAGCCGCCGCCCTCTGCGGCACCCAGGTGGAGCTTGCAATCCTGCCTGGCGGAACGCTCAACCACTTCGCAATCGACAGCGGTATACCGATCGATCTGGCCGAGGCCGCGAAAGTTGGAATCGGCGAGTCGACCGTCACTGTCGACGTCGGTTACGCGGGCGAGCGGGTCTTCCTGAACACCAGCTCGATCGGCGCCTACGTCACTTTCGTTCGCTTGCGCGACCGGCTCGAGAAGCGGTTCGGCTATCGCCTTGCGAGCTTCATCGCGCTCGTAAGAATCTTCGTCGCGATGCCGGTCGTCGGGATCGCCCTCGAACTCGAAGGGAAGCTGCAGCACTACCGGACTCCTCTCGTATTCATCGGCGTCGGTGAGCGGGAGCTCCAGCTGCCGGCGCTCGGCAGCAGAATAAAAAGTGGGAAACGCGGACTTCACGTTTTCGTCGTTCGCGGACGGAAGCGCGCCCCGTTGATGGTCGCCGCGCTGGCGGCAGTGGCGCGGGGCGTGAAAACCGTATCGCGGATGCCGGAGCTCGACGCCTTTCTCGTCGACCACTGCACGATAGACATGAGAAGGCCCCGCGCCCGGGTTGCCTTCGACGGCGAAACCGAGGTCATGACCACGCCCATCGTATACCGGATCGAGCGTGACGCGCTCCGGATCGTGGTACCGGAGCCAGTTCCCGAAGTTGCCGAGAATGCCCCAGAGGCGCGTGCGGCGTCGTAGAATAGAACGATGACGTCAGAACAGCTGGCGAACGATCTGGCCGGCATCGTCGGTGAGAGGTTCGTCCTCCGTGGCGCGAGCGAGCTGCTGGTGTACAACTCCGACGGGCTGCCGGGATACCGCCGCAAGCCTCGGCTCGCTGTCTTTCCTGGTACGCGCAGCGAGACGATCGCGGTCGTTCGTCGCCTCGCTGCTTCCGGCGCGCCCTTTGTTCCGCGGGGAGCGGGCACTGGATTGTCCGGCGGAGCACTGGCGGATGACATCGTGCTTCTCGGCCTGCATCGACTCAAGCGCGTGATCTCGATCGATGCCGAAAACCGCCGTGCGACGGTGGAGCCTGGCGTGGTCAATCTTGCTCTCAACAAGCTGGCCGGGCCCCTGGGCCTTCTTTACGCGCCCGACCCGTCGAGCGAGGCAGCGTGCACAATCGGAGGAAATGTTGCCGAGAACGCGGGTGGGCCGCATTGCCTCAAGTACGGGGTCACGCTCAACCACATCCTCGCCATTACCGCCGTGCTTCCCGACGGGGAGATCGTGACACTGGGCAGTGACTCCGGCGAGCGCGACGGATACGATCTGCTCGGCGCATTCATCGGATCTGAAGGATGCTTCGGCGTAGCGCTCGACGTGACGGTGAAGCTCACGCGCAAGCCGCCGGCTGTGCGAACGATGCTGGCGGACTTCATGTCTGTGGACGAA
>JBGPLS010000020.1:0-26627 GCA_041486565.1 Gemmatimonadaceae bacterium
CCCGGTACCCGCTGCCCGGTACCCGCTGCCCGGTACCCGCTGCCCGGTACCCGCTGCCCGGTACCCGCTGCCCGGTACCCGCTGCCCGGTACCCGCTGCCCGGTACCCGCTGCCCGGTACCCGTTTCGGGCAACGGGTAACGGGTAACGGGTAACTGTACTTATGGAATACTTGCGCGACGGTGAGGCGGTGCAGGCAGGCGATCGCATACCCGTTCTGCCGCTCCGCGACGTCGTCGTCTTTCCATACGTTGTAATTCCTCTCCTTGTCGGACGCCCCGCCTCGCTGGCGGCGATCGACGCCGCGGTCGAGACCGACAAGCTCGTACTGCTTGTGGCCCAGAAGGAGGGCGAGACGCAGGAGCCGGGCGCCGCCGACCTGCACCGCACCGGCGTACTCGGCCGCGTTCTTCAGGTCGTGCGCCTCCCGAATGGCAGCACCCGCGTCCTCGTCGAGGGCTTCGCGAGGGCGAAGGTCACTCGTTACACAGCCACTGGTCCCTTCATTCGGGCGAATGCGTCCCCGATTCAGTGGGTCGCACTCGAGCCGGGTACGGAGACGCGCCCGCTCGCCAACCGGGTTATGTCGCTGTTCGAGGAGTACGTGGCGCTGCATCGCCGGATTCCGCCTGAGGTCGTTGGCCTCATCCAGAGCACCGAGTCCGAGGAGAGGCAGGCGTGGGGCGTCGCGGCGCACATCGCCGTCAAGTTCGACCTGCGGCAGAAGCTGCTCGAGTCCCGCTCGCTCAAGAGCCTTCTCGAGTCTCTCTCCGAGACGCTGGCCAGCGAGGGCGAGCTGCTCAAGCTCGAACGGAAGATAGACGACGACGTGAGAGGCGCGCTCTTTCAGAACCAGCGCGAGTTCTACCTCCAGGAGCAGCTCCGGGCGATTCACAAGGAGCTGGGGGAGGAAGACGGCGACGACTACACCGATCTCGAGGCACAGGTCAACAAGAAGTCGCTTCCCGAGCTGGTGAAGACGAGGGCGCATCGCGAGTTGAGGAAGCTCAGGAGAATGTCGCCGATGTCGCCCGAGTTCACGGTGTCGCGGAACTTCATCGACTGGATCATCGGCATTCCATGGAACGAGCGGAGCGACGACGTGCTCGACGTTGCCAACGCCCGTCGGATACTCGACGAGGATCACTACGGCCTCGAGGAAGTGAAGGAGAGAATTCTCGACTTCATCGCGGTGCTGTCGCTGGTTGGCCATATCGAAGGGCAGATCCTGTGCTTTGTCGGCCCGCCGGGTGTCGGCAAGACGTCGCTTGGCCGCTCCATCGCCCGCGCCCTCGGACGGCGCTTCATCCGGATGGCCTTGGGCGGCGTCCGCGACGAGGCGGAGATCCGCGGACACCGGCGCACCTACATCGGCTCGATGCCGGGACGAATCGTCCAGGCGATGCGCCGGGCCGAGGTCGTTAACCCGGTGATCCTGCTGGACGAGGTGGACAAGCTCGGTCAGGATTATCGCGGCGATCCCGCGGCCGCGCTGCTCGAGGTGCTCGACCCGGAGCAGAATACGACGTTCAACGACAATTACCTCGAGGTCGATTACAACCTCTCGCAGGTGCTGTTCATCACGACCGCGAACACGCTTGCGGGAATCCCGGAGCCGTTGCGCGACCGGATGGAGATCATCCGGCTGCCGGGGTACCTCGACCACGAAAAGATGGCCATCGCCAGACAGTTCCTGATACCTCGCCAAGTGAGGGCCAACGGTCTCGAGGTTGACAACATCACGTGGGAGCCGGACGTGCTCGCGGCGATCATGCGCGGCTATACACGCGAGGCTGGGGTGCGTGAGCTGGAACGCCGCATCGCACGCGTCGCGCGCAAGCTCGCGCGACGACAGGCGGAGCGCGCACCGGGCGAGGTAAAGCAGACTGTCTCGGTGGACGACCTGCGGGAGCTCCTCGGGTCGCCGCCCTATGATCCGGACGATGCTTCGCTCGAGGACAAGGTGGGCGTCGCGTCGGGCCTGGCCTACACATCCGCCGGAGGCGAAGTCCTCGAGGTGGAAGTGACCGTCGTCAAGGGACGCGGCAAGGTTCAGCTCACCGGAACGCTCGGGGACGTAATGAAGGAGTCGGCGAGCGCGGCGCTCAGCTACGCCCGCACGCGGGCACACTCCCTCGGCCTCGATGGCGACTTCTACAGGAACCGGGACATCCATATCCACATGCCTGCGGGCGCCACGCCGAAGGATGGTCCGTCGGCGGGGATCGCCATCGCGACGGGAGTGATAAGCGCCCTCACGGGTGTGCCAGTGCGCGGCGACGTCGCAATGACGGGCGAGATCACGCTTCGCGGGCGGGTGCTTCCGATCGGCGGACTGAAGGAAAAATCGGTTGCCGCCCACCGCAACAAGATCAGCGACGTCATCATCCCCCACGGGAATGCGCGCGATGTGGAGGATCTTCCGGAGGAAGTACGGGCATCGGTGCACTTTCATCCCGTGAAGACGATGGACGAAGTTCTGACGATCGCCCTTCGCGGCGACGTGCTCAAGATCGGCGCGAGCCGGGCGGCGCGGCGGGCGGCAGCGGCCGCACCGAAAGAGGGTTCGGGTGACGCACTTCGGCCGGACCTGACGGCTCACTGATGCCGGTGCGCTCCGGAGACGACCCACTTGTCATCCGGAAGCTCGAGTTCATGGGCGGGATGGCGGCGGCCGACGGCTGGCGGCCCGAGAGTACGCTACCGGAGATCGCGTTCGCCGGACGGTCGAACGTCGGCAAATCGTCGCTGCTCAATCGCCTGGTCGGGCGAAGGAAGCTCGCCCGCGTCAGCAAGACGCCGGGCCGGACGCGCGAGATCAATTTCTTCCGGATCAACGACCAGTTCGTGTTCGCCGACCTGCCCGGATACGGGTACGCACGGGTGTCGAAGGAGCGAAAAGCGGAATGGCGCCCGCTGCTCGAGGGGTACATCGGAAGAACTCCGCAGCTCGCGGGTGTAGTACAACTGCTGGACATGCGGCGCGAGCCGAGCGAAGATGACATGTCGATGCTCGATTTTCTGGCGGAGCTGGGAATGCCGACGATCGTTGTTCTCACCAAGTCCGACAAGCTGTCGCGAAAGGCGGCGATTGATCGCGCCGAGGAGATCGCGCGCTCGCTCTTGCTCGACCCCGAGCAGACCATCTCCTTCAGCTCAGTTACGGGTGAGGGACGGGACGAGCTCGCGGGCGCGATCGTGGCGGCAGTGGCGGCTGCGCCAGGTGAGTAATCTCAGAACGCCACTTGGCGTGGCATTGCTGCTGGCTCTGATCGTGGCGCAGGGATGCGCGCCGCCGACTCCGGAAAGCGGCTCGGCGGCCGGTGCAGCCCCCGCCCCCGCTCCGGAGGCGGACGATACGACCGGCCGACCGACGGTGCCGGTGGGCTTCGGCTCTTTGCGACAGGACGACATCGCGATCCGGCTCCAGCCCACGGGTCTGATCGTCCGCGCGATTCCTGTCGACGAGAATGTCATAAGACTGTTGACTCCGGACTCGTACCGCGCCCTCCGCGATCTCGAGGAGAGCAACCGTTCAGCGATCGACCGGGTCACGCGGAGGTCGGGTGGGCGAAGGCCCGCTGTCTGGTACGTGTCGTTCTACGGATTGCAGCCGGAAGTCCGGTTCAGCCCGATGGATCTCATTATCACCAGCGCGGGGCAGGACTTCAGGCCGATAGACGTGATTGGGCTGAGCACGGGCTTCGGCGAGCAGCGGCTGAAACAGCGGGAGACACAGAGCGCGGTCTATCTGTACCCGGGCGAGATCGATCTCGACCATCCTCTGGTGGTGACGTTCCAGGGTGAGCGCAACGCCACCTGGGAGCAGGTACTGCAGCGGATCGAGAGGGAAAGAGCGCTGGTCAGAGCCAGGGCATCTGGTGGGGCTGGACGCTAGACTAAATCAACAAGAGAGACACAGCGGCGAGCTAACAGAGGCGCAGCGAGTCAGCCGCGAGCGAAGAACTGCCCGTGTCCCTACGGACGCTTTTGTTCGGCGCATTCGTCTCGCGTCTCAAGCCAGCCGTGAGCTAGGCCACAGCTGGCCTATATCCTCCCGGTAGGATAGGAGTTGTCTCGCTAGCGGCTCGCGTGCTGCGCTTCTGTCAGCTCGCCGCTACGTCCCTCTCGGTTTCCTTTGCCCCGAGCTTCCCGCCGGTGCTACCTTTGGACCATGCCACTACTTCCGCTGCGCCGTCTCAGCGAGCGCCCGGACAGCCCGCTCGCCCACGAGTGGATCGAGCAGCTCCGCGCGGCGCTGGCTGATCCGGGCGCAGACCGACCGCTCATCTGCAGACGCACGCTTTGCGAGATTGCCTACCCGGAGTATGCGGAGAGCTGGGAGACCGCCGTCGAAGACAAAAAGCTCCCGCTTCCAACGCGGCTCGCGCTGAGCGCGCTCGACCCGCGCAATGTCACGCTCGAGCCGGAGTACTACGCCGAATGCGACGACGAGCGATTTCAGAAGGTGAAGCCCCTCCTCTGGCTCTGGTACTCGTTCGACAGAACGGTGCTCGGCGGACAGAATGTCGAGCTCGGTGTGGCGCTCAGGCGTCTTCTCGCCGGGCACATCTTCAAGCGCTGCGGCGCCAACTTCAAGGCGTTCCAGCACGTCGAGTTCTCCTTCGGCTACAACATGGACGTCGGCGACGACGTCGTCGTTCACCGCCATGTGCTGCTCGATGACCGCGGCGGGTTGATTCTCGGAAACCGCGTCTCGGTGAGCGACTTCGCCAACATCTACAGTCACACGCACAGCATCGTTGACCAGAAGGACGTGACCGATGCTGTCACCCGGCTCGACGACGGAGTGCGCATCACCTACCATGCGACCGTACTCGCGGGAGTGCATGTCCACGAGGAGGGAATGGTTGGGGCGCTCGCGGTCGCAACCAAGAACGTCCGACCGTACCACGTGTATGTGGGGATTCCCGCCAAGAGCGTGCGGGTAAAGCCGAACGCCCCGGAGAGCGTGTTGAACCTGACCTCGATCAAGGACCGGCGCGAGTCTTAACGGCCGGCCGAGGTGACGCAGGTCGCTGCCGCCAGGTGCTGTCAGTAGACGCGGAGAACATCCTCCACCGGCCCGGCGTCTCCCGCACCGAGGAGCTGATGAATCTCCCGAAGCGCCTGCCGCTCGCGCGGCCAGATGAAGCGGGACTCCGCCTCATCGACCGACAGCCACTGGTGATTCTGATGCTCCGCTCCGAGCGTCACCTCTGCCGGCTCGGCGACGAACGCAGCGAATACCACTGCCAGCTGTATGGTCTCCAGCATGTGCAGGTAGAACGGCTGGACGGTGACGTTGTAAAGCCGATCCAGCTCGAGGCCGGTCTCCTCCCGCACTTCGCGTCTAGCGGCTGCCTCCGGCCGCTCGTCACCTTCGATACGTCCGTGCACCGTTTCCCACGCGCTCGGACAGCGCGTGTCTGTCGCGCGCTGCACAACAAGTACGCGCCAGCCCTGCGGCAGCGGACGAATGACATAAACGTCGACGACTCCGGGGGTAACTGAGGTCATTGTCGAGGCGGGCTCAGATACGTCAGGACTCTCACGCGGTGAATCATACAGTGGCCGTGCACGACCGGGAGTGTCGAACAATCCCCAGATGTCGCTCAGCCGCGAGTCGTCTTCTGTCTGGGACGCGGGAGTTTCCTGCTCGATGACGCGCATCAGCTCGTCGGCGCTGGTTTCGCCGTCGAGGAGTCGCCTCACCCCGCAATCCCACAGCGAGCGCGCGCCCTCGCGCCGGCTCACGGCGCTCAGCGCGTCGAGATGCGAATTGGCAGCGATCGCCCGCTCGAGCTCGGGGTCGGCAATGACGATCTCGGTGACTGCAACACGGCCCCGATAGCCGGTCATCGCGCACCGTTCGCAGCCCGCCGGGGCGTAGACCATCGCATCGCCGGGGACCGACGCACGGATTCTCATCGGCGCACCCGCGTTGGCGACGACCCGACAGTCGCTGCACAGCCGCCGAATCAGCCGCTGCGCGACGATTCCCTTGAGCGCGCCGGCGAGCTTGGCGCTGTCAACGCCGAGATCGGTGAGCCGGGTGATCGAGCTGCACGCATCGTTGGTGTGCAGTGTGGCGAAGACGAGGTGACCGGTGAGTGAGGCCTGGATCGCAATCGACGCAGTCTCACGGTCACGGATCTCGCCGATTAGAACAACGTCGGGATCCTGTCTCAGTATCGAGCGCAGCGCGGAAGCGAACGTGAGGCCCGCCTTCTCGTTGATCTGCACCTGCACGATTCCGGGAATTCTGTATTCCACCGGATCTTCGACGGTGATGACGTTCACTCCACGGCGCTTTATCTCGAGCAATGCGGCATAGAGCGTGGTTGTCTTGCCCGAGCCTGTAGGGCCCGTGACGAGCACCAGACCCTCTCGCACTTCCAGAAGGCGGCGCATTCTTGGCGCATCGACGATGTCGAGACCCAACGCCTCGAGGGATCGTACCGCTGATCGCGTGTCGAGAATTCTGATTACCACCTTCTCGCCGTGCGACGCAGGAAGCGTCGAGACCCTGAGATCGACCCGGGCGCCGTCGACGGTGACGGTCGCATGTCCGCCCTGCGGGCGCAGCCGGTCGGCGATGTCCATCCGCGCCATGATCTTCACGCGCGAAACGAGCGGCACGCCGACATTCTTTGGCAGCACCATCACGTCGCGCAGGAGACCGTCGATCCGGTATCGCACGGCAGTCCCCTGCTCCGCCGGCTCGAGATGGATATCGCTCGCGCGCTCGGCAATACCGCCGGCGACGATACGGTCCACGAGACGAACTATCGATTCACCCGCCGCGAGCTGATCGTATCCGACGCGTTCGGAGGAAGTCGGAGTTGTCACCACTGCGGACGCTTCCGGTCCGTCGCCTCGGACATCCGACGTCCGGTCGAGTGACCAGCGGCTTATCCGGCGTGACTCTCCGTACGCCTCCTCGATTCGCTCGGCGATGCTGGACGGCGGCGCGAGCGATATCCCGACCGTCCGGCCCGACCAGAATCCGAGCGTTCGCTCGCAATCGGCGTCGTAGGGATTGGCGGTGGCGATCTCGAGGCGGGATGGCGAGGCGTCGAGCGGAAGAATCCTATAGCGCCGCGCGAGCACCTCGGGAACCACCTCGGTCGCTGTGGGACTGACGAACAGATCCTCGGCGATTCGCATGTGCGCGCGGCGTGAAACGATCGAGAGCAGCTGTTCGTTGCTCACGAGTCCCGCAGAAACCGCCGTTTCCCAGTAGCTATCGGCAACCGCAGACTCGATGGTCGCGATTGAATCGAGCGGGAGGATCTCCTCGAGGATGGAGAGAAGCCACTGATCGCGTGGTATGCCGACTGTCGTCATCGGCGAAAGCTGGGCAGGCCGCGTGATCTCAGGGGAGTCGTTGCAATACCGATGGAATCGGTTTGTTGCGCGCGGAGAGGGTATTCCCTTCTCTTTGGTTCTTCAGGGAACTCCGGTGACGAGAGAGGGTCGCAACGACCCATCCAGTTTGCGCGTCGTGAGTTTCCAGTCTTTCTGGTAGTCCGTTCGTCCGTGTCATTAATCACGGAAAAACGGGCGACGGGATCACCGGGAACTCATCACGCGCATACTGGATGGGTCCGATCCTCTCTTAACCCGGAATTCCCGGAATTCTGCGATGAACCTCTCTCAGAGGATTCCCCAGAAGTCCCGCCCCACGTCGAGCGAGAATGTCCATCGCCCGTCGCGGAGTCCACGAGCCAGGTCGAGCCTCAGCACGTCGAACACCGAGAGCGCCCCGAATCCCACCGACGGAAACCAGCCCGCTCGTGTTCTCCCATTGATCCAGATCGTATTCACGAAAGGCGCGAGGGTGATGCTTGCCGGCGTCCGCCCGTAGCGGCCGAGCTGGAACGATGGGAATGGCGCCGGCACTCGAAGCTCGAGCCGCTGGCTTGCGCCGGCCCTCCCGGCGAACTGATGGAAATCGTATCCGGGCCCGGTCGTCGGTCCGCCGAGGAACACGAGATGCTGCGCCGGGAGCGAGTCGTCACCCATGGCTGCGGCAAAGAGCGAATGTGCGACTATCCGGCTCCGCCCAATCGGGCGCTCGAAGGTTCCGCGCGCCGACACGCGACTCATGAAACTGTAGGTCGTCGCATCGAGGGGACGATACGCGATCGCATCGCCCTCGAGCCTGAGCTGCGCCTCGATTCCCAGAACCGTGAGGCGGGTTGGGCGATCGAGAACGAGCGTCGCGCGCCGCTCCCTGGCATTCCGCGCCTCAATCGTCGGCTCGTACCGTCCGGAAGCGGGCGTCGCGTGAACGGCGAGCGCTTCGTCCCGCTCGAGCGCGCCCTCGACGGTCGCGTTCCACTCGCCGAAGTCGCCTGTCCGTGCCGCAACCGAGAATCCGCGAGCAGCGAACGGATCCGTGTAATCGCTCCCGAACTCCTGCGCGGCGATGCTGTTTTTCGCGAGCGACGTCTCCATCTCGTCGCTCGCATCGCGGTAGTCGCGATAGCCGGCGAGGGTGAGCCCGGCGCCGCTCGCCCGCCGGAAGGCAAGCTCTCCGCGCCCCTTGAGCGCCTCGTCGTCAAACCCGTACCGCGCGCGCGCGGTGATCGAAAAACCCTCGCCCAGACGACGCGTCAGTCCGGTACCGATCGCCAGACCTTCGACGCGATTGACGCGAACGAGATCCGAGACGTTTCTCGCCGAGAGCGCGAGTGTGCGGCTCCGCGCGAGCGCCTGCGCCCGCACGAGCGCCCGCGCTTCCTCCTGCACCTTGGCGACGTCCGCGTCGGTAACCGCGCGAACGTCCGGCGGCAGTGAATCGAGAATCTGGCCCGTGAAAGGAATCCGCTGCTTCGTTCCCCTGGGAGCAAGCAGGATCTCGGGGCCGGCGAATATTCCCCGAGGGAGCGGAAGGTTCACCGCGTAGCAGCATATCTCCCACCTCCCGCGAATGATTCCGCGGACCGGATAATCGAGCCAGGTCCCGGTCCGGCGGATCTCGATCTCCTGCCGCCGCGGCAGCCAGAAGAGTCCCTCGATGAGTCCGTTTTCGAGCACGACGCTTACATCCTCGAGATCCTTGTCGATCAGGGCCGAGCGCGTGAAGCTGAATGCCATGCGCACCACTTCCCCGCTCTCCTTGTCGATGTAAACGGCGCCGACGGCACGCGGGGCTTGCTCGTTCTTTGGACGGACTCGCACCTCGTAAACCTCGAGCGTCCGCGGCCCGAGGCCGATTCGAAGCGAATCCCGGATCGCGAAATCGTACTCGGCCAGCCCCACGGCGGAGAGCGGATGGGGAACGTCACGCACCTCGTCACCTTCGCCGAGCCGGATAATGCTCGGGAAGTTGTTCTGGACGATTCCCAGGTGATCGCGATGGTAGTTGATGTCGGTCGGCAGGAGCAGCGTATCGCGACGACCGACGATCCACTGCTTGCTGAGGTTGGGCGCCTGCCAATACACTTCTAGCGCCAGCTCATCGGCCTTGACGATCTTTGGCGGCTCGGTGAATCCCTCTCCCAGCTGTGCGAGAAATGTCAGGTATCCATGCGCCGTGGCGCGGTAGGTTGAGAGTGCGGTATCGGCGATCTGCCGCGCGCGCCGTTCCGTGGCCTGCTCGACGAGAGCGCGCGACCGGGAATCGTTCCACGTCTGTGCGCCGGCAGCGGCGGGAGTTGCCATCATGGGCGGAAGCCCGCACGCGGCGAGCAGCATCGCCATCGACCGTCGCATCATCAGGGAAAGTTACGTGAGGAATGTGTCGGATCAATTCACTACCGCTGTCGCGCGCGCCGGGTTCCACGCGCCATGAGCCGCTCGACCTTCGAGGGGTTCGCGGGGCTTGCGCGCGCCGCTGCGACGGAAGCCGCCGAAGCGGGAGCTGCTGCGGATGCAGCAAACGCGGCAAGAATCCTTCCCGTTTGGCGCGATTGTCTGTTCGACGCCGATACCCCCGTCTCAGCCTTCGCGAAGCTGCGCCGCGAACCGTTCGGATTTCTCCTTGAATCGGCGCCGGCCGGCGGGGAGACGTGGGCCCGCTACACGTTCCTCGGCACACAACCGCGCGCCGCCTGGCGATTCAAGGACGGCGTCGTCGAGGACTGGGACAGTGCGAACAGCTGGCACAACGCGAGGAGTCCTTCCGATCCGCTCGCCGATCTCGACGCGATCATCTCCACCCCTCGTCCCGTCGATGTCCCGGAACTCGGCGCGTTCTGGACCGGAGCCGTCGGGTATTTCGGCTACGACATTGTCCGTCTGATCGAGCGGTTGCCGCATCGCAAGCCCGTCCGCTCGGACATTCCTGACGCCCTGTTCGTTTTCACGCGCTCAATGGTGATCGTGGACAATCTGCGCGCGCAGGCGAGGATCGTCGTAAGCGTAGCGGTTGCTCCCGACACGGCGCTCGATGTCCTGCGCCAGATGTATGACGCCGCAGTCCGCGAGATCGAGGAGATAGAGGCGGAGCTCAAGGAGCCCTCCCGGCTCGGGCCGCTGGCGCTCGATGGAGACGTCCCGCCGGCGCGCGGGCGGTCGAACATGGATCGCGAGACGTTCATGAACGGTGTCGAGCGGATCCGCGAGCTCATCCGCGCCGGCGACTGTTTTCAGGTCCTCCTCTCGCGGCGAATTGATCTGGCGGCGGATTTCAACTCTGGGGCGCTGTACCGCGCTCTGCGAGCGCTCAACCCCTCGCCATACATGTACCACCTGATACTCGACGGCGTTGAACTCGTCGGAAGCTCGCCCGAATTGCTCGTGCGGCTTGCCGACAACCGGGTGACGTTGCGTCCGATTGCGGGAACGAGGCGGCGTGGCAAGACTGAGGCGGAGGACGTCGAGCTCACAACGGAGCTGCTTGACGATCCGAAGGAGCGCGCCGAGCACATCATGCTCGTGGATCTGGGCAGGAACGACGTTGGGCGGGTCGCGCGATACGGGACGGTGGCAGTCACCGAGCTGATGTGCGTCGAGAGGTATTCGCACGTCCTCCACATCGTGAGCCAGGTGGAGGGCGAGATTGCAGGAGACCTCTCGGCAATGGATGTGTTTCGCGCGACTTTTCCGGCGGGGACGATGTCCGGAGCGCCGAAGGTCCGGGCGATGGAGATCATCGACGAGCTCGAGGAGGAAACGCGCGGACCGTACGCCGGCGCGGTGGGCTACATCGCTGCCGGCGGGCGCCGGATGGACCTCGCGATCACAATCCGGACCTGCGTGATCGCCGACGGCGTCGCATCGGTGCAGGCGGGAGCCGGAATCGTCGCCGACTCGGTTGCCGCCGCAGAGTGGGACGAGACCGAAAGCAAGGCGGGCGCGATACTCGCCGCAATCGGTCAGTTGCGCGCGAGCGGCGCGGGTTGAGGATCCTCCTCCCCGGGTACGCGCGCATCGAGTCACCGCGGGCGCGCGGCATCGCGCTCGAGAGCTGCCGGAGCGCGCTCGAATCTATTCTCGCCAACGAGACCGTTTACGATTTTGCCGCGCGACAGCCTGGCACGCGACGATTCACCGGAAGAGCGCCGGTCTACGCCTTCGAGTTGCCCGATGGCTCGGGCGACGCCGTCGTCCGCCGGTCAATGCGGGGCGGCGTCCTCAGCAGACTTCGCACCGATCTTTTCCTTCCACCGACGCGCGGTCTGCGTGAGCTCATGACTTCACTTCGCCTCCGCGCGGCAGGCGTCCCGACTCCCGAGGTGATTGGCTTCGCGGTTTACCCTGTGGGCACTGTATTCCGCCGCACCGATGTCATCACGCGCGAGATTGGAGGCGGCGCGGCTCTCGCGGCGCTGCTGGCAACGGCGGATTCGGGGGGGCGACGGAGCGGCATCCTCGAAGCGGCCGCCCAGCTGGTGGCCGCGCTGTCGCGCGCCGGTGCCCACCACGCCGACCTCAATCTCAGAAACATTCTCGTGACGGAATCTTCCGACGCGGCGTCGGAAGCGCCGCGAGCATACGTCCTCGACGTCGACCGCGTCCAGTTTCACGTTCCGGGCGATCCGATCGTCTCGCGCGCGAACATCGACCGCCTCGAGCGCTCGCTCAAAAAATGGCGCGAGCTGCACGGACTGAAAGTGGATGACGCAGAGATCGCGACGCTCAGGTCGCGGGCGTTGGAGAACTCCCGGTGACGCCAGCGACACCGTACCCGATGGACAGCGTCTGCATCGTCATGATGAGCGCCGTGGGAGACGCCGTTCATGTCCTGCCGGTCATAAATGCCATCAAGCGTCACCATCCTGAATCGCGCATAACGTGGGTTCTGCAGCCGGGACCTGCCTCGCTCGTCCGCGGCCATCCAGCCGTGGACGACATCGTGACATTCGATCGCACGCGGGGCTGGCGGGCGTTCGCTGATGTCCGGCGGGAGCTGACCAACAGGCGGTTCGATCTGCTCGTCGATCTCCAGGTCTACTTCAAGGCGGGGCTGGTCACCGCGCTATCCGGCGCTCCCGTGCGATTGGGGTTCGACCGCTCCCGAGCCCGCGATTTCAACTGGCTGTTCACCAACCGGAAGATTTCCGCGAATCCTGTGCAACACGTACAGGACCAGTATTTCGAGTTCCTGCGTGAGCTCCGCATTCCGACAGATCCTGTCACATGGAATCTCGGACCGTGGAACGGCGAGCGTGACTGGCAGCGCGAATGGGTGGCGCGGGTCGGGCGTGACTTCGCGGCGATAGTCGTCGGAAGCAGCAAACCCGATAAAGACTGGATGCCAGACCGGTGGGCCGCTGTTTGCGACATTCTGGAGAGCCGATACGATCTACAACCTGTGCTGATAGGCGGGGAGTCGAAGCGCGAGGCGGAAGCCGCCGCACACATCGTCGCCGCCGCCGAGCGGCCTCCAACCGTTGCGCTCGGAAGTGGACTGCGCCGACTCGTCTCCATCCTCGACGCGTCGTCGCTCGTCCTCTCCCCAGACACAGGGCCGCTTCACATGGCCGTGGCGCTAAATCGCCCGGTAATCAGCCTCATCGGCTACAGCGATCCGAGGCGCACCGGGCCATATCGAAAGTTTCAGGAGCTGATCATCGACGCCTATCACGATCCGGGTGAGAACACCCCGGTCTCGATGAAGACGCGTACCGGGCGGATGGAAAGGATTCAGGTCGCCGACGTCGCCGCACGGCTCGAGACATGGAGCGAGAGCTACCGCACGAAGCCGTAGCGTACTCCAAGCTTCGCCATCAGTTCGACGAGCCGCACGAGCGAAAGCCCCATGACGGCGAAGTAGTCACCGTCGATCCGGTTCACGATCGTCGCCCCATAGCCCTGAATGCCGTACGCGCCGGCCTTGTCCATCGGCTCGCCCGTGTCGATGTAGCTGGCGATCTCGTCGGTGCGCAGATCGCGAAAAGTCACCGACACCTTTTCGACCGTCGATACGGTGCGGCCGCCGAGCGATACGGCGACGGCAGTCATCACGACATGCGTCCTCCCGCTTAACAGCTTGAGCATTCGCGTCGCGTCGGCCTGATCGCGCGGCTTGCCGAGCACTTCGTTACCGGCGACGACGATCGTGTCCGATCCGATCACCAGCGACTGGCGATTGTCGGCGGCGATCTTCTCGGCCTTCTCGCAGGCAAGGCGTTCGGCGTGGGCGGCCGGCTTCTCTCCCTCGGGATAGGTCTCGTCCACGTCAGCCGCCCGGACCTCGTGCACGACGCCGATCAGATCGAGCAGGTCGCGCCTCCTCGGAGAGGAGGACGCGAGAATCACGTCGAGATCGGCAAGACTCTTCACGACGCCGGCCGACTCACCGCTCCAGCCAGAGCGTCACCGGCCCGTCGTTCACGAGCTCGACATCCATCATCGCGCCGAACTCGCCGGTCTCTACCCGCACGTCCTTCCCGCGGAGCGCAGCAACGAAGGACTCATAGAGCGGGATCGCGACTTCCGGCCTCGCCGCATCGATGAAGCTCGGACGCCTCCCCTTCTCCGCATTCCCGTAGAGCGTGAACTGCGAGACGACAAGAACCTCTCCCCCGACTTCTGCCAGGGAGAGATTCATCTTGTCTTCCGCATCGGAGAACAGGCGGAGTCCGGCGACCTTCTCCGCCATCCACTCCACTTGCGCCGCGCCGTCGGCGGCAGTGAAGCCGACGAAAAGCAGAAAGCCGCGACCGATTCGTCCCGTGGTCCGCTCGCCTACACGGACCTCCGCACGCGAGACCCGCTGGAGCAGAACGCGCAGGCGCTACTCGACGGTGACAGACTTGGCGAGGTTGCGCGGCTGGTCGACATTCGACCCGCGCTTGACGGCGATGTAGTAGGCGAGGAGCTGGAGTGGAACGCACGCGAGAACCGGCGTCAGCATATCCATCGTCTCCGGAATGCGGAACTCGTAGTCCAGCTTTCCGGCGAGCGCCTTCTCCTCGCGGCTGGTGATCGCTATGACCGTTCCCTTCCGCGCCTTCACCTCCTGCACGTTCGACACGACCTTGTCGAACACCGAATCGTGGGGCGCGATGAAGACCACCGGCATCATCTCGTCGATCAGCGCGATCGGGCCATGCTTCATCTCCGCCGCCGGGTACCCCTCGGCGTGGATGTAGCTGATCTCCTTGAGCTTGAGCGCGCCCTCGAGCGCCGTCGGGAAGTTGTAGCCGCGCCCGAGATACAGGAAGTTCTGCGCGCGCTTGAACTCCTCGGCCAGATTCTCGATCTCTTCGGCGCGGTCGAGGATCTGCTTGACCTGCGCCGGCAGTGCATGGAGAGCCTCGATGATCTCCTTTCCACGAACGACGGACAGATCCTTGAGACGCGCCAGCTTGAGCGTGAACAACGCCAGCGCGACTACCTGGCTGGTGAACGCCTTTGTAGACGCCACTCCGATTTCGGGACCGGCGTGGACGTAGATGCCGCCCTGCGATTCGCGGGCGATTGTCGACCCGACGACGTTGACCACGCCGTATGTCCTCGCCCCCCGACGCGCAGCTTCGCGCATCGCCGCCAGCGTATCGGCGGTCTCGCCCGACTGGGAGATCACGATGCAGAGGGTGCGATCGTTGACGATCGGATTCCGGTAGCGGAACTCGGAGGCGTACTCCACTTCCACCGGAATCCGTGTCAGCTCCTCGAGCATGTGCTCGCCGATGAGTGCCGAGTGCCAGCTCGTCCCGCAGGCGGTGATGACGATGTTGTCGATCTTGAGAAGTTCTTCGTCGGTCATGTTGAGACCGCCGAGCTTCGCCGTTCCTTCCTCAATGAGCAGCCGGCCGCGCATGCAGTTCTCAATCGTCTCGGGCTGCTCGAAGATCTCCTTCAGCATGAAGTGATCGAAGCCGCCGCGCTCGATCTGGTGCAGGTCCCAGTCGATCTTGCTCACCTTCCGGTCGAGGCGCTGGGCGCGAAGGTCGATGACGTTGTATCCGTCGCGCGTGAGCACCGCCAGATCGCCGTCGTCGAGATAGACTACTTCGCGCGTATGGGCGAGAATCGCCGAGGCGTCGCTGGCGACGTAGTACTCGTGGTCGCCGAGGCCGATGAGCAGCGGACTTCCCTTCCGCGCGGCGACGATCTTGTCCTTGTCCTCGCTGGAAACGACGGCGATGCCGTAAGTCCCTTCGATCTGCCAGAGGGCCTCGATCACTGCATCCTCGAGGTTTCCCTCGAACGCCTCCTCGATGAGGTGGGCGATGACCTCGGTGTCGGTATCCGATGTGAATTTGTGCCCCAGCTCCTCGAGCTGCGCCTTGAGAGTCGTCGAGTTCTCGACGATTCCGTTGTGCACCACCGCGATGTGATTCTTGCAGTCCATCTGCGGGTGGGCATTGCACTGATTGGGCGCGCCGTGGGTTGCCCATCGCGTGTGGGCGATGCCCATGTTCCCCTGGATCGGGTCGGTCGCGAGAGCTGCCTCGAGTTTCGAGATCTTGCCCGCTGTCTTGCGAGTCTCGACGCCCTTGCCGTTCAGCACCGCGACGCCCGCCGAGTCGTAGCCGCGGTACTCGAGTCGCTTCAAGCCTTCAATCAGAAGAGGAGTCGCGGCCCGCTCCCCGATGTAACCGACGATTCCACACATGGAGGACCCCTCTTATCCGCGGACCGATGCCGCCGTTGCCGGCCGCGCGCACGGCGCGGCACTGCGTCAAATCTACCTGGCCAGCGCCTCCAGTGGTGCCCGGCATTCCCTGACGAGTGCCTGAGCCTCTGATTCCGATGGCGCCTCTGCAATTACACGCACAATTGGTTCCGTCCCGGATGGTCGAACGTGAACCCATCGATCGGGCCAGCTGAGCCGCAACCCGTCCTGCTCATCCGCCTCGGCGTCCGGAAAGGCGGCGCGAAGCGACTTGTAAACCGCATCGAGCGGTGCCGACGGCCGGTCGAGCTTGTCCTTGACGATAAAGTAGTGCGGATAGCTGCCGACGATCGCCGACAGCGAACGGCTTTCCTCATTCAGCAGCTGGAGGATCAGCGCCGCGCCCATCGGCGCATCCCGCCCGAGATGAAGCTCGGAAAGAATCACCCCGCCATTCCCTTCACCCCCAACCGGCGCCTTTTCCGACCGCATCCGCGTCGCGACGTTGACCTCGCCCACGGGAGCGCGGATGACCTCCCGCTGCTGCTCGTGGGCGATGTCGTCCACTATCCGACTCGTCGAGAGGTTGGTGACGATGTTCCCCCTACGGTGACGCAACACGACCCTCGCCGCGAGCGCCAGCGTGTAGTCCTCGCCTATCGCGCGCCCCTCATTGGACACGAGAGCAAGACGATCCACGTCGGGGTCGACGGCAAAGCCGATGTCCGCCCCGGATGAGCGCACCAACTCCTCGAGCTCGCCAAGGTTCTCTCGGACTGGCTCGGGCGACCTGGGGAAGCGACCGTCGGTCTCGAGATTGATCGCCGAAACACGGCAGCCGAACTGTTGAAGGAGCTTCGGCATAAAGGCGCCGCCGGCACCGCGGACGCAGTCGAGCGCGACATGAAACCCTCGTCGCCGGATCCCATCGACGTCGATGAACGGAATCGCGAGGACGAGATCGAGGTGACGCTGAATCGCTCCCGCGTCTTCCGCGATGGTGCCCAGCTTGTCCCACGTCACGCGCGGAATCTCGCCGTCCACCACCGAGCGCATCGCCGTGCTCTCGGCCCCATCGAGAAAAAGGCCCGCAGGGCCGATGAACTTGAGCGCGTTCCACTCGATCGGGTTGTGGCTGGCGGTAATCGCAAGCCCTCCTGCGGCGTGATGGTGCTCGACCGCGAGCTGGATGGTAGGCGTCGGCGCCATCCCGACGTCCATGACGTTGCAGCCGACAGACTGGAGAGCGCTGAGCACGACGCGTTGGAACATCGGCCCCGAGACGCGGCTGTCGCGCCCCACGACGATGGTGGGAGCGTCCGCTCCCGACGCGCTTCGCGCCCACGCGCCAAAGCCGGCGGCGAAGCGGGCGACGACTTCGGGCGTCAGCCCCTCGCCGACGCGACCGCGCACGCCGGAAACGCTGACCATCAGTCCGTCATATGCCATTCGGATCCTTCTTCTGCTCGGTGACGTTGTTGCGGAAATCTAGCGAATCGGTGCGGTCCCATTCCTCATCCGCATGACGCGACGCATTGTCGCAGACGACGGAGGAAAACATATTGCTTCGGATGCGACGGCCCGGGCCAGGCGACCGGATTGACGTGGTCGACGTGCTACGCGGCATCGCGCTCCTCGGCATGTTCCTCGTGCACTTCAACGCTGCTTCCTCCGCCGGGACCGGCATCGCCGGTGAATACCAGAGAATCGTCGCGCTGCTGTTCGAGCAACGCTTCGCCACAATCTTCGCAATCCTGTTCGGTGTCGGGTTCGCGATCCAGCTCCGGCGCGCCGACGCGCACGGAGAATCCTTCCTCCCGAGGTACCTTCGCCGCATTTTCGGATTGGCCGCCTTCGGCCTGATTGCCCAGGTCGCCTTTGGCCGCACCACGCTGATCTACCTTGCGGTCTGGGGACTTCCCCTGTTCGTGGCGCGGAAGTGGTCGACACCGATACTGATCGGTGCCGTCGTACTGTCAGCGGCCTCTGGAGAGATATACCCCCTCGCGCGCACTACTTACGGCGTCGCCACCTGGGGAGAGCAGGGGTTTCGCGCCAGGCAGGAGGCTCGCGTGGCGCAGAATCACGACTTCATCCGGGCTAACAATGCGGCGCGACATGCAAAGGGATACTCCACTGTACTCGTCGCCCGGCTAAGGCACCTTTGGTGGTTGCAGACGCGGCCGCTGAATTTCCTCCCGGCAGACGTCTTCACGATGTTTCTGCTTGGCGTGCTCGGGCTGCGGCTCGGTCTTTTTGAGCGGCCGGACGAGCATCGACGACTGATCGCCGCGCTGATGATCATCGGCGTGCTTTCGTGGGCATTGAGTGCCTGGGTGCTTGCTCCGCCGAATACGAAGATTGGATCGCTTATCGGTCTCGATCTGGTCGTAGCGCGGCTCAGGAGCGGATTCGGAGTGGTCAGCCGCCGGTGGCTCGCCCTTGCCTATATCGGTGGGGTGCTGCTCCTTGTGGCGCACAATCCTTTGTGGTTGCGGCGGCTTGCGGCCTTCGCATGGACTGGTCGAATGGCCCTGACAAACTACTTCGTTCAGATCGCGGTTCTTTACCTGACGTTCTCCCGGCACGCACTCGGTCTCTCGGTCACGCCGCTGGTGGGAATGGGGGCGGCGCTGGTGCTCTTCCTCGCCCAGGCGGCGCTCGGCCGGTGGTGGTTGACGCGGTTCCGCTATGGCCCGCTGGAGTGGATCTGGCGCTCGATCACATACGCGCGCTGGGCACAATGGCGCGCTGACCCGGCTGTTCACCGCCCGTAGACATTCAATCACTACTCACGCTCCAGCGCGCTATCTTTGAGCTTCTTCCATAGAGCAAGCTCCGCATGACCCGCATTTTCGACGAAGACATGGACGCCGCGTTCGCCACCCGCGCGATTCACGCCGGCCAGCGTCCCGATCTCCTCTCCGGCGCCATCATGACGCCGATCTACACCACTTCCACCTACGTGCAGGAGGCCCTCGGCAGGAACAAGGGCTACGAGTACGCTCGCGGAAAAAACCCTACGCGAGAGGCGTTGGAGCGGAACGTCGCGTCCCTCGAGGGCGGGATTCACGCCTTCGCGTTCTCCAGCGGGATGGGATGCCTCGACTCCCTGATGAAGCTCTTCAAGTCGGGCGACCACATCGTCTGCGGCGAGAACGTCTACGGGGGAACTTTCCGGCTGTTTGACAAGATTCTCAGCGGTTACGGGATGTGCTTTACCTTCGTGGACACGCGCGACCCGCAGCGCATCGCCGATGCCTGCGAAGCGAACACCCGCGCGATTCTCGTCGAGACGCCCACTAATCCGCTGATGCGCATCACGGATCTCACGGCAGCGGGAGAGATCGCCAGACGGGCGGGCGTCCTTTTTATCGTCGATAACACCTTCGCCACACCGTTTTTCCAGAGGCCCTTCGAGTACGGCGCCGACATTGTGTACCACTCCACGACCAAGTATCTCAACGGCCACAGCGACATGGTGGGCGGCATCGCGATCATGCGGGACGACGCGCTGGCCTCGCGCGTCGAATTCATTCAGAACGCATCCGGCGCAGTGCCGGGCGCATTCGATTCCTGGCTCGCACTCCGCGGGACGAAGACACTGCACCTTCGCATGCCCCGGCACGATGCCAACGGCCGCCGCATTGCCGCATGGCTTGCGGAAAAGCTCGGCCACGATCGGGTGATCTACCCCGGGCTCGAGTCGCACCCGCAGCACGAGCTCGCGAAGCGACAGATGAAGGGCTTCGGAGGAATGATCTCGGTGGACCTGGGGTCGAAGGCGCGGGCCGCGGAGGTGCTGTCCAAAGTGCGGGTCTTCTCGCTCGCCGAATCGCTCGGCGGTGTCGAGAGTCTCATCAGCCATCCGGCGTCGATGACGCATGCGTCGGTCGAGCCCGAGCGTCGCGCGCATCTCGGGATCACCGAGGGGCTGGTGCGGCTCTCGTGCGGAGTCGAGGACGTAGACGATCTGCTGGCAGACGTGGAGAGGGCATTCGCCTAGAGGGAAGTGACCACAGAGCACACGGAGGACACGGAGAAGTGTTCTTTTGTTTTTTCAAAACTCAAAGTTTTCTTCGTGTTCTACGTGTCCTCCGTGGTCCCTTCCCCGTTATGGCCCTCGTCACCCTGATCGTCACCGCGAAATGAAGATCCTCCTTGTCGGAGGCGGCGGACGCGAGCACGCACTTGCGTGGAAGCTCCTCGCCGACGATTCGTCACTCGAGCTGATCTGCGCTCCGGGGAACGCGGGCATCGCGGAGATCTGCGATTGCATTCCGCTCAAGGCGACCGACATCGACGGACTTGCCGCCTTTGCGCGGCGCGCGGAGATCGAGCTGACGGTAGTTGGCCCGGAAGGCCCGCTCGAGGCTGGCATAGTTGATCTGTTCACGCAGACCGGACGCAGGATCTTCGGTCCCACGCAGGGTGCTGCGCGGATCGAAAGCTCGAAAGCATTCGCCAAGAAGACGATGGGCGACGCGCGCGTCGCTACTGCCGCTGCGACTCTCCACCGGGAAACAGGCGACGCCAAGCGCGCGGTCAGGCAGACCGGCACACCGGTCGTGATCAAGGCATCGGGCCTCGCTGCAGGCAAGGGCGTGGTCGTCGCCCGAAGCATCGAGGAAGCCGACCGCGCGATCGACATGATCCTTGGCGACCGCATCTTCGGCGACGCCGGCGGCGAGCTGCTGGTGGAGGAATTCATGGCCGGCGAGGAGTTGTCGTTGTTCGCCATCACCGACGGCGAAAATGTGGTAACGATGCTACCGGCACAGGATCACAAGCGTCTGCTCGATGGCGATCTCGGGCCGAACACTGGCGGCATGGGAGCCTATGCGCCCGTATCGCTGGCGTCGAGCGCACTGATACAACAGATCGCCGAATCGATCCTTCTTCCGACTCTCGCGGCTCTGCGCAACGCGGGACATCCCTTCACCGGCCTTCTTTACGCGGGGCTGATGCTGACGGCAGAAGGTCCGAGAGTCGTGGAGTTCAACTGCCGCTTCGGCGATCCTGAGACGCAGGCGATCCTCCCGTTGATGAAGAGCTCGCTGCTCGGTCTGGTTCGCGCCGTGGCCAGTGGCGATTCACTTCGCGAAGCAGCGCCGATCGAATGGCTCGACGATCACGCGGCAACGACAGTGATCGCGGCGGCGGGATATCCTGACGCGCCGCGCGTTGGCGATGCGATTCGTCTTCCGGCGCGTCCGCACGGGATTCACGTATTCCACGCCGGCACCAGGCGCGACACCGCGACCGGCGAGCTCCTCACTGCTGGCGGACGCGTGCTCGCGATCACCGGCGTCGGCGACTCACTCGCCGAGGCGGCGGCCTGCTCGCGCGAATATGCCGAGCGCGTGAGCTTCGATGGAAAACAGATGCGGCGCGACATCGGGTGGCGCGAGCTCGAGCGGAATGCCGGAGCTTCCTGAAACCGAGACGATCGCGCGCGATCTGGACCGCGCGATCAGCGGAGCCGTAATCGAAAGCGTCAGGATCACGCGCCCTGATGTATTGCGAGTAGTGTCACCGCGAGAGTTATCACGACGAGTGAAGGGCGCCCGCATCGAGCGAAGCTGGCGGCGCGCGAAGCTCGTCGTCATCGATCTTTCGACAGCCGACAGGCTCCTCGTAAGCCCGCGCTTCACCGGGGCGCTGATAGTGAGCGACGGCTCGCTCGATCCCTCGCTTCTCCAGTACTCCACGCTTCGGTTCACGCTCGAGAATGGTCGCGCTCTTCACTACTGCGACGTCCGCCGCCTCGGCACTGTCGCGCTGATGGACGATGCGCAGTTCACAGACTACACGAATGACCTCGGAATAGAGCCTCTTGACCGATCGTTCACCCCGGCGCAATTATCGGGCGTTCTTCGGGCCTCTGCTCAGGCGATAAAGAAGCTCCTGATGGATCAGCGCAAGATCGCGGGTATCGGTAACATCTACGCCAACGAGGCGCTCTGGCGCGCGGGAGTCGACCCGTCACGCGCGTCGCGGTCGCTCTCGATTCGCGAGGCCCGGGCGCTCCACGCCGGGATCGTCTCGGTTCTCTCGGAAGCAATCGCTGCGCGAGGGACGAGCTTTCGGGACTACCGCGACGCCCAGGGCGAGCGTGGCGGCTTCGCCCAGTATCTCCAGGCCTATGGGCGCCAAGGCAAGCCCTGCATGCGCTGCGGCGCCAGGCTCATCGGCACGCACGCGATAGATGGCCGCGCGACCACCTTCTGCGCCCGTTGCCAGTCGTGACGCGGATCCGTGACTCTTCCGCGAGGCAGCCGACGAGCGAAGCGCAGCTCGCCGAAATGCGCGCGGCTGTCCGCGCGGGCGCCGCTGACCGGCCCGGCATCTATCGCATGCTTTCGTCTTCCGGCGAAGTGGTGTACGTCGGAAAATCGAAGCAGATACGCACGCGGCTGCTGAGCTACTTCCGGTGCGCCTACCCGGAAGAGAAAGGCGCGAGAATCCTGCGCGAGGTAGAGGCGATCGACTGGGAGTACACGCCGAGTGAGTTCGCAGCGCTGCTCCAGGAATTGCGCCTTATAAAGCGCTTCCGTCCCCGCCTCAACGTTGCGATGAAGCGTGACGCGACGCACTACGCATTCATCAGGATCACGCGTGGCGCGGCTCCAAAGCTCACAGTCGTCCGGGGTCCCTCGGCCGAGGACGCGTCGGTGTACTATGGCCCGTTCGTCGGCGCGCAGCGGATCGAGGAGGCTCTCCGCGAGCTGAGCGACGTACTGATGCTGCGCGACTGCCACTCGGACATGAAGATGCACTTCAGCGACCAGCAGGAGCTGTTCCAGCTCGGCGCGCGCACGCCCGGCTGCATCAGATACGAGATCGGAAAGTGTCTCGGCCCCTGCGTCGCCGGCTGCTCGGCTTCGCGGTACGAAGAGCATGTCAGCCTGGCTCGAGCGTTCCTCGATGGAACGAGTGACGGACCGATGGAAGTGCTCCGCCGCCAGATGGAGGATGCAAGCGAGCAGCTTCAGTTCGAGCGCGCGGCTTCGCTCCGCGACAAACTTCAGCGGCTGGAGGTGCTTCGCGAGCAGTTTGCGCGGCTTCGGTTCGCGGTGGAGCAGCTCTCGTTCGTGTATACGGTGCCCGGCCACGAAGGCGAGGACCGCGTCTATCTCGTCAAGCGCGGAGTGGTACGGGCAGAGCTGCCGAAGCCAAGATCATCGTGGCAGAGAACGAAGCTCAAGCGGCTGGCGAATGACATCTTCGGGACCCCGAGCGAGAAGCCGGCCCTCGCCGTGCCGACGCACGAGATAGATGAGCTGCTGCTTCTGTCCTCGTGGTTCCGGCGCTTTCCGGAGCAGATGACTCACACGAGAAAGGTTTCGTAGTCGCCCGATTGTGAAGTGGCCACTCTTGCCACGGGACATTCCCCGAATGCGACTTCGGCCGTGACCGAATCGCGGGTAATCCCGAAGCGCGCCGTAGTCAGCTGGATCCTCTACGACCTCGCCAACGTGATCTTCACGATGGGCGTTATCTCGCTCAAGTTCCCGCTGTTCGTCCGCGAGAGCGTCGGGCCGCAACGCGCCGACAGTGTCTACGGCGCGCTCACCGCTGTTGCGATGGGGATCATGTTCCTCATTTCGCCGCTGCTGGGCGCGATGACCGACCGCGCGCGGCGTCGGATGCCCTTTCTCATCTCGGCGACCGTTCTCTGCTGCGGATCCACCGCTCTTCTCACTCGCGGACCCTTCCAGCTAACCGCCATTCTGTTCGTGTTGGCCAATGGCGGCTACCAGGCCGGGGTGCAGTTCTACGACTCCCTTCTTCCGGAAGTCACCACCGAGGAGAACCGCGGCCGTATAAATGGTCTCGCGATCGGGCTCGGCTACATCGGATCGTACATCGCAATCGGGCTCGGCGTCTTTCTCGGCGCAAGCGACGCGTCGTTCCCCTTCACGAAATACTTCACGATTGTCGCCATATTGTTCTTCGCCATCGCCCTCCCGTGCTTTTGGTTCGTCCGCGAGCGTGGCAATCCTCGCCCCCGGGCGATATTCACCGCCGCCGCAGTCAGGGAGTCGGTGGCGCAGACGATAGACACACTCAAGTCGGGTCATCGCTACCCGGGATTGTTGCGGTTCCTGCTCGGTCGTGCATTCTATACCGACGCGATCAACACCGTGATCTCGTTCATGTCGCTCTATACCGTGAACGTGGCGATCGCGACGGGACTCACGACCGAGCAGGGGCAGGCGCGCGCGAACATCGTCCTCGGCACGGCGGTCACTGCGGCAATTCTGGGTGGCATCACATGGGGGTTCGTCGTGGATCGACTCGGCCCCAAGCGCGCGCTGACTTCCGTTCTCTTCTTCTGGATCGGGACATTCCTCCTTGCCGCGTGCGTCGGAGCGTTCCGGATGCCAATCGTCTGGCTGTACGTCGTCGCCTGCGTGGCGGGATTCTCGCTTGGCGGGACGTGGGCGAGTGATCGGCCCTACATGCTTCGGCTGACACCGCCGGATCGCGTCGGCGAATTCTACGGTTTCTACGGAATGGTGGGACGATTCTCGGCGGTAACCGGCCCCGCGGTCTGGGGACTGACGACGTACATCGTCGTTCAGCGGATGGGACTGCCGGAGGTCAGAGGCGAGGCAATCGCGATCACCTTGCTTCTCGTGATGGTTTTCGTCAGCCTATGGATTCTGCGGAAGGTGACGGACGAGCGACGTGACTGGGACGCGCTCAGTACGAACCCGCGACCAGCGAGCATCCTCACGAGGGCGCCCCTTGTTCCGTAAACGGACTCATCCTGATCATTGGCGAACACACCGGCACCGGACAATTCGGCTCGGGGCTCGCAACCCGCGCCGTTACTGGTAAAATTGTACCGACCCTAATTCCTGGAGCCCGTGATGTCAGCCGAGAGTACGCGGAGAGTGTTGCAGCGCTACGTCGATTCGAAGCACACCGACATGAGCGTGTTGGCCGATGACGTCGTGTTCACCAACATGGCCACCGGTGATGAATCGCGGGGCCCGGAAGGCGTGACGCAAATGCTGAATTACATATACCATACCGCCTTCGACGCCGACGCCGAGAACACCAAGCTCATCTGTGACGACGGGAAGGCGGTGTTCGAGGGCATGTTCACCGGCAAGCACATCGGCGAATTTGCCGGGATTCCGGCGACCGGACGCACCGTGCGGGTACCACTGGCCGTGATCTACGACCTCGAGAACGACAAGATCAAGCGGGCACGAGTGTACATGGAGATGCCCGTGATGTTCGCGCAGCTCGGGGCGAGCCCGCCAGCAAAGGCCTGAACTGCTGACTGGAGCCTCGACTATCCGCCGATGCTCGGTGAACTCGAGACTCGCGAAATGGAAGCTCGGTCAATCCAGACACGATCTCTACCGGCACGGCACTGCAAACGGCCCAGCCGGTACGTCGATCGCTGACGCGCTCAAATTTGAATTCGTCAGATCGAGCTCGTCACCAAGATTGTTCGCCTGTGCATCGCGCACCGTCAACGGCTCCAGGCCCCATCGAGTCTCGATGAGTTTGAGCACCGAAGCGTGATCGTACAGCCTGCTCGATACATATCCACGCCTCACGAACGGCGAGACGAGAACCGTCGGGATCCTGAACCCCCGCAGCCCATCGGCATTCCCCGCACTCCTCTCGCCGTCGGGCAGCGGCGCCACCGGGGGTGGCACATGATCGAAGAAGCCGCCCCACTCGTCGAACGTGATGATCAGCAGCGACGACTTCCAATCGGGACTCGTCGTCACCGCATTGTACACGCGGGATAGAAACGCCTCGGCGTTTCTTATGTCATCGGGTGGATGATAGCTCCCGCTGAAGTCATCCGAGAAATCGGGATCGACGAACGCCACGTTCGGCAGCGTTCCCCCTGCGGCATCACTGTAGAACGAAGCGATCGGCTTGATGAGCGACGCGTAGCGCAGACCCCAAAGATGCGAGGTCGTTGAGCCTGTCCCGTAGTTCCGCCCCGTAAGATTCTTCTGCGCGAGCCTGTCCCAGATAGTCGGCAGCGTGCTGGGAACCAATGTGTTCGCGATGCGGTCGGTCTGTCCCGCAAGAGAGATCAGTCTGTTGGGGTACGTCGGCCCCATCATCGGCGCGAAGTACCGGTCGAGCACTGTCCATTGCGGTGCGGCCTGGCCGAGGAAGGGCAGATCGGCGGCAAGATAGTAGCCAATCGCGTGAAGATCGTTGCCTGCTGCCGTCAGCCACCCGTTGCACGCGCCGCCGTTGTACTCCGCACGCCCGCCTTCGTATGAATGATTCGGATCGGTGAAGCCGCAGCCATTAGGCGACGACAGGTGATGCGTCGATCGGGCGGTCCCGTTGCTATCCACATATGAGAGGCCAGACTGTCTTCCGTCCGCACCTGGTAGCCAGCCGAGGAGGTGGTCGAACGAGCGGTTCTCCATCGTGACGACGATGATGTGGTCGAGCGTCGGCGGTGGCGGTGGCGGCGGCGGTGGCGGTGGCGGCGGTGGCGGCGGTGGTGGCGGTGGTGGTGGCGGTGGCGGTGGCGGTTGTGGCGGTGGTGGCGGTGCTGGAGGCGTCTCTGGCCTACCCGGCGCAGTCGTGGCGGTCATAGCAGGCCGTCGCGC
>JBGPLS010000021.1:0-25236 GCA_041486565.1 Gemmatimonadaceae bacterium
CCACGACTTCGCGAGCGCCGGCGGGCAACTCGTCGATCGCTCGAGCGAGCGCCAGCTTCTCTTCCGCGGCTACCATCTCCTCGATCGCATCGGGGCGCGGGTCAGTGGCGGCCGAAAGTAGTGGGTCGGCGCGGTCGCCTGAATAAATGCGCTGTTGGCGGCGCACGCGCGTGCGAAGTGTGTGGTGTGCCCGGTTGCGTGTGAGCTGTCGCAACCAGGGGAGGAAGCTGCCGGGGTCACGCAGCTTTCTTAAATCCGTCCACACGGAGAGATAGACGTCCTGTGCCACGTCCGCGCTCGCCTCGGCGTCGCGCAGAATCGCGAGCGCGATAGACGCGACCACGTTGCTGGTTCCGTCAACGAGACGTCCGAACGCCCGCTGGTCGCCATGTGCGGCGGCGAGGACGTCAGGTTGGAGTCTGAGAGCGAGGACGCCTTCGGTCATCGTTCCTCGAGGAAGCTGTCCATCGCCGAGAAGAGGAAGGCGGGATCGTCGAGCATCACGAAGTGTCTTGCGTTATTCGCCAGCACGACCCGGTGGCGCGGGACGCGTGAGACTTGCGACTCGTACGCCGCGAACACTGCGTTCTGCATGTCGGCGGTCAGACCATCGCCGGCCGCTATGAGCAGAACCGGCGTGCGAATGTTCGCAACCTGAGCCCGCAGGTCGGTCGTCATCATCTCCGCGACTGCGCGACCCATGGTGAGACCGTCCGACCCACGTCCCCAGCGTGCAGCCATTTGCGCATGAATGGAGTCCTTCGCCCGCGAGCGCATGAACATCGCATTTTGCATGGCGAGCTGCTCCGGGCTGAAGTTCGCGGCCATGGAACGGAATTGCTGCGCCTGCGATCTCGCCTTGTCAGGCGTCATGGTGGAATCGTTGAGTGCGGGAAGATAGGGAACGCCATCCACGGCGACGATCGGTCCTACGAGCCCGGGGGCTGCCGCCGCTATCCAGAACGCGAGGAAACCACCCAGGCTGTGCCCGACGATCACCGGTTTTTCGAGGCGCTGCTCGCGGATGTATCGAATGATGGCGTCGCGCTCTTCCGCCAGAAAGGTCTCACCCGCCAACGGTGGAACGCCGGCGAATCCGGCGAGCGTGAGAACGTGCATGTCATAGCGGTCTCGGTATCGCTCGACCGTGCTCTTCCACACCTCGCCGCCGGAAAGCAGCCCCGGTATCAGAATCATTGGGCGACCGCGGCCGATGCGCTCCACGGCAAACGGCGGTGTGGAGGCAGCAGCAGATGCGGGGTGTGACTGGGCGAGTACGGCCGGCGGAATGGCCGCCACCATCGCCAAGGCTGCAGCAACGACGACCAGGGCGCGGGCGATGTCAATTCGCGGAATCATGGTATGGTTATCCTGAAGTTGGTGGACCGGCGAAATAGATCGTTTGGAGACTCAGTAGCCGGTCACGCGGAAAGGTGACCGAATACCTGATCATTTCGCGCAGATCACGCGGGATGAGCAGCCATGCCGCAATGATTCAAGCCGTGCTGGCGGCAATGCATGGTGCCGGCGAGATTCACTGATCTGAACCGCCGCGACGATCACGGCGGCGCGCCGGATAGCGGCCTCGTCAGGGGCGGCTGTACGATGCCCCGAGCTCATCCATCGAAGAAACCTTCGCTAGTCGCTTCGTCCAGCCAGTGGTGAAGATCCACTCGTTGAAGAAGGGCGTGAGATCGCGCGAAGAGTTGGTCCGGGCAAGCGCGACCAGATCACGCGTCGTCGCGCCGTTGACGAATTTCTGGTAGTGACCGCCGACGATGGCGTTGAACTGCGCCTCGCCAACGAGATCGTACAGCGTGGCGAACATCAGCTCGCCCACTGAATACGAGTAGTCCGTCATTCCACGCTTGCCATAATCGATGAACGGTACGGTGCGCAGCGTCGAATCCGAGCTCACCTGCTTGTTGACCCGGGCGATTACGCCTGCTTCCCCTTCGCGGCGGCCAGTCCAGCCGTCGACGCGCTCGCGCAGCATGTCCTGGAGGAATGACGCGAGTCCCTCATTCCAGCGTGGCGAAGGTGATTCGGTTTCTGGTGCGTTCCACAGATGGGAGAGCTCGTGATACAGTTCCCCAAGGCGGCGGGGATCCCTGAAAGCGCTGGCAGTCTGAATGATTCCACCAACCAGGTTCGCTTGTGAGCCCCAACCATCGGGAATCTCGGTGATCGCAAGGTTCCACTCGCCGTGCAGTGGTCCGAACCATTGCGAGAGCAATCGCATCGCCGACTGAGTGTTGGCCATCACGCGCCTGGCGCCCACGCTGTCCGCGTGTAGGTAGAAAATGCGGACACCGCCAGCGACGATCGTATCGAACGGAGCGACCATCACATTCAGGAATGGACTGGGCTTGCCGGAGACGTACCGCCACGTCGCAGTTCCGTCAGCGTGCGGCGTGCGGGTAACCTTTCCGCCGGTAGCGACCAGGTAGCCGCTGGGCACGCGGATGGATGCGTCGTATGTGAATGGCGTTCGTGGCCTGCGACGATTGGCGGCATCGGACAGCCCGCCCAATGCGGGGAACGCGAGCGCATCCTCGCGGATGATCGTGAACGCGGTGTCCACTCGATCCTTTACATAGAGCCAGCCGACCTCGGTATAGCCCACGAGGTTTCCTGCATAGTCGATGCGGATCGTCGTGCTTCCGCCTGGCGGAATTGGACGAAGCAGGGTGACCCGCAGCTGATTTACCTGCCGCATCGGATCATCGTGGAAGCGCAGTACGTCCTGGCTGTACCGCAGCGCCGAGCCTTCGCCGTCAGTGACGGAGGAAGCCTCCATGAGCCGGTTCAGCAGGAAGGAGACTTCGCCGGCGGGTTGTGCTGTCCAATTGGTGAGCTCATAGGTGATCGAGCCCGCCAGGCGATGCTCTGAATAATCAACGGACAGCGCAAGGCGCAGGTCGTGCGGAGTGAACGACTCGGGCGCTGCATCCTGCGCCCATGCGTGAGCTCCGAAGAACAGCAGGAACAATCCGACGTCAGCGCCGAGCCTGAGTTTGCGCATGGTGGTGTCCGGTGAAGGGGACGGCAATCCGAGAGATTAAACGCGTTCGCCGTTTTTACGGTCGTGGGCGCTGGCGGAAACGCAAAGGTGTCGCAAGGGTAAAATTAGAAGACGGCACAATTCGCATCGCTGAGCTACACTGGTACGAAGCCACCGGAATTGGCAGATATGAATTCAAAATCAAACGATACCTCGACTAAGTCCCGGCGCTCCAAGAGACGTTCCATGTCGCGCGTCCGTGGCTTCGCCGTCTGCATCAGGAATGACGGTTACGAAGTGTCTCTGGAACCGCGAAAGATTTACGAAGTTCTTCCTGATCACGATGCGGCCGAACACGAGCAGATTCGCGTGATCGATGAATCCGGGGAAGACTACTTGTACCCTTCGTCATTCTTCGCTTCGATTGTATTACCCCAACCTATACGTCGGGCAGTTCTCGCGGCCGTCTCCTAACGGGCGTGCCGCAACCCTGACCCGATTCCCGGTCGCTAGCCGTTCCCGCCGCGTCTAGCCGATCACGCGAAACCCTTCCTTGTCTGCCGCTGATCCCTGATTCCTGTCGAGCGTGACAAACTCCAGTGTCCCCGGCTGGAATTCCGCTGCGACGATCGCGGCGGCGAGCTGGACAGCATCCGCGGCACGAAGCTGATGGACCCGAAGTAATCGGATCGCCTGCTCGCGCACGTCATCCGAAGGCCCGACCTCGGTCCACGACGCGATGGCGTGACGGATACGGGCGATCGAGCGACCGAGTCCCGCCGGCGTCAGTGCGCCATCGCGCTCGAGTCGCGCAAGCGCCGACACGCACTCGATGGGAGTGCCCCACCATGTGACAATCGCCGGATCGGCAGAGTGGATTTCACGCACGCGGAGAGAGGTGCTCTCCGCAACGAGCAACGGGATGATCGCGGATGAGTCCCAGTACCTCACCGTCCGCTCCGGCGCTCCTCGAGCAGCGCCTCGACAGCAGACACCCCTTTTGCCAGCCGAGGCGGAGCCGGCAGGTCGTCGTCCCAGTTCGCCCTGGACTCGCGCTCCGGCAGCTTCACTACGCCGCGCTCGGCGAGCTCGAGGAAGCGGGCCGGGATTCCCCGAACCTGTACCGCAGGTGGCACCAGCCGGGCCACCGGCGTCCCGCGATCGGTGATGGTGATCGGTGTACCCGCGGTTACTCTCCTGAGCAGTGCACTCAGGGTATTTTTTGCAACAGATATGGATACCGATTTCATATAGCCATACTAGGCAGATGTAAATAGCCAGTCAAGCTAGATAGGACACGCTTCTGATGAATCTGGTTGCGATCACTGTGTAGTTGGTGTTGGGGACTTGTCATCCTGCCACGACATCGGGCTAGCACGATTGTGCATAAGAGGAGTATACTCCCCGTAGAGGGCCGATCCCTGCGGCTGCTACCGAAGTGACCCCCAGAGGAGGTGGAGAATGACAACACCATCGTGGACCGCAAGCGGGCAGTATTACGAAACCTGCAGCTGCGATTCCGTATGCCCGTGTATTCTTCATCAGATGGCGGTGGAACCGACGCAGGGCACGTGCACATTTGCCATGGCGTTTCAGATCGAGCGTGGAAGTTACGGCTCCGTGTCGCTTGACGGTCTCGGATTCATCGTGGTCGGATTGACGCCCGAAGCGATGGGAAAGGGGAACTGGTCCGTCGGTGTCATCGCCGACGACCGCGCCACTCCCGAACAGCGCGACGCCATCACCGCGATCGCCAGCGGATCCGCCGGCGGACCCATGGCTGGCCTGGCTGGCCTCATTGGAAAATTTCTCGGTGTGGAATCGGCGCCGATCAAATTCGATCGCACCGGCGCGAAATGGTCTGTGACCGCGGCGAGCCTTGTCGACATGTCCGCTGAGGCGGCGATGGGGATCAACCCCAACGCCACAGAGCCACTTCAGCTGTCCAATACCGGCCATCCGGCGTCGGATCGCATCGCGCTTGCCCACGCACTGAAGAGCCACGTCGCAGCGCTCGGCTTGAGCTGGAATGACACGAGCGGAAAGAACAACGGCCAGTACGCTCCGTTCAACTGGCGTAGTGCGTAGCCAGTCCGCGGTCGCGGGCCTCATCCGCCGCGACCGCGTCGTCATCACGAGCTGCATCGTTCTCATCACCGCCCTGGCCTGGGCCTATCTCGTCCATCTCCACAATCAGATGTCGTCTTCCGAAGTGCCGGAGACGATGATGGCGAAGATGGGAATGGTGATAAACGCGCCATGGGGCGCGCCCGATGTCTTCTTCACCTTCCTGATGTGGGCGGTGATGATGATCGGCATGATGAGCGCAACGGCAACGCCCGTGCTGCTCCTCTTTTCTGGAATGCACGGCCAGCAGGGCGAACGAGGCGCGCCGTTTACCGTACTGCTGTTCGGGCTTGGCTACATCACCGTCTGGCTGGGATTCAGCGCCTCCGCCGCGCTTGCGCAGTGGGGATTGCACCAGGGCGCTTTGTTGTCATCGAGCATGGCGGCAGCCAGTCCGCGTCTCGCTGGGGCAATTCTCATCGCGGCAGGTGCGTATCAGCTCACACCGGCGAAGGGCGCATGCCTGAGGCAGTGCCAGAGCCCCCTGGGTTTTCTGCTGAGCAACTGGCGTGATGGAGCGAGCGGCGCTCTTCAGATGGGACTTCGGCACGGCGTGTACTGCCTGGGCTGCTGCTGGGCTCTGATGTGCGTCCTGTTCGCCGTCGGAGTGATGAACCTTGCCTGGGTAGCCGCGTTGACCGCCTTCATTCTGGTGGAGAAGTTCGGGCGCACTGGAGCCCTCATCTCGCGCGTGGGAGGCGTAGTGATGATCGCTTTCGGCGTTCTCGTTGTTGCGAGGTGAGCGTGTGACGCGCACAACGAACAGTTTGACGGCAAGACGACGGAATAGGCTACCTGAGCGAGTCTACCTGTTGCTCAGGATCTCATTTGCACGACGGCGAACGGCGGGTTCTGGATTCCTCCGCGCAATGTCGCGGAGGGAAGGGACACCCGCGTCGTCGTCGAGATCTCCAAGCAGCTCGACGGCTCGCAGCTTGATGGCTTGCTCAGGATCGCGAGCAATCAGCGACTTGAGGAACTCGAGCGCAACCGTGGCATCGGCGCTTTCTCCGTAGACCTCGACCGCTCGCCGCCGCAGCTCGAGCGGCTCACTCGGCCGGGCAAGAGAGGCCAGTGCCGCGAGGGCAGCGGGGTCATTCGATTCCCCGAGTGACTTGAGAGCGGTGGTCACAAGCTCATCCTCGATTTCGCTGTGAGCCGCCTCGACCAGGGCATCGATTGCCGGCTTCTCGTCGTGGAAATTTCCGAGCGTCTCCAGCGCTTTCTTTTTCACCTCGGCGCTCGGGTGACGGCGCGCGATTTCACGAAGTACTGCCAGAGCCTTCTCGGGATCGACGGTCTCGCCCAGCGACTCCACCGCCTCGATCTGAATCGCGCTGCTCGGTGAGTTGTTCGCGAGGTCGCGCAGGATAACGACCGACTTTTCATCATGTACTTCAGCTATCGTCTCGACCGCTTCACGTCGCACCGTCTCGTCCGGATCGCTGCGAGCTATCTGTACGAGCACATCGAGTGCGCGCTGCGCGGGCTCGGATTGGGCGATCGATTCCGCGGCTTCGCGGCGAATGTCCGGATCCGGATCATTCCGTGCGAAACCGAGGAGAGTCTGGAAGCCCCGGTCATCCGGCATATGCGCGAACGCCTCGATCGCCTCTTCGCGAACTCCCTTCGAGCGATCGGTGCGCGCCGCTTGCGAAAGCGCGGCAATGGCGCGCCCGTCGCGCTTCCTGCCGAGCCACTCCGCGGCTTCCCGCCTTACGCCTTCGGGCTCGCTTCTCGACTGTAGAATCTCGATGAGCATTGGCACGACGAGCGCGTCTGTCTGGTGCACGCCAAGCGCGGCGACCATATCACGGCGCATGTCTTCGCCGCGCGCCTTGGGCATGAGTGTGCGAATCAGGTCGATGCTCTCAGTGTCTGTCGCCGAGTCGAGCCACATCACCGGACGGCGGTCGAAGTACATCGGGATGTCGAACGTTCCGACATGGACGCGGTCGATTCGCCTGCCGGGCGCGCCATCGTTGAACAGCACGAAGATCGCTGTCGATCCGCGAGCATGAGTGCCTAGAATTGGAGCGAGCGGCACACCGTGGAAAGTGATTCCGGACAAGTCGCCGGCACCGAATTGCAGGTGGCCGCTCATCGTCGTGGTTCGGTCGATGCTTACCGGGACGTCATCGGCGTAATAGCGCGCCTTTTCTGTGGGATCACCGGCGACGAGATAGCCTACCCAATAGCTGCCGAGGCCGCGGGCGCGCGCGTCGGCCCAGCGCCAGCGCTCTTCCAGGGTTCCTTCAACTGGAGACTTCGCCACGGAGCCGGGTGCGCCGCGCGATGGATCGGGATCGTGCCGGCCTTTTTCTGTGGAATCGGGATCGGCCGCGGAGTAAATGCCGGGGATCGGCAGGAACGAAGCTTCAACGCCGCCCATCGCTTCGCGCCCGGTGAACAATGCCGCCGCGATCGTGATGACGCCTGCGATCCAATGGGGACCAAGCTCGACATTTGCCGATCTTCCGGTGATGAGCCGACGTGCACGGCGCAGGAGTGAGCCTCCGGTTGCAGCCGCCGCGAGGCCAAAGCTTTGCCCGCGCGCCTCCTCGAGAGTGAGCAGTGTCGCGGTGTATCGGCTGGCGTCACCTCCGCAAGTGGCGACAGCGATGTCGTCGCAGCAGTTCTCGCGCTCTTCATGCACTCGGTCGGACAGCCACCGCACGGCCGGATGATAGAACAGCAGCGTCTCGATCACCGTCTGGACCAGGTTGACGAGGAAGTCGTAGCGCCGAACGTGGGCGAGCTCGTGGGTGAGAATCATGTCGAGCTGAAGCGGAGTGAGTCCTGTGAGCAGACTCGCGGGGACGACGATCACTGGGCGAAGCGCACCGACAACAAGCGGGACGTCTATGCTTACGGACTGCAGGACGCGAATGCCACGTGATACGCCGAGGCGATCGGCCAGTGCATGAACACGCGTCATGAGAGCGTCGCTCGGCGATGAGGTGCCGGCGCGCGTGATGCGGCGCGTACGTGAAAGGCCGCCGATGAGCTGGAGAGACGCGACGAGGAGCCCGAGCATCCACGCCAGCGCGAGCCAGGGAAGGGCAGTCTCGATGTACGCATGCGGCGTCGAGCGATCGCCTGGCCGGAACCCTGTACCCTGTACCCTGTACCCGGTACCCGTTGCCCGCTGCCCGGTATCCGGTACCCTCTGCCCGTTGTCCTGAGCCATTGCACCGGGGCTTGTCGAGGGAAACGATGCGTTGTCAGCCGGGGTGCGAAATACGCCGAATGCAGTCGCCACAGGCATCACCAGCATGAGCGCGAGCCCGGCAAGCCCCACGGCGTATCGCACCGACGGCCGCGCACGGCGCGCCAGCGAAAAAAGGCACGCCGTCATCAGCGCGATCACGCCTCCCTGCCAGAGGGAATGAATGATCGCCCATCCAATCAGCCGTGTGGTCATCTCGCACCTCTTGAGTTTTCCTTGAGGAGCTGCCGGATCTTCTTCAGGTCTTCGGCCGAAGCGTGCTTGTCCGACAGCGCCTGCATCACGAGCTGCGCGGCGGAGCCGTCGAACGCCCGGTCCAGAAGATCTGACACCAGCCGGCGCTTAACCGATTTTTCCTCGACCGCAGCGCGGTACACGTGCGATCGCTCGGATTCGTCCCTGGTTACCAGCTTCTTTTCGGCCATGAGCTGCATGGTCTTGAGAACCGTTGTGTACCCGATGTCGCGCTCGCGGCGCAGGGAATCGTGAACGGCCCGCACGGTCTGGGGTCCTTCCCTCCACAGAATGAGGAGGATGGCGAGCTCGGCGTTCGACGGAATCGGGGTACCGCGGGGCATGCGGGTGGTCTCCATGAGTCCTTGCCGCAATATACGAAGGGCTTCGTACATGGCAAGTACGAAGCGGTTCGTAGATGTAAGGTTTTCGTGTTCACCCATTCTTCATGGCGGAGACCGCGAAGACCGCCACTGGCGAAGAGAATCAGGCGAATGCTGCTTTCTGGTCCATAACCCACTCCTCCTCCACGTTATCCACGTTGCGTTCCCCGCGGTGAAAACACGGAGAAACGGTTTAACTGGAAGACTGGAAAAGTCACGACGCGCAAACTAAATAGGGCGTTTTTAAACCTTTTCAACCACACGCTTGCACACTCAGGCACACCATAATCTGAGAGGCGTCACGGCGATGATCGTCGCCGTCGGTGCCCTGTCGTTGATGGACGCGGGCATCAAGATCCTGGCGCCGCACTATTCACCGTTTCAGGTCGCGTCTATCCGTGGACTGTCGGCGCTTCCCTTCATTGTTGTATGGGTCGGGTTGAGCGGCGGCTACGATCAGCTTCTCCGGGTTCGCTTTGGATTGCACGTCGTCCGCGCACTGCTCGGCATCATGGTGCTGGCGGCGTTCGCGTTCGCACTCCGGTCTCTGCCTCTCGCCGAGGCGTACTCGATCTTTTTCGTCGCGCCACTTCTGATAACTGTGCTCGCCGTCCTGATTCTGAAGGAGCGAGTGGATTGGAGGCGGTGGCTTGCGATCGCCGTCGGCTTCTGTGGCGTCATCATCGTGCTTCGACCTACCGGCGCCGGCGCACTTACGATCCCGGGACTCGCCGTGCTCGCGACGGCGGTGGGTTACGCTCTCTCGGCCATTACCGTCCGCGTGCTCGGTCGCACCGACAGCACGCAGAGCATGACATTCTGGCTCATGGCACTTGTCGGGATCGGAGCGGGACTGATCGCCCTTCCGGACTGGCGGCCGATTCAATCTGCCCACTGGCTCGTGATCGCCGGCATCGCGGTGACAGGCTCACTTGGACAGTTTGCGCTAACGGAGGCATTTCGGATTGGGGAAGCATCTTTCATCGCCCCCTTTGAGTACACCGCGCTGGCGTGGGGCGTTGGTCTCGATTGGTTTGTCTGGAGGACAACGCCGGCACCCATCACGATTACGGGCGCGTTCGTCATCATTGCAAGTGGCGTATACCTTGTCCGGCGCGAGCGCGTTCATGTCGAAGCGGAGCATCCGTAGACTACCGCTACCTGGTACCTGGTACCGGGCATCGCTCCGGCTTGCCGCGCGGAAGATCTAGTAGCATCGTCCAAGGACCGCATCATCTCTGGCGTAGTGCCCTCACCTCCGCGAGCTCTCCCATGACGGTCACTATTCGTCGCTGCTGGTACTGAATCACAAGTATCCATGCTGCCCGTGTGGCAGCCGACCTGCGTCAGCAACTCGGCGCTGACGTCGAGATCGAGAACGGACGCTACGGCGAGTTCAAGGTCTTAGTCGATGGAAGGGAGGTAGTGGACGGCGGCGCGCTTGCGTTTCTCGGCGTTCTGCCGTCCGTGAACGAAGTCCGGAAGATCGTCGCCTCGCAGACCTCGCCGACATCATCAGGCGAGAAATGAATCCGATTCAATAGACTTGCGCAGCTGGTCACGAAGCGGTGACCGGGTGCAGATTTTCGGCATGAGATCAACCATCCCTTTGGTCATCGTCGCGCTCGCGACTACTGCCTGCGCCGGCCGAATGACTCCAGCAGGCGCGCCCGCTGCGTCCGCCTCGTACGATGTCGTGATCGAGAACGGCCGCATCGTTGACGGCACCGGCAACGCCTGGTTCTACGGCGACGTCGCGATCGCAGGCGATCGCATCGCACGCATCGCTCCCTTCGGCGCGCTCGCGAATGCGGCTGCCAGGCGGCGCATCGACGCACGGGGACTCGTGGTCGCACCAGGATTCATCGACATCCAGGCCCATTCGTGGGACGCCCTCCTGTGGCGTGACGGCCGAGTCGTCGGTAAGGTGACGCAGGGCGTGACTACGGAGATACTCGGCGAGGCAACGACTCCAGCGCCGATCAACGCCAACATGCTAGCGCTGCTCGACATTCCGGATTCGCTGCCGCAGATAATCGCTCTGCACAAGACGTTCGCCGGAGAGCACGGATTCGGGGCGTGGCTCGACGCGATGGGTCGTCACGGCAACTCGGTGAATGTCGGCTCCTACCTGGGCGCGGCGACAGTTCGCGCGTACGCCAAGGGACAGGTCCAGGGCGCCGCGACCGCCGCCGAGCTCGACACGATGCGCGCGGTGATGCGACATGCGATGGAAGACGGCGCGTTCGGACTCTCGAGCGCCCTCATCTACCCGCCGGGGAGCTACGCGACTACGGCAGAGCTGATCGAGAGCGCAAAGGCGATGTCACCCTATCATGGCGCGTACATCACGCACATGCGCTCGGAGGACGATCAGCTTTTCGAGGCGATGGACGAGGCGTTCAGGATCGCCCGCGAGGGGAATGTCTCGCTCGACATCTATCACCTGAAGGCGTCAGGTCGCGCCAACTGGAACAAAGCGGGGGGAATGATCGCGAAGATCGACTCGGCGCGTGCGGCGGGACTCGACGTGGCAGCGACGATGTATCCGTACGCGGCGTCGGCCAACGGTCTCTCGTCGTGTTTTCCCGACTGGGCGGCCGAAAACGGGAAGCTGCTCGCGAACCTGCGCGACTCGGCCACGCGCGCGCGGGTGGTGGCGGACATGGTGAAGAGCGGCTCGTGCGATCCCGAGCGCTCGTCGGCGATAGCGATTATGGGATACACGAAGCCGGAGCTCAGGAAGTACGAGGGATGGCGACTCGACGCGGTGATGAAGGACATGCACAGGAGCGCGCCCGACGCGGTGATCGAGCTGACGCTCGCCGAGTCCGGCAACCTCGGGAAGATCAACTTCAGCATGACCGAGGAGAACGTGGCGATGCAGCTCAAGCGGCCGTGGGTGGTGATCGGGAGCGACGCGGGCGGACAGGATCCCGACAGCGCGACCGGTCTCACGCATCCGCGCGCCTATGGGACGTTCGCACGGATACTGGGGAAGTACGTGCGGACCGACAGCCTGCTGACGCTGGAGGATGCAGTGCGGAAGATGACATCGGCGACGGCAGCCCGGCTCAAGCTGAGAGACCGTGGCCTGTTGCGGGAAGGGATGTACGCCGACGTGGTGGTGTTCGATCCGGTGACGATCGCCGATCGCGCGACGTTCGAGAAGCCGCACCAGTTGTCGGTCGGGGTGAAGTACGTGTTCGTGAATGGCGTGGCGGTTGTGAGCGATGGAAAGCACACCGGGGCGAAGCCGGGCCGCGTCGTGCGCGGACCGGGGTGGCGTCCGCAGTAGTCCGCAGTTCGTGTTTGTAGTAAGTTCGCAGTCCGCAATGCAGTCGTCCGTTCGCAGTGCAGACGTCAACGCTCGGAGGCCGCCGTGAAACGCGAAGCATTTGTATCTGTTGCGCTGTTGCTGTTGCCAGTCGTGTTGTCAGCTCAGGGCGTCACGACCGCCGCGCTCACCGGAAACGTCAACAGCCAGGACGGTGCTCCGATCACGAGTGCCACCGTCGTCGCCGTGCACGTGCCGAGCGGGACGCAGTATCGTGCGACGGTGACGTCGAGCGGGAGGTACAGCCTTCCCAACATGAGAATCGGCGGACCCTATCGTGTGACCGCGACCTCGATCGGGTTCGAGCCGCGCTCCGAGCCTGACGTCTTCCTCAATCTCGGCCAAACCTCCAGGCTCGACTTCCGTCTTGTTCGCCAGGCGGTGCAGCTGGCGGGTGTGCAGGTCACGGCGGAAAGGGACGAGGTGCTCAATTCTGGCCGCACCGGCGCATCCATGACCGTGGGCCCGGCGAAAGTTGCGCTGACGCCGTCGATCAAGCGGAGCACGCGCGACCTGACCCGCCTCGATCCGCGAAGCGACGGCAACATGAGCTTCGCCGGACGCAACTGGCTCTACAACAACATTTCGCTCGACGGATCGTATTTCAACAATCCATTCGGTCTGGATGATCCGGCGCCTGGCGGACAGACAAATGCCGAGCCCGTTCCGTACGACGCGGTGGCGCAGCTCCAGGTATCGCTCGCGCCATTCGACATACGCGAAGGAGGCTTCACGGGCGCCAACATCAACACCGTGACCAAGAGCGGGACGAACGAGCTTCGTGGAACAGTGTACTCGTTCGGGCGAAATGACGCCTTCCAGGGCAACACGGTGAGTGGCTCGAAAGTCACTGCCAATCCCGACCTCGCGTACAATCAGAGCGGTTTCGCCGTCGGCGGCTCAATTATCCGCGACAAGCTCTTCTACTACGTGAACGGCGAGATCGAGCGAACAAAGGATCCCGGCTCGAATTTCGTGGCGAGCCAGGGTGGCGCGACCGGACTGGGAATCTCGCGGGTGCAGGCGTCGGTGATGGACCAAATTCGCCAGCGCATGATCAGCGGGTACGGCTACGATCCCGGCCCCTACGAGGGTTATTTCTTTCATACCGACAACAACAAGGCGCTGGCGAAGCTCGACTGGAACATCAACGAAAATCAGAACCTGACATTCCGCTTCAACTATCTGGACGCCAAGCGCGACCTTGGACCGCACCCGTTCGTTCTGAGCTTTGCCAACACCGGTCGTGGTCCCAACGAGAGCAGTCTCCCGTTCTACAAGTCGGGCTACAGAATCAACAACCGCCTCGACTCGTATGCCCTCGAGCACAACAGTCGGTCGCGGAGCTTTGCCAATCGCTTCTTCACGAGCTACAACCGGTTCCGCGACTTCCGCGAGCCATTCAGCGCGGACTTTCCGACAATCGACATCGGTGAGGCAGGCGTCACCTACACTACGGTAGGACACGAGCCGTTCTCGATCCACAACATCCTCGATCAGGACGTCTGGCAGGTCACGAACAACTTGAGTGTCTTCCGTGGCAAGCACGTCTTCACCATCGGCGGCAACTTCGAGTCGTTCGATTTCTTCAATTCGTTCAACATCTTCCGGCACGGCGTGTTCTTCCTTCCGGAGTTCATCCCGATTGGGAGCCAGTTCAGCTCACTGTCGGAATTTTTCAGCGCAACCGCTCCTGGGCCGAACAAGAAAGACTTCCTGAGCATGATCGGAGGCGGAACGTTCAAGGGAGAGAACATCCACGTCGGGCAGGCGTCACTTTACGGGCAGGACGAGCTCCTCGTGACGGACCGCCTGAAGCTGACATACGGCGTCCGCGTCGATTTCCCGATCTATTTCACAAAGCCTGTCGACAATCCATATTCGCGCGGGCTCAAGGCGCTCGATGAAAACCGCAAGAGTGAGGTCGTCGATCAGAGCAAGCTTCCGGGAGCGTCGCCGCTGTTTTCGCCGAGGGTCGGATTCAACTGGAATGCTGTGGGCGACCGCCGCACACAGGTGCGTGGCGGCACCGGGATCTTCACCGGTCGCGTCCCGTTCGTGTGGATTGGAAACGTCATCTCCAATCCCGGCGCAAATCCGAACCTGGCCCCGCCGGCGGCGCCAATTCCCACCGGCCACGGATCGGTTCTCAAGGAGTCGTTCGATCTCAATGCGATGGATCCAAACTTCAAGTGGCCGCAGTCGTGGACGACGGACCTCGGCGTTGATCAGCAGTTGCCGTGGGGAATGCTGGGGACACTCGAGGTGATCTACGGCAAGGACATCAACGGCGTGTTCGTGCGCAACGCAGATCTCGTCGCTCCCAGAACCACGTTGGCAGATGGACGGCCTTATTATGGAGGAACAGGAAACAACGAGCTGAATCCGGATGGTGGGGCGGGCATTTACGTCATCGACAACACCAACGACGGCTATTCCTTCAACCTCACCGGACAGCTGCGCAAGACGTTCAGCGCCAATGCGGACGCATCGGTCGGATACAGCTTCACCCAGGCGAAGAACACACTCAAGTCAACGGAGATCGCCAGCGTGTTGTGGCAGAACCAGCCGGTTCAGGGCGATCCCAACAATCCCGAGCTGAGCTTTTCCGAGTTCGGACAGAAGCATCGCTTCGTCGGCTCCGGGTCATACACCAAGTCGTGGTCATCCACGCTTCGCACGCAAGTCGGTGTTTTCGCCGAGCTCGCGCAGGGAAACCGGTTCGCGGGCGCAGGCGGGAATCGTTACTCGTTCATTTACTCAGGCGACGTCAACGGCGACGGCCAGACGGGGAACGATCTCATCTACATCCCGAAGGACCAGAGCGACATTCGTCTCGACCCGTACACTGACGGCACCGGCAAGACTGTGTCGGCACAGGACCAGTGGACCCGGCTGAATGCATTCATCGAACAGGATGATTATCTCCGGTCGCACCGCGGACAGATCGCCGAGCGGTTCGGCGCGCTGAACCCGTGGTACAGCAATGTCGATCTGCGAATCCTCCAGGATTTCGGGATCAGACAGGGCGGCACGCGGCACACTTTCCAGGTGAGCCTCGATGTGCTGAACGTCGGCAACCTGCTGAAATCCGACTGGGGTGTGCGCAAGGGAGCGAGTGCCGCCGCGACGTCGCCGCTTTCGCTGGTGAGGTTCGAGGCCAACAGGCCGGTGTTCAATTTCACCGGGCCGTCGCAGACGTTCGTTGACGACCCCGGGCTTTTGTCGCGGTGGCGGGCGCAGCTCGGTTTGCGGTACCTGTTCAACTAGCTCTTCGGCATGAAGGACGAGAGGTCGCGGCATTAGTCGCGGCCTCTCGTTCTTTCCGCGACACAACCGTTCTCTCCCTCTAACCAGCCCTGCATCGCGCGGTGCCGCTTCGCTGTTGACACCGTGAGGAGCGAGCGTATTATGGCGCTTAGGCGACCCGTGCATATGTGCACCAGGCGATAGGTCGGCAAGAAATTGAACTGTCAGCGACGGAGGGCTGTTGTCTCGACTCAAAGCTGTCCTTATCGTTTCCCTCGCCTTCGCCGCGCTCGCATCGTCGGCGAGCGCGCAGCGCCGCGTTACCGGCCGCGTTACCGACCAGGCAAGCGGCCAGCCGGTTTCAGGCGCAACCATCATCGTGCAGGGCTTCGGCGCTGCGATTTCGGCGGACGATGGGTCGTTCGCCGTCCAGGCGCCCGAGGGGCCCGCGAGCGTGATCATACGGAGGATCGGATATCAGCGGCGCGAGCTGCCTCTCGCCGTGGGCGCAACGCGCGTGGACGTGGCGCTGAAGAAGGACATTTTGGAGCTCGAGACCCAGGTCATCACCGGCGCCGCGACTACTGTGGCCAGGCGCAACGCAGCCAACGACGTGGCGACGGTGAGCTCCGAGCAGATGTCGCGCGTGTCGGCCCCGTCGCTCGAGAACGCGCTGGCCGGGCGCATCGCGGGCGCTCAGGTGAGCACGAACTCAGGCGCGCCGGGTGGAGGCAACCAGATCCGGCTCCGCGGCGTGACGTCGGTGTTCGGGTCGGCGGATCCGCTGTACGTCGTGGACGGCGTGATAGTCAGCAACGAGGTGATAGAGTCCGGGCTCAACGCGATTACGGGGGCGAACCGCGGGACGTCCAACGCCACCAACCAGGACAATGGCGTAAACCGCATCGCGGACCTGAACCCCGGCGACATTGAGACCGTCGAGGTTCTGAAAGGCGCGTCCGCCTCGGCGATTTACGGATCGAAGGCGGCAAACGGAGTCATCATCATCAAGACGAAGCAGGGGCGGTCTTCCGGGAGCTCGCCTGCTGTCGATTTGATTCAGCGTCTGGGGACGCGAAGCCTTTCCGGAAAGTTCGGAGCGCGCCGCTTCACTCTTGACGAAGCGCGGCAATACGGGGCAACGATAGGGATGTCGCAGGCCGCGGTAGACTCGAACTATAAGGCGTGCAACGGATTCTGCGACTTCGAGGAGCAGCTGTTCGGGGAGCGCCCATTCAACTACGAGACGTCTCTCAGCGTGCGGGGAACCGCCGGGCAGACGAGGTATTTCGCGTCGGGACTCAATAGCTGGGACGGCGGCATCCAGAAGAACACCGGCTACCGCAAGCAGAGCGTGCGCCTCAATGTCACGCAGGTCCTTCGTCCGAGACTGACGGTCACGCTGAACAACAATCTTGTCCGTACTGTCGCTACGCGCGGCGTCAGCAACAACGACAATGCCACCATTACACCGTATTTTGTGTTTGCCACCACGCCCAGCTGGTTCGACATGCGGCCGACCAACGGGGTCTATCCGGTGACGCCGATTGCGGGCGCGAACGTCTTTCAGGATCGTGATTTCATCAAGACGCCCGAGGAGGTCTACCGTCTCATCTCGTCCATGGGCGCCTCTTACGCCGCCTATGCGAATGACCGGCAGTCGCTCACGTTGAAGCTGGACGCCGGCATCGACCGGTTCAACCAGCAGGACAACGTCGTCTCGCCGCGATTCCTTTTCTTCGAGCCAAATGACGGGCTCCCGGGGACTGTGACGTCGCTCAGCGCGAATGTCCTGCGCGCCAACGCCAATTTCAGCGTGCTGCACGAATTCACGCCTTCGTCGCGCGGCTGGACGGCGACGACTTCAGCGGGACTGCAACGAGAGGTTTCGTCCCAGCGGTCCACCAACATCGTCACGCGCGACGTCCTGCTGGGTCAGGAGAACGTAAATCGTGGCGCGGCAACCGAAGTGTTCGCCTATCGTGAGCAGGCCGGCGGCTTGGCGCTTTTCGGCCAGGAGGAGCTCCTCGCGCTTGACGAGCGGCTGCTCGTCACGGCGGGCGCCCGCGCCGAGCGCAGCACGGTGAACGGCGACATCGACAAGTTCTACTTCTTTCCCAAGGCCTCCGTCTCGTTCCGTTTCCCCGGTCTGCTCGGGATCTTCGATGAGTTCAAGCCACGTATCGCGGTTGGACAATCGGGGAATCAGCCGCTCTACATCCAGAAGTACACGCCCGGCATCGGCAGCACCTACGCAGGTCAGAACGCCCTCCAGCCGGGGCTCATCCAGGGCAACCAGCAAATCAAACCCGAGCGCGAAACCGAGGTCGAGGGCGGCGTGGACGCCTCGTGGTGGGGGCAGCGCGCATCGGTTGCACTGACGATGTACCAGAAGACGATCAACGACGTGATTCTGCATTTCGTGACCGCGCCGTCGCTGGGCTACACCGTCAGTATCCGCAACGGTGGCACGATTCGGAACCGCGGCACAGAGGTCGCGCTCGGTCTCACGCCGATTGAGGGCCAGCGATTCGGGTGGATTTCGCGAACCACCTTCGCGCGGAATGTTGGCATTGTCACTGCGCTCCCCGCCGGAGTGACGTCATTCAACATCGAGCGTGACGCAACCGGCCAGCGCGTTGCGTTCGGCTCGGGGTACGGCATCGGACGGCTCGAGGTCGGCAAGCGCGTAACACAGATCATCGCGACCGACTCGGCAGGTGGAACGGTCCAGGAAGTACAGAAGGGAGATGGTGCGCCCGTATTCACAATGGGGTTCTCGAACGACTTCACCCTCGGCAAGCTGCGCGTGACATCGCTGTTCGACTGGTCGCATGGCGGCGACCTGGTGAACATCACGATGGATGTGTACGATGCCTTCGGCCTCTCTCCAAAGCTGGCTGACGGCGGGCTCAACCGCGCCAAACGGAACGATCAGCTCGGCGTGTCGCAATACGTTCAGGACGCCTCCTTCGTCAAGCTGCGCGAGATTGCGGTATCGTATGAGCTGCCGCAATCGCTCTCGCGCCGGCTTTTCCGCGGCGCCGGGTCGTCGCGCATCGAGTTCAGCGGACGGGACCTGGTCACATGGACCAGCTACCCGGGCGTTAATCCGGAGTCGAGCAATTTCGGGAGCCAGCAGATCAGCCGCTTCATCGACCTCGCTCCGTATCCACCGAGCCGTTCGTTCTACTTCACTCTCGCCGCGAGCTACTGACATGACTCGTCACGCGACGTACTCAGAGTCCGGGCGCGCCGGACGTCAGGCGCTTGCGGCGTGGACAGCCGCCGCTGCCGTGCTGCTCGCAACGGGCTGCAGCGATCCGACAATCCCCGACTTCAACAACCCCGAACTGCCGGCGGCTATCCCCAGTCAGGCGCAGCTCCAGGCGCAGGCATCGGGACTCATTGCCGGCGATCGCGAACAGCACGCGTTCTTCATCCTCGTGATGGAGACGATGGGGCGCGACGCATACCGAATCGACGGCGCCGATCCCCGCTTCATCCAGCAGCCACTCGGAGAATTCTCACCGGGCGCATTCCTCGTCGACTTTACATGGAACTCGACCTACCGGACGATTCGCGCCTCGCAGCTCCTCGCGAAAGGTGTGGAGGGCTCGAGCGCATTCACGGACGCGGAGAAGGCCGCCTCGCAGGGCTTTGCGCGGACGATGCAGGCGCTTCAGTACATCCACCTCATCGACACTCGCGATACTCTCGGCGTGCCCACGCCCACTGGCGCTGACGCGATCGAGCCGGTGGTCTGCAAGCCGAAAGTACTTGCCTACATGAGCGCGCTTCTCGATTCGGCGGCTACGAACCTGCAAGCCGGAGGATCACTCTTCCCGTTCGTGCTTCCATCGGGATTCAGCGGATTCGACACGCCGGCGAGTTTTCTCAAGTTCAACCGCGCGCTCGCCGCCAAGGTACACATATACACCGGCTTCGCCGGCTTCCACTCAAATCAGGCGGTGAATGCAGCGGAGCTCAATGCCGCCATCGCGGCACTCGACGCTTCGTTCCAGAGCCTCAGTCCCGCGGACTTCCGCGTCGGCATTTATCACTCCTACAGCACGGCCTCGGGCGATCTGCAGAATGGGAACTTCGATCGCTCCGTGATCCGCGCCAATCCGAAGGTGTTGAGCGAGGCCGACGCCGGCGACCTGCGCCTCTCCAAGGTTCAGCGGGACCCGGCATTTACGAAGGCACTCCCCGACAGCTCGGCAGTATCGGATGTCATTTTCCTGAACATCACCGGCCCCACCAATCCCCTTCCGATCATCATCGACGAAGAGGTCATTCTGCTCCGGGCCGAGGCGCTCTGGGGGCTGGGACGGGACGCGGAGGCGCTCGCGATCGTCAACACCGTGCGCGTCAACTCGGGCGGACTCCCGCCCAGACTGGCGGGCAGCTTCCCGACGCGGACCGATCTGCTGCGCGAGATTCTCAAGCAGAAGCGCTACTCCCTGCTATTCGAGAGCGGTGCTCGGCTCGTGGACTACCGAATGTTTGGATTGTACGCCGAGCTCGGCAAGGAGCTGCGGCCGCCGGTGTCGGGGCCGCAGGTGATTCCATTCCCGAGCGCCGAGGAGAACGCGCGAGGCGGAGACACCGCCTGTCACTAGAACGCTCGGCGGGAACGTGGCTTTCGCGGGAGAGCTTTACCCGGGTGTGAGCGGGCTTTCGAGTTCGCGGGACATCAGGTAGTCCGTGTCGACGCGTTCGCCGAAATGAAATTCTGTGGTGCCAACAATTCTGAAGCCGGCTTTCCTGTAAAAGGCGATGGGGCGAGCCGCGGCGCTCCAGGCCTGAACCCAGAGCGCGCTGGCTCCCCACTGGCGGGCCGCACGCTCGCATTCCTGCATCAAGGCGCTGGCCACGCCTCGTCCATGCCACGCCTCGTCCACGTAGAAACGAAGGATCTCACAGGACGTCTGGCCGCTCGCCCTCGGAGGCCCATTGTTTTCGGACTCTCGCAGATAGGCGTAACCCACCAGCTCGTGCGCGCCATTCTCGGCGAGAAACACGCGCACGCGAGCCCGGGTCAGTTCGGTCGCCAGACGTGCGGGGTCGAATGTCCGGGCGAGATAGGCGCTCAGCTCGGGCTCGGGGTGAGTTGGGCCGTAAGCCTGAACAAAAAGACGCGCGGCAAGGCCAGCCAGTGCGGCGGCTTCCTGCGGCAAGCAAGGTCGGACCGAGAACGCAGCAGCGGGTTGGTGTAGACTGGGCATGACACGAATCTGCAGAGACTTGCCACCTTCCGAAATCAACTGCAAGCACGCAACCACGAATCCTGCGCGGCGGGACAGCACAGTCGCATCAGGCCGCTGAAGAGTTACGACTTGGGCGCCGCCGTGCCTCCCGATGATCGTCTCGCCGCGGACCTTCGCGGATTCGGACCTGTCGGACTCCTCGCGATTCTCGTCATCCTCTTCGGGAACGCGGTCTTCATCGGTTTCAGCGGCGTTCTCGTCCTGCTGTGGGCCTGGCGGTCACACACGCCGTGGAGCAAGATCGGATACGTTCGACCGAGGGGCTGGATTCGCACTATCGCGGGAGGCATCGCACTCGGAATCGCGTTCAAGTTCCTGCTGAAGGCGATCGTGATGCCTCTGCTCGGCGCCGATCCTGTCAATCACGCTTACCATTATCTGGCGGGAAACAGCGCGGCGATCCCGGGAGCGCTCTTTGCCATGACCTTCGGCGCAGGTTTCGGAGAGGAAACCGTGTTCCGAGGATGGATGTTCCAGCGCTTCGGCAAGCTATTCGGACACGGCGTCGGCGCAAGAATAGTTATCGTGCTGCTCACGTCCGCATGGTTCGGACTGGCGCATCATTCTGTTCAGGGGCTCGCCGGTACGGAGCAGGCGACGATCGTCGGGCTCGTGTTTGGGACTATCTTTGCTGTCACGGGCCGGATCTGGATGCTGATCTTCGCGCACGCGGCGTTCGATCTGACCGCGTACGCGATGATCTATTGGAGTCTCGAGACCGCAGTCGCTCACCTCGTCTTCAAGTAACCCGGAAACCCAGGACGGATCAAAATGCGCTCAACGATGGCAATGACTCTCCTCGGCTTTGGAATGATTTTCCTCGCTTTCGGTGCGGTGATTTTCGTCATCAATCTCCTTGCGGCCCGATATGGCACCCCGCACCCAACGGGTGGAATTCTGACGTTGGGGTTCATTGCAGCCGGTGGGATCCTGGCTGCGGCGGGCTTCTTCGTCAATCGGTCCCGTGGAGGCCCGACATCGAGCAATTAGCCAGCGACGAGGACGCGGAGGCTTCCCGCGAATTTCAGCCCGAAGAGCGTCATGCCCGCGTCGCTCACGGCGAATGAGGATGCCGCGAATGCGTAGAGGACTTGTCGCGCTCGCGATCGTCCTGGCGTTGCCGGCTCGGGCGCAGTCCGATCGGCCCACCGCGGCGGAAGTGGTCGCGCGGATCAAACAGCACGCAGCCGTGCAGCTCCCGGAGCAGACGGTCGACAGCTTCAAGGCAGGGGAGCCCGAAACGAAAGTGAAGGGAATCGCCGTCACGATGATGGCGACACTCGATGTTCTGAAGCGCGCCGCCGCGCACGGTGACAATTTCGTAATCACTCACGAGCCGACGTTCTATAGTCATCGCGACACCACGGCCGTGCTCGAGCAGGAGAACGATCCTGTTCTCGCCGAGAAACAGAGGTTCATCCGCGATCATGGTCTGGTGATATGGCGATTCCACGACACGCCGCATTCGATGAAGCCGGACATGATCAACGCGGGAATCATTCGCGCACTCGGCTGGGGGAGTCGCAGGCACAACGGGAATTCCCAGGTTTTCGATCTTCCAGCCGTACCACTGGGGGTGTTAGCGAAGAGTGTGGCGACCAGGCTCGCTGCGAACGCGATTCGCATCACCGGCGATCCGAAAGCCCGGGTATCGAGGGTCGCCCTGACTCAGGGCTTCCCCGGCTTTGCAGCGAACCGGCACGCCTTCCAGTTCGAGAAAGTCGATGCTGTGATCATCGGCGAAGATCACGAATGGGAAACGATCGAATACGTTGTCGATGCGATCTCTGCCGGTCAGATCAAGGGCTTGATCGTTCTCGGACACATTCCGTCCGAGCAGGCGGGAATGGAAGAATTCACGCGCTGGCTGAAGGCGTTCGTCACCGAGGTTCCAATCGACTTCATCTCCACCAAAGACCCATTCACGCCCGGTGAACACTAGCATGATCACAGCCTTGATCCTGATCGGTCTCGCGGTCGTGCTCTGGGCCGCATTCGCGTTCAACCGCCTGGTGCGTCTCCGCAATCAGGTGCGCACGGCGTGGGCCGACGTCGACGTGCAATTGCGGAGGCGACACGATCTCGTGCCGCAGCTTGTCGCCGCCGTGAAGGGCTACATGGGCCACGAGCGTGGCGTGCTCACTGCGGTCACGGAGCTGCGCGCGCAGGCGGTCGCACTCACCAGCCCTGCGCGGCTCGGCGAAGTAGAAGGGGCGCTGGAAAAGGCCCTGACTCAGCTCTTTGCGCTCAAGGAAGCGTACCCTGACCTCAAGGCGAACGAGAGCTTTCTCCAGCTTCAGCGCGATCTCGTCGGAGTCGAAGACAACCTTCAGTATGCGCGCCGGTTCTACAACGGCGCGGTTCGCGACTACAACACTGCTATCCAGCGCTTCCCTGACATGATTATCGCAAACGCTAGAGGGTTCACCGAGCGAGAATTCTTTCACGCGGATGAGGAGGATCGGCCCGCGATAAACGTCGAGCTCTCGTCATGAGGCGTACTGCGCTCGCGCTGGCGATTTTCCTGTCGGCGGCGTCGCTCGGAGCGCAGGAGCGCATCCTCTCGTACGACACGCAGGTCGAGATCCGCGCTGACGGCAGCCTCGACGTGGCCGAGCGCATTAAGGTCCATGCGGAAGGGCAGCAGATCCGACGCGGCATCCATCGCGACTTCCCAACGCGGTATCGCGATCGCTTCGGCAATCAAGTCCGCGTCTATCTCGGGGTTCTGAGCGTCGAGAGGAACGACGTCATGGAGCCGTGGTTCACCGAGAAGATGAGCAACGGTGTCCGCATCAACACCGGCAACGACAGCTTGCTGCCGGTTCCGGCGGAGTACACCTACACGCTGCGCTATCGCACGACGCGGCAGCTCGGGTTCTTCGCCGACCACGACGAGCTTTACTGGAACGCGATCGGAACGGGCTGGATCTTCCCGATTGAAGGCGTAGCGGTCGAGGTGAGACTGCCGGCGCCGGTGCCGATCGACAGCATGCACGTGGAGGGTTACACCGGTCCGCAGGGAGCGCAGGGGAGCGACTACGACGCCGAGCTCCCGGCGCCGGGTGTCGCGCGGTATCGCCTGACGCGGCCGCTGGGGTCATACGAAGGATTCACGATCGTCCTGACGTTCCCAAAGGGCCTGGTTCACGAGCCGACCCAGGCAGAAAAGCTCCGCTGGCTCCTCGCCGACAATCGTGGCGTCCTCGTCGTACTGGCGGGCCTGATCGTGATGCTGCTGTACATGATTCGTGAATGGCGGCGTGTCGGCCGCGATCCTGAGAAAGGAATCGTCATCGCGCGCTACGAGCCGCGCGATGGTCAGACACCGGCGGGTCTTCGCTTCATGCAGCGCATGGGCTACGATATGCGCTGCTTCACCGGCGACGTCCTCGCTCTCGCTGTTGCCGGCCGTCTCAGAATCAATCAGAACGAGAGGATCTTCAAGGACGAGTGGAGCCTCGAGCGTCTCAACCCCTCGTCACCTGCGCCGGTGTCGCTCGGTCAGCAGACGCTGCTTGACATACTGTTTCGTGACGGTACGGAAACTCTGGTTCTGAAGAAGGCAAACGCCGCGACGGTTTCCGCGGCGCGCGAAGGCCATGAGAAGATCCTGAATCAGGAATTTCAGCCCCAGTACTTCAAGCGAAATGGCAAGACGGTGGCGATCGCGGCACTGATTGCGATAGTTGCCGCAGTGGCCGGCTTCGTCAGCTCAGGTGGATTCGGCATCCCGGCGATTATCGCGGTAGCCGTCCTGATGCTGGTATCGCTCATAGTGTTCGCGCGACTCATTCGCGCGCCTACGCGCGAAGGCCGCGCGCTTCTCGACGAGATCGGAGGGCTCAAGCTCTACATGAGTGTTGCCGAGCGGCAGGAGCTCGCCAGCATGCGGAGTCCGGACGAGCCTCCGCTCGACGCCAAGCGCTACGAGGCGATGCTGCCCTTCGCTGTCGCGCTCGGCGTTGAGGACGCGTGGACTAAGAAGTTCACGGTCGCGGCGGGAGCAGCCGCTGCCGCGGAAGCTGCCAACAACATTGCCTGGTACAGCGGACGAGGTCCGATCTCGAATCTCGGTGACTTCTCGAGCGCGATCGGCTCGAGCCTGAGCTCGACGATTTCCTCCGCTTCCACTCCGCCTGGTAGCAGCTCCGGCTCGGGCGGAGGCGGGTCCTCGGGCGGTGGGGGAGGAGGAGGTGGTGGTGGAGGGAGATAGGGTTCCGAACCAACCCGGACAGTCGCGCGTTTGGAGTTTCCAGTTATCCTGTTGTCCGTTGTCCCGTGACTAGTTATCGGCGCAATGGAAGTGTCGCGCCCCATTGGTAACTGAAAAACGGACAACGGTACAACTGGAAACTCTCAACGCGTCACTGTCCGGGTCAAATTCATATTACCAGTTC
>JBGPLS010000022.1:0-25136 GCA_041486565.1 Gemmatimonadaceae bacterium
AGCAGGCGCAGAAGCGAGTCGAGCTCCAGAACTTCCAGTCGCGCAAGCGGCTGCTCGAGTACGACGACGTGATGAACCAGCAGCGCGAGGTGATCTACTCGCTGCGGTCGTTCGCGCTCGACGGTGGCGAGGAGCTGAAGGGCGAAGCGGAGAAGATGATCGAGAAGGGGCTCGCCCGCCGGGTGGAGACAGCTCTAGCCGACTACGACTCAGTGGAGGACTGGGACTTCACGCTGCTCCGGCAGGAGCTCCTGATGCACTACCTGCTGACGGTGCCGTCGTTCGAGGACGGGGCCGAGCATCCGACGTCAATGGAGGACGCCCAGGCGAACGCGGTCGCGGCGGCGAAGAAGGCATTCAACGACAAGCTGACGGGTCTCGCCGAATTCGGCGATCGCCTCCTCTCGCTGGTGATGCTCAACGTGCTGGACGAGAAGTGGAAGGATCACCTCTACGATCTGGATCAGCTGCGCAACGCGATTCATTACCGTTCATGGGGGCAGAAGGACCCGCTCATCGAGTACAAGCACGAGGCGTACACGATGTTCGTGGACCTGATGAACGACGTCTATCACACTTTCACGGAGCGATTTCTCCGCGCGCAGATCAGCTTCGGTGGGCCGCCGACGGACTTCGCAGGGGACGGCGAGTCCGTTGGCGGCGACGGACAAGGACAAGCCGCACCGGCAGCGCGGGCGTCGCGTCCGACTCAGCGGTACAACGAGTTCGGCCTGCTCGAAGACGTCCCCGAGCTTGAGTTGAATGGGGAGACTGACGGCGAAGTCGAAGAAGTTGTCGACATCGGGCCGGCCGAGCCGCCGGCACGAAAGAAGGCGGCGCGTCCGGAGCCGATCGTCACCGGCGCGGGGCGCGTGCGGTCGCTCAACCCGATTGCCCAAACTGGTGGAATCGCAGGCGGCGCGTCACCGGGCGCGACGGGAGACTGGAGCAACGTCGGCCGGAACGATCCGTGTCCGTGCGGCTCGGGGAAGAAGTTCAAGAAATGTCACGGGGCGAATCAGTAACCGGATCGGCGCAGCGGCTGAACCCGCGCAACGGTGTGATTGCGCGGGCGTCAGGGCGGTGGGAATCGCGGATGGGTTGGTGACTAGCGATATGGGAACGCACACCGGAGTCGGCCCATGTCGTCCACCATACGCGAACTTCCACCCAGCGAACGCCCGCGCGAGCGGTTCAAGTCCCACGGCGCGAGAGCGCTCAGCTCGGCCGAGCTGCTGGCGATTCTCCTTGGCAGCGGATCGGAAGGGAATTCAGCGGTCGGCATAGGGCACGAGATTCTGGCGAGCGTGCGGGGCTCGCTGCGCCGCTTGTCGGCCCAGCCGGTCGCCGCGCTCACGAGTCTCAGCGGCGTCGGCAATGCCCGCGCCGTCGCGGTCCACGCAGCGCTCGAGCTCGGCCGTCGGATGGCCGCTGAAGAGCGGGACGAAGGCGTCCCGGTGCGATGTCCGCGCGACGTCCACGAGATCTTCGGCCAGCGACTGCAGGACCTCCCCGTCGAGGAGTTCCACGTCGCGGTGCTCGATTCGCAGCACCGGCTCGAGCGCGACATCGCGGTAACGCGCGGGCTGCTCAACTCGTCGCTCGTTCATCCGCGGGAGGTTTTTCGCGAAGCGATAGCTGAAAATGCAGCGGCCATAATTCTGATTCACAATCACCCGAGCGGAGACCCCACGCCGTCCAGTGATGACCGTGTCGTGACGGAGCAGCTGGTGCAGGCGGGACGGGTACTCGACATACCTGTGCAGGATCACATTATTATTGGAAGGGGGCGTTATCTGAGCTTCGCGGAGGCAGGACTGTTGTGACGGCGATCCAATCGCAGGCGATCATACCCGGCTGGAACGACAATGGTGAGCCTCTACCCGAGCGGCTCGACCAGGCGCTGCTCGCGCGAGCGTATCGCTTCAGCGAAGCCGCGCACATCGGACAGAAGCGCCTCTCCGGCGAGGATTTCGTCTCGCACTGCGTGGAAGTGGCGAAGATTCTCGCCGATCTGCAGCTCGACACGGTGACGGTGGCCAGCGGACTGATTCACGACGTCGTCGAGGACACCTCGATCGACATCGCCGAGATCGAGGCCGAGTTCGGAAAGGAGATTGCCGAGATCGTGGACGGTCTCACGAAGATCGGCCATCTGCCGCTCAACTCGTCGCAGGACCGACAGGTCGAGAACTACAGGAAGCTGCTGCTGTCGATCGCCAAGGACGCCCGCGTCATCCTGATCAAGCTCGCCGACCGCCTGCATAACATGCGGACGCTCGATTATCTCCCGGCCGAGAAGAGGCGGCGGATCGCGCAGGAGACGCGCGACCTCTACGCCCCTCTCGCCCATCGATTCGGGATGGCGCGGGTCCGCTGGGAGCTGGAGGACCTCGCCTTCAAGCACCTCGAGTCGTCCGAGTACAAGGCGCTGGCGAAGCTGGTCGCACAACGCCGCGCCGAGCGCGAGGGGACGATCGCCCAGCTCCGCGATCCTCTGGAGAAGCTGCTCCACGAATCGGCAATCCCGAATGTCGAAGTGACGGGGCGCGCCAAGCACCTCTGGTCGATCTACAAAAAGATGACGAAGTGGGACAAGCCGTACGAGGAGATCTACGATCTGCTGGCGATCCGCGTCCTCGTCGACTCGGTTCCCGACTGCTACCACGCGCTGGGTGTGATCCACGAGCGGTTTACTCCCCTCCAGGAGCGCATCAAGGATTACGTCGGCCAGCCCAAGTCGAACGGCTATCAGTCGCTGCACACGACGATCTTCGGACCCAACCGGCAGTTGTTCGAGATACAGATCAGGACGCGCGAGATGCACCGTACCGCGGAGTACGGGATCGCGGCGCACTGGCGTTTCAAGGAGGACGCGAAGAGCGCCGACGAGCTCGATCGCGCTCTTCAGTGGTTCCGACAGGTGCTCGAGCTCCAGCTCGACGCCAAGACGCCCGACGAGTTCCTCGAGTTTCTGAAGCTCGACCTGTACCAGGACGAGATCTTCGTCTTCACGCCGACCGGCGACGTGATACAGCTTCCGAAGGGTGCGACGCCGATCGACTTTGCCTTTGCGGTGCACACTGAAGTCGGGCTGCACGCATGTGGCGCGCGGATCAACGGCCGTCAGGCGACGCTGGCGCGGGAGCTGAAGAACTCGGACACGGTGGAGATCGTGACGTCGGCCGCCGCGCGTCCCAGTCGCGACTGGCTGTCGCACGTGAGGACGGGACGCGCGCGCCACAAGATCAGGCAACGGATGCGCATCGAGGAGCACACAACCTCCGAAAAGCTCGGCCGCGAGATTCTGAATCGCGAGGTAAAGCGGCGGCGGCTGGCCAGGCCCGACGATGAGCAGCTCGAGGCGGCGGCCAAGGCCCTGCATCTGAACGACGCGACTCATCTCATCACCTCCATCGGACAGGGTGACCTCGGAATCATTCAGGTTCTGAAGCACCTCTATCCGGAATCGGAGATGACCGACGTGCCGGCCAAGGCCGGCCCGCTCGACTGGCTCGTGGACAAGATGCGCGGCAGCCCGAAGGGCGTGCGCATCCAGGGCGTCGATGGTCTGATGGTCCGCTACGCGCAGTGCTGCCAGCCGGTGCCGGGTGATCCTGTCGTCGGGTATGTGACCCGAGGGCGCGGGGTGAGCATCCATCGCGCGGATTGCCCGAACCTGCTGATGCTGGTGCTGGAACCTGAGCGGCGGCTGGAGATAGACTGGAAGGAGCTCGAGGGTGAGCGGTTCATGGTGCGGTTGGTACTCGACGCAACCGACCGGCGCGGGTTGTATGCGGATCTGGCGAAGGCGGTGTCGTCAACCGATACCGACATTCGGAGCTTCGAGCTGGCGAGCTCCGACGGACACGTCACGGGGGCGCTGGCGGTGGAGGTCGAGAACCTCGCTCACCTTCAGCGGGTCCTGAAAGCCGCGCGCCGAGTGAAAGGGGTTACGGAGGTGACGAGAAAAGAACGATTGGCGAGTGATAACTGAAATCCTGCGACGGATCGCACAGAGTCGCCGGGCGGCATGAGCGCAGCCGACGAGCTTGATCCTTGGCTGCTGGCTCATCTGGCATGTCCGCTGGACAAAAAGGGCCTCACCCCGGCAGGGCAGGCACTCATCTGCCCAAGTGGCCACTCATACCCAGTGGTTCATGGCATCCCGGTCATGCTCGTCGAGAGCGCTTCGCCGACGCATCCGGCGATCCCTAAGACGTTGGAAGAGGTAAGCGGTGCCCGCCCGATGCAAAACCCTTCGTTGGAGGGTGACGGGGCGATCGATCCGGTCGTACAGGTCATTGTCTCGGCAACGTGCGGATACCTGTATCAACGCCTGCCCGGGAGGCTTGCCCGATACCCAATTCCTGACTTGCGTCTGCCAGAAAGTGACAGCGATCGATTTCTGGATATTGGATGCAACTGGGGGCGATGGTGTGTCGCGGCGCACAGAAAAGGCTATTCTCCGGTCGGACTGGACCCCGATCTCGGACCGATCTTCGCAGCGAGACGGGTCTGCAGGTCATTATCCGTCGATGCGACCTTCGTCGTCGGAGACGCGCGGTTTCTCCCATTCTCCAGCGAAGCTTTCGACGTCACGTTCTCCTACAGCGTACTGCAACACTTTTCAAAGTCCGATGCACGACAATCCCTTGGCGAGGTCGCCCGTGTTCTCACTCGGGACGGAACGTCAATGATTCAGATGCCAAATGCGTTTGGAGGGCGAAGCCTCTACCATCTTCTGCGTCGTGGCTTTTCATCGGGGCGGGAGTTCGATGTTCGCTACTGGACACCCCGAGAGCTGAGGAAAACGTTCTCGGAGCTGATCGGACCCAGCGAGCTTTCTGTCGACGGCTTTGGAGGGCTGGGGATTCAGCGGGCGGATCGCGATCTCTTTCCTCCTTCCTATCGCTTCATCGTGGATGCTTCCGAAGCATTGCGTCGCTTGTCCGCCTTCGTTCCTTTCCTCGAGAACGTCGCGGACAGCATCTACGTTACGTCCCGACGACGGTCGGTGCCGGTGTAGCCTCGATCAGATAGCGACGGAGGCCACAGGGAGAGGACACCGAAGAAAACCCGTTGCTTATGCTATATTTGATCGATGGCCAGGGTCGAGTTCGATCTCCGTGCACCGTTCCAGCCCGCTGGTGACCAGCCGCACGCCATTGCGGAGCTGACGCGGGGGCTCGACCGCGGCGACCGCTTCCAGACTCTCCTCGGCGTCACCGGCTCCGGCAAGACGATGACGGTGGCAAACGTCATCCGCAATCACGGCCGGCCGACTCTCGTCCTCTCCCACAACAAAACGCTCGCCGCCCAGCTCTATGGCGAGCTGAAGAGCTTCTTTCCCCACAACGCTGTCGAGTACTTCATCTCGTACTACGACTACTACCAGCCTGAAGCCTACGTCCCGACGACCGACACGTACATCGAGAAGGACGCCTCGATCAACGAGGACATTGACCGTCTTCGGCTGCGGGCGACGTCGAGTCTGATGGAGCGCGAAGACGTCATCATCGTCGCGACTGTGTCCGCCATCTACGGACTCGGCGATCCTGTGAGCTATCGCGAGCAGATGGTGACGCTCACGAAAGGCCAGCGCATTCCACGCGACGAGATCCTCCGGTCGCTGGTGAAGATTCAGTATTCGCGCAACGACGTTGCCTTCGACCGCGCGACGTTCCGCGTCCGCGGCGATACGGTCGAGATCCTTCCTGCATATGAGGAGCAGGGCGTCCGCGTCGAGATGTGGGGCGACGAGATCGAGCGGATATCGAAGATCGATCCGCTCACCGGCGAAGTCATCGCGAATCTCGAGAAGGCCGCGATCTATCCGGCCAAGCATTTTGTCACGTCGCGGCCGACGATTCAGCGCGCAGTCGAACTGATCCGCACGGAGCTGGCAGAGCGATTGAACGAGTTGCGCACAACGGGAAAGCTTCTCGAGGCGCAGCGCCTCGAGTCGCGGACGAACTTCGACATCGAGATGATGCTCGAGATCGGCACCTGCGCCGGCATCGAGAACTACTCGCGTCATCTCTCCGGACGCGCCGCGGGAGAGAGGCCGGCCTGTCTGTTCGACTACTTCCCCGAGGATTTCCTCCTTGTTGTGGACGAATCGCACGTCACTCTGCCGCAGGTGGGTGGGATGTTCAACGGCGACCGCGCGAGAAAGCTGACCCTCGTCGAGTACGGCTTCCGGCTTCCGAGCGCTCTCGACAATCGTCCGCTGATGTTCGACGAATTCCTGTCGCTCACGCCCCGCGCGCTCAACGTCTCGGCGACTCCGGGGGAGATCGAGCTGCGACTCTCCGAGGGAGCAGTCGTCGAGCAGATCATCCGTCCGACCGGGCTGGTGGATCCCGAGATCGACGTCCGGCCGGTGCGCGGGCAGGTTGACGATCTTCTCAACGAGATCCGCCTCCGTGAGCGAAAGGGAGAGCGCGTACTCGTGACGACGCTCACCAAGCGGATGGCCGAGGATCTGACGGACTATCTGCAGCAGATGGGAGTCCGCGTGCGCTACATGCACTCCGACATCGACGCGATCGAGCGGATGGAGATCGTCCGCGGCCTCCGTCTCGGGGAGTTCGACGTCCTCGTCGGGATCAACCTGCTGCGGGAAGGTCTCGATATGCCGGAAGTGTCGCTAGTCGCAATTCTCGATGCAGACCAGGAAGGGTTCCTGCGGAGCGACCGTTCCCTCATCCAGACGGTGGGTCGTGCTGCGCGTCACATCAACGGCCGGGCGATCTTCTACGCGGACCGCATCACCGGCTCGATGGAGCGGGCGATCGGCGAGACCGGGCGCCGGCGGGAGATGCAGCGCGCCTACAATGCCGAGCACGGAATCGTGCCGACGAGCGTGACGAAGAGCACTGAGCAGGTGCGCTTCATCACCCGCGTTGCCGATGCCCGGGAAGCGAGAGAGGCGCGCGAGAAGGATCGCACGCGTCGCGTCGCCGAAGCGCCGGCGGCGTATGGAGCGAAGGATCCGGCAATCCTCATCGCCGAGCTCGAGAAAGAAATGAAGGAGGCTGCTGCGGCCCTCGATTTCGAAACGGCGGCGCGAGCTCGCGATCAGCTGTTCGAGATCAAGGCGAAAGCAGATGGCAATCGCCTGCGGTCGCGGGGTGCGCTCGCCGGCATCCAGGTGCGGCGGTAGTGCAGTCGCATCCGCACCTCGTGCCCCCGCTCGCGGAGAAAGGGCAGCTCGTTCTCGACGAGCATGATCTGCGCGAATGGGGCCGGGAGCTGGGTCGTGCGAGCGTCCCGCCGCTCGTGATCACTCTGACCGGGGAGCTCGGTGCCGGCAAAACGACTCTCGCGCAAGCGATCTGCGAGGGTTACGGAGTCGAGGAGCCGGTGACGAGCCCCACCTACGCGCTCGTCCACCGCTACTCCGCGCCGCGCTCGGCGGTCTATCACGTCGATCTCTACCGGCTGGATGATCCGTCGCAGCTCACCAATATCGGCTGGGACGATCTCTTGTCGGAGCACGCCCTGGTGATCGTCGAATGGCCGGAGCGGGCGGGTGCAAGGATACCGGAGGATCATGTGCCGATCGACATTGACTATGCCGCTGGCGACCCGGATCGTCGTCTCTTGCTCGCCGGCTGATGACAGACTACACGCTGGCGACGGAAGGATCCACGTACGCCGGGAGCGTCGCGCTTCTGCGCGGCAAGGAAGTGATCGCCGAGCGGACGCTGACCGACCGCGGGATCCCGTCCGGAGACGGTCGCGAGGAGAGAGTGCTGCCCTCCGTTGCCGAATGTCTGTCGGAAGCGGGCGTTCGGGTTGACCGGATTGCCCGCGTTGTCTGCGGGGCGGGGCCGGGAAGCTTCACGAGTCTCCGCATTTCGGCGTCGGTGGCGAAGGGAATTGCTGTGGGGGTCGGATGTCCGATGTTCTCGGTTCCGTCGCTGCTGCTCTCGGCCGCCTCGGTGCCGGACAGGCTCGAGAAGGGACGATACCTGTCGGTTCTGCCGGCGATGCGCGGTGAGTGGTTCGCGTTGCTGATCGAGGTTGGTGAAGGAGGCTCGATCGGCTTTCGCGATGAGTCGTCCATCATCTCCGGAACCGAGCTCGGCCGAGCGGCGGCGGAGAGAGAAGCGCGACTGCTTGGCCCGGGTCAGGTGATCGAGGCGCGACCGCATGCGCGGGGCATGTCGAAGCTCCTGGAGCAGATCATTTCGGGCGGCCCGGTGACGATCGAAACATGGGAGCCGGATTACGGGCGGCTGGCGGAGGCTCAGGTGCGATGGGAGGCGGCGCACGGACGTCCTCTCGCGGCGGGCGCTTGAGTTGTCCGCTACCCGGTGCCCGCTACCCGTTGCCCGCTACCCGTTGCCCGCTATCCGTTGACACAGAACGCGGACGTCAGCCTGCGGGCTGGAAATGCGGACGACATTCGGACGGTCGCCGCGATCGAGCGGGCCTCTTTCGCCGACCCATGGTCGGAGTCGGCGTTTCGTGAGCTGCTGGGGAGTCGGAGCGCTATCTTTCTGGTCGTTACGCGAGGGGCGCTGAAGGCGGTCGCGGGTTATGTAATCGCCCTTGTCGTCGCTGGCGAAGCCGAGATACTGAACCTGGCAGTGGCCCCAGCCGAGCGGGGGCGGGGACTTGGCGGCGAGTTGCTGGACGCGGGGCTTGAGGTTGTTCGGGAGCGGGGAGCGCGAGAGGTGTTTCTGGAGGTCCGTGAATCGAACGCGGCGGCGCTGGCACTGTATGCGTCCCGCGGATTTTCCCCGCTTTCGCGGCGGGGAAAGTACTATCGAGATCCGGTCGAGGATGCGCTCGTGTTGAGGCGCGCGATTGAAGGATGACAGCAGAGTTCGTCGGACTACACGGGCTCTGGGGGGATGTTTACCATAGTTGGCGAGAACAGAAACCCTCGCCGGGAGGCAACGTGAGTCGCAGTCTGAACAAGGCAAGTCTGATCGGCAATCTCGGAAACGACCCGGAGATTCGCACCGTGACGGGCGGCAACAAGGTCGCAACTTTTTCTCTCGCGACCAGCCGGTCGTGGAACAACGCCAGCGGCGAGAAGCAGGAGAAGACGGAGTGGCACCGGTGTGTGGTGTGGAACACCAAGGGAACCGGACTCGCCGACGTTGTCGAGAAGTATTGCAAGAAGGGCGACAAGCTCTACGTCGAAGGGCGCATCGAGTATCGGCAATGGCAGGACAAGGAGAATCAGACCCGCTACACGACCGAGATCAACGTCCGCGACTTGCTGATGCTGGGCAGCGGTGGGGGTGGCGGTCGCAGTCCGGACTTCGACTCCGAAGGCTCGCGCAGTCGGACGCCCGCGCGGACGGCGACCCGTGGGCCGGGCGCTGGTTCCACCGACACGAACTTCGAGGATTTCCCGACGGCACTGGAGGATCAGGACGACGATCTGCCGTTCTGAGGAACATGAGAGAGCCGCTCTGCCTGGTCAGATTTTACGGGCGTCGGACAGACTCGTGCCATGGACAGATCTGTGCGCTCGCCGGTGAGTCGGTGAGGCAGTGAGGATCTGATACGGGGACGCCGGCCGAAGCATCGTCCGGCGTCTTTCTTTTTGTTGGGTTGGGACCTCTCACGCCAACCGAAGTTTGAGGCGCGCTAGTTGTTCCCCCATTTGTGCTTTTCTCACGGCCTCACCGCCTCACCGGCAAGCCCAGTGATCCATTCCCAAAACGGGTCTGTCTCCCGCCCGACGATGTCTCAATTGCTCAGGCGAGCGACTGGGACCTCAGCTTTTCGATTCGACCCTCGCTTTTTCCGTGACGCACGCAGCCGCCGACACGTCTACTTATCGGCAGCGGCCATCCTCTCCGGGCATCCCAACGGGCCCGGGGTTTCGATCTTTCGCGGAGAGAACTTCATGCAGCCGATCAACGTCCGTCATTGCACCCCGGCAGCAAGGCGATTCCGGACAAGGCATCTCGCGTCCCTCGCCACGGTTATGGCGTTGACCGCAGCAACAGCATCATTGGGCGCGCAGATCCCAGAGGCTCCGCCGGTTCCGGCTCGGAAGCCGATGCCGACTCTGACGGCTGCACCCGTGGCCGACTCCGGCGAAGTGACACACGTCGTAAGGAAGGGTGACACGCTCTGGGATATCGCGAGGACGTATCTCAAGGATCCGTTCAAGTGGCCCGAAGTGTTCCAGCGGAACACCGACGTCGTGGAGAATCCGCACTGGATCTATCCCGGCGAGGTGATTCGGATCCCGAACAGTGAAGTTCGTCCCGAAGTTCTCGCCCGTCTGACGACGAGGCCGGCGCCGGCGCCGCCAGTCCTCGATCGAACGGTGTTTGCCACACTGCCGGCGATGTCCAGCGATCGCGTACAATCGAACGGGCAGGTGATCGGCCGCGGGCGCACAGGCTCAGTCCGCCTGGGTGAGGTCGAAGCCGCGCCCTTCGCCGACAGGCAAGGCGGACCCAGGGGCGCCGGACGGCTGGCCGCAGCGTACGATCGTCCGGGCATCGCCGCGAAGGCGAGCGAACAGAGGTTCTCGCTCGAAGATGCGGTGTTCGTCGAGCTGCCGAACGGGCGTCCGGCGCGCCTCGGGGATCGATATCTGGTATTCGTACCGGGGCCTGTGATCAGCGATGAATCGCAGCTCATGATTCCCACCGCAATAATCCGCGTGGAGGGCATTCAGGCCGGCCAGCTCACCCTCGCCCGCATCGTCCGGCAATTCGGCGACATCAGACTGGACCAATCCGTCGTCCCGCTCGAGAGCGCTGTTCCAGCGGTCGCAATGGCGCCCACAGCGATTGCCAATGGAGGCACGGCGCACGTTCTCTGGGTTCACGAAGATCCGGTTCTTCCTTCAGTGCAGAGTTACGTGGTACTCAGCCGGGAGGCGGGTAGCGAAGTTGGAGTTGGTGATCAGTTCACGCTCATGGATGCGAGCGTTGATCGGACTCATCCAGCGCCGCCGGTGCCGGCCGCCGTCGCGCAGGTCGTGCGAGTCACGCCGTACGCGATCACCGCGATCGTCGTGGATCATGATCAGCCAACCGTCCGTGCCGGAATGCCCGCACGACTGACAGCGAGGATGCGCTAGGGTCGGAGCGAGCGCACCGCTCGGGTGCATACACGCATTTTCAGCGGTGCTTCGGAGGTAGTCAGGGATTAGATTAGGGGCGAGCCCATGATAGCGATCGCCCACTTCATCGCCATCTCCTGTTACCGCGGAGCGGCGGCCGTTGCAGCGCTTCCATTTGCGCGGCGCGTGCGCGCGCTGGTGCCCTCTCGCGCGCGCGATACGAGCGGACGAGCGGACCGATGACTCAGCGCGCATTGATCACGGGCGGAGCGGGGTTCATCGGGTCGCACGTCGCCGAGCTGTTCCTCGACCACGGCTACGAGGTCGAGATAATCGACAATCTCTCGAGCGGTAAACGCGAGAACGTGCCGGAGAATGCAACACTTCACGAGATCAGTGTCACGTCAAAGGATGCTGCCGCGGTGGTGCGCGACGGCAACTTCGATGTGCTCGTGCATCTGGCGGCCCAGATGGACGTGCGCAGGAGCGTTGCCGATCCCCTTTTCGACGCCGGCACGAACATTCTCGGCATCATCAATCTCGTTGAGGCGGTAAAGGAGAGCGGACGCACCACCCGCGTGGTCTTCACCTCCACCGGCGGCGCCATTTACGGAGATTTCAACACGCCTCCGAACGTCGAGAATGTGCCGAAGGAGCCTGACTCGCCGTACGCGATCTCCAAGCTCGCGTCCGAGTACTACCTGGCGTACTACGGGCGGCTTCATGGGATCGAGCACGTCTCGGTCCGCTTCGGAAATGTCTACGGTCCCCGCCAGGATCCGCACGGCGAGGCCGGAGTCGTCGCGATCTTCTGCAACCGGATTCTCGAGGGGAAGCCGCTCACGATCTTCGGCGACGGCGAGCAGACACGTGATTACGTCTATGTTGGCGATGTTGCGAACGCCGTGTGGCGAGGCGCGACTCTCGATCTTCCACCAGCCGGCCCCGTTGACGCGCGCAGCTTCAACATTGGAACCGGACTCGGAACGTCGGTGGTCGAGCTGGCTCGCCTGCTCCAGGACGCTGCCGGGAGCAGCGTGGATGTAGTCTTCGCGCCGCGACGAGCGGGCGAGCAGCAGGAATCGTTTCTCACGGTGGACAAGGCCCGGGACGTTCTCGGATGGACGTCCGAAGTATCACTCGCCGACGGCCTGGCGAGAACATTCGCCTGGGCCGAGGCGGTGAGCGCGGCGCAAAGATCGTGATGGGCCAGATCCTGATGCAGATCGGCGCCGCCGTGCCGTCATCGCCGATGGAGCTGATTTCCAGCTCCACGACCTCGACCAAGGTCGTCCTCGTCGTTCTCGTCATTCTCTCGCTGGTCAGCTGGGCGGTGATAATCGCGAAGACGATCGAGTTCCGGCGTGCCGAGTCGGCGGGACGGACGTTCATGGACTCTTTCGAGAACGCTCCGTCGCTCGCCGTCGCCGCCGACCTGGCGAAGCGATCGACGAAAAGTCCGCAAGGCGCCGTGCTCATTCGCGCCCTTCGCTTCCTCCATGAAACGACGCCGGCGCTCGGGGCAACATCGGACAGGGGAGCGCGGCTGAGCGCATCGCAGGTGGAAGCTCTGCGGCTGGTCCTCGACTCGGAAAGCGCCGCGGTGCGCGATCAACTCGGCAGATTCGTTCCGTCGCTGGCGACGATTGCGTCCGCGAGCCCGTTCATCGGACTGCTGGGGACGGTGCTTGGCGTGATCGACGCCTTCCTCGGAATCGCAACCAAGGGATCGGGAAACATCGGCGCTGTCGCGCCTGGTGTGGCGGAGGCTCTGATCGCCACCGCCGCTGCGCTTTCCGTCGCGATTCCTGCTGTATTCGGCTACAACATCTTTGCCCACCGATTGAACCGCTTCGACGGCGAGCTCGATGGCTTCGGATCGGAGCTGATCGCGCTGATGGTACGCGAGGGACGCATCTAGGTGGCGAGGCGCCGTGAGCGCATGCAGCTCAATGCCGAAATCAACGTCGTCAGCCTGATCGACGTGATGATGCTGCTGATGGTGATTTTCATGATCACGGCGCCGATCATGCAGGGCGGCGTGGACGTGACCCTGCCGAAGGCGGAAGCGCGTCCGCTCGAGCCGAAGAGCGGCCTGGTGGTGACGGTGGACCGCGCCGGGCGGATCCACGTCGAGGACGCTTCTCTCACGTTCGACGAGTTCAGGGCGAGCTTCAAGGCGCTCGCTTCGGAGCGCGGGAGACAGGGGATTTATCTGCGCGCCGATCAAGGCGTGCCATACGGTTCTGTCGTGCGGGTGCTGGCAGTGATGCGGGCGAGTGGAATCTCGGACGTGGGTCTCGTGGCAGAGCCGGAGCAGCGGCGCTGATGCGGGCCGGGAAGAACCCCGCGCATCTGGGTGGTCCCCTCGGAATGTCGCTGGCGCTTCACCTGTCGATGGTTGCGCTCGTGATCTATGCTTTCCGCGACCGTCCGCCCGAAGCGCTGCCGCCGATCTACAAGGTTGACATCGTCGCCGCGCCGCCGGGCGAGCGCGCGATAGGCGAGGTGAGCCCCGAGCCTGTGCCTGTCGAGAAGACGCCGGAGGCTGCGCCGGTTGCCCCACCGACACCGAAGGAGCGCGCCATCCCGCTCGCCAAGGCGATTCCGCAAAAGACCAAGGCGCGCTCGACGCCGGTGCCGCCGACGAGCAAGCCGATGCCGAAGTCCGCCGCGCCAAGGGCGGGCGGCGGACCCGAGGGTGGCGCAGGGACCGACGTCGCGACGGTGCACACCGAAGGAATCGATTTTCCCTTCCCAGGGTATCTCAACAACATCGTCCGGCAAATAGCACTCAACTTCAAGCCGAGTGACACTAATTCAGCGCTCCGCGCGGAAGTGATGTTTCTGATTTACCGTGATGGCTCGGTGAAGATCGTCCGCTTCGTTACTCGATCGGGCTCCTACGCGTTCGACCTCGAGGCACAAGGCGCGATCGAATCGGCGGGCCCCAATTTCGGCCACCTCCCTGATGGCTTCCGCGATGACGTGCTTCCCGTCGTCTTCAGCTTTGATCCCCGCTTTCTCAGATGAACCCCCGCTTCTACTCTCTCGCGGCGTGCGTCGTTCTCGCCGTGCTCGTCGCAGGCACCAATGCCTGCGGACAGGATACGGCCTCGACAAGGCCCGGTGTGCGCCTCGGCCTGAGCTATCCCCGCGGGTCAGTACCGCGAGTGATCGTGCTGCCGGTGGACACGACGGCGGGTGACTCGGTGAGAACGATCATCCAGCGCGACCTCGACTACAGCGATCGCGTCTCTCCGATTCCACTCGACCCCACGACGCTGATGGGCATTGCGCCTGGTCCAGGCCAGGATCCCAACTACGAGCTGTTCGCCAGGCTGGGGGCCGCGGCGATCGTGCAGGCCCGCCGCAACGGCAGCGGACTGCGTGTCGCCCTTTATGACGTTGGCGCAAAGAGGCGGATCGAATCCCGCGACTTCGCACTCGTCACAGTGCCTCCGGTGCGTGACGTGGCGATTCGCGACTCGATAAGCATCGAAGTGAGATTGCGCGAGAAAGCGTCGAGGGATTCGCTGGACCGCGTCCTTCGCACCAGGGCGGCGATCATGAGGCGTCCGCCGGTGAAGAAGGACCCGCGTACGCGGCGGTTCGTCGTCCGCGATTCGCTCCGTCGCGATTCGGCGGCCGCCGCCTATGCGCGGCGGACTCTCGCGCGATGGGAGGAGGATCGCCGCGATTCGGTGGCACACGCCGCGGAGACGAATGTGGCCACGCTCATCAGGGCCGATTCGGTGGCGCGGGTCGCCGCTGCGGGCAACGAGCGAATGAGCATTCATCGCGTGAGCGACGAGGTCGAGAGCTGGATCACCGGCAAACGCGGGATCGCAGCGACCCGCGTCGCGTACGTCCAGAACGGCATGATCCGGATCGTCGACAGCGATGGCGAGAACGACAGGGCCGTGACGGGCCGCGGTACGGCGATGTCGCCGGCGTGGCATCCAAACGGCCGGCGGCTGGTCTATTCGCGAATGACAAATGTTGGCACGCAGATAGAACAGCTGGACCTCGAGACCGGGAATTCCAGGGCGATGAGCGGCACGGGGCTCAACATCACGCCCGTCTATTCGGCCGACGGCAGATACGTCGTCTACTCCAACGGTGACGAATCGGGAACCGATCTCCTGACGGTGAGCGCCGACGGGCCCGCTTCGCCGCAACGACTGACATTCGGGAGAGGAAGTGACAACAATTCGCCGACCTTCAGTCCGGATGGCAGGCAGATCGCGTTCATCTCCGGCCGCTCTCGATTTCCCGAGGTTTACACGATGGACGCCGACGGCACGAACGTGCAGCTCCTGACGCCCTTCGTTCCCGGTGTACGGACGTACCGGACGGCTCCGGATTGGTCGCCGGACGGCCGGGCTGTCGCGTATGAGCAGCAAAATGGCGATTTTCAGGTATGGCTTGTCACGCTTCGTGACCGGGAGTCGCGGCGTCTGACGAGCGAGGGGGAAAATGAAGGTCCGTCCTGGGCACCGGACGGACGCCACCTCGCGCTCTCTTCAACGCGAGGCGGATCGAAACAGATTTGGGTGCTGGACACCGAGTCCGGCCGATTCCGTCAGCTGACACACAACCCAGGGGCCCGTCTCTCGGCGTGGTCACCGATGTTGAACTTTCCGTGATGTACCGCCACATGCTCGATCCACTTCATACAAGGCCAATGTCAATACTCGCACGCACTGCCACGGTCGCCGTTGTATTCGCACTCGTTCTCGCCGGATGCCACAGGAAGGCGTCGGAGCGTCCCGCGCCGCGCCGCATCAACGCCGACAGCCTGCTGCGCGAGCAGGCGAGGCTCGACTCGATCGCGCGCGCTGACGCCGCAAGAGCGGCGGCCGCGGCCGCCGCCGAAGCAGCCGCGAAGGCGGGACCGCCGACAGATGCACCGGTCAGCCAGCGAGAACGGGCGGCTCTCGCCGCTACGATTTTCTTCGATCTCGACGAGTCTGCGCTCACCGACGAGGCACGCACCGCCGTTGAAGCGAAGGCCCCGGTGCTCCTGCGGCATCCCAGCATGCGAATCCGCATCACCGGCCACACCGATTCGCAGGGCTCGGACGAATACAACCTTGCCCTCGGACTGCGGCGCGCAGCGGAAACGAAGCGCTACCTGGCTGCCCTGGGCGTGGACGAAGGCCGAATGGAGATCGTGACGATGGGCGAGGAGCGCCCGGCTGTCCAGGGAAATACGCAGGAAGCCTACGCGCTCAACAGGCGCTGCGAGTTCGAGATCATCGAAGGAGGATGATGATGGTCTGTTGCAGCGCGGCACGAGCCGCGGCCGGCGTGACCTTCGCCGCATTGGCGACTACGGCGTGCTTTGCGTCGAAGACCGATCTCGATCAGCTGCGCGATGAGGTCAACACGGTGAGAGAGGAGAATTCCGCCGCCGATTCCGTCCGGGCGATGCAGATGGCGCAGATCCTCAGCACGCTGCGGGCGGTCAACGATACGCTCGCCTCGCTCAACGTCCGTGTAACGCGTGTCCGGTCGGAATCGCAGAGTGGCATGCGCGACCTGGCCAATCAGATTCTTCAGCTCCAGGAAGCTACCGGGCAGAGTCAGCAGCGCCTCCAGGAGATGCGCGCTGCGCTCGAGCAACGCAACAGAGTGGCGCCTCCTCCGCCACCGCCGCCGGCGAACGGCGGAACGCCTGACACGACTTCGCCAGCGCCAGATTCGCCGGGTCCGAACGAGCTCTTCCAGATGGGTCGGGACCAGCTGGCGAGAGGCGGGAACAGCGCCGCGCGGGCAGCGTTCGCGGATTTGTTGACACGTTATCCGGATTCGGAGCTTGCGGCCGACGCGCAGTTCTTTCTGGCCGAGGCGCTGGCGGGGGAGGGAAAGGCGGCCGCGGCCGACTCGGCGTACGCCACAGTGGTGACGAAATACCCAACCTCGCTTCGAGCGGCGACCGCTCTCTACAAGCGGGGCGTCGCGCAGCAGCGGGCGGGAAGAACGACCGCCGCGAAGCGAACCTTCAACGATGTCATCCGGCTTTACCCGGAGTCGGACGAGGCCGCCCTGGCGCGTGAGCGCCTGCGCGCCATGTCATAGGAGCACGATCGCCGGTGCCGCGCACGGCCGCTGATACGGAGATGCCCTTCCTCGATCATCTCGAGGAGCTGAGGCATCGTCTTTTCTGGATCGTCGGCGCGATCATCGTTGGCATCGTTCTGTCGTTCGTCGTGCTCTCGCGCGGCGGGATCGACGTGGTGGCACTTCTCGCCCGTCCGATCGAGCCGTATCTGCGCGGACGGCAGCTCGTCTTCACGCACCCCGGGACGTCGTTCTCAATCGTCTTGAACGCGTCGCTGATTCTCGGGATTCTCCTTGCCACGCCGGTGATCGGATACCAGCTATGGGGGTTCTTCGCGCCGGCGCTGCGCTCGCACGAAAAGCGGATCATCGTCCCGGTGCTGTTCGGCATGATCTTCCTGTTTCTGTGCGGCGTGACGCTCTGCTACTTCGTGGTGATGCCCTTCACGCTGAAATTCTTCATGGGATTTGAGTCGTCGGCGCTGACGCCGATGATCGAGGCGACCCAGTACTTCAGCTTCGCATTCAGCATGATGCTGGCGTTTGGCCTGGCGTTCGAGCTGCCGATCGCGATACTGCTGCTGTCGGCGCTCGGAATAATCCAGCCAAGGTTCCTGACCAGGTACCGCCGCCATGCGATCGTGGTAACGGTGGTCGTTGCGGCATTCATCACTCCCGATGCGAGCCCGACGACTCTGTTTGCGCTGTCGATTCCGCTGTACCTGCTGTTTGAGCTGGGGGTAGCGCTATCCTACATGGTCACGCGACGCAGGCGGGCGCGGAGCGAAGCCGCCGCGCTGGAGGAGCGCCTGCGGGAGCAGGCGCAGGCTCCCGCCGAGGCGATCCGTCGCGAGCCGAGGCGACTGGGAGCTAGCGCGTGAGTAGGTTCGTCGTCGGGCTCACGGTCGCAATGGCGGCGGTGGCTGTCGCCGTCGCGGGTTCTGACGCCCAGGTCGTGCGGCCACCGAAGCCGGCGGTCCGCGCTGCGCCGGCCCGTGACACGACGAGGGCAGATACCTCGAAGGCGGATTCGACGAAAACGGATTCGGCGAAGGTCCGCGAGCTGATCAAATGGACGGAGGCCGATTCCGTCGCCGCGCTCTTGCTCGCCAAGCCCGGGTATGCGGCGACGCGATACCAGGGCGTCCGCGTCCGTTTCGACGCGAAGACGAGGTTGCTCTACCTGGAGGGAGATCCGGCGGCAGTTGGGCGCGGCGAGACACTGCTCGTCGGCGACACGATCATCTATAACGACTCGACGAAGCTTGTAGTCGCGCGGGGTGACACGCTGATCCTGCGCGATCCGGCGGAGTCGGCGGCGGACATCGTCGCGCTGGGTCAGCTTCGATACAACATCGAGGCACGGCGCGGGAGCGTCACCAACATCAGCACCGCGATCGAGAGCGGTGAGAAATGGTACGTTCGCGGAACCGAAGCGTCGTTCGTCCGCGACACGACACGGGGCGGTCGGACCGCCTTTTACGCGCGGAACGGCTCGATCACGAGCTGCGACGACTCGTTGCCCGATTACCATTTCCAGGCGAAGGAGATCAAGATGATCTCCAGGAACATAATGGTCGCGCGCCCGGCGGTGCTGTATATCGGCGACGTTCCAGTGATGTGGCTTCCCTTCATCTTCCAGGACATGCGGTCGGGACGGCGAAGCGGGATCCTGACCCCGCGCTTCGGACTGAGCGAGATCTTCCGCAACAGTCCGACCTACCGCCGTCACCTCGAGAATCTCGGCTACTACTTCGCGCTCAACGATTACACCGACGCGCAGGTGTCGCTCGACTGGCGGAGCGGCTCCAATTCGGTTGCCGGCGATCCCGGCTGGGTGCGCCTCAGTGGCGAGTGGCGTTACCGGTGGCTCGACCGCTTCCTGACGGGCCGGCTTGCCGTGACCAAGCTCGCGCAGCGCGACGGAACGGGAAACACGGGTATCTCGTGGGCGCACCAGCAGGATTTCTCTCAGACCACACACCTCACGACGGATCTCAACTACGTCACGAACACAGTCATCCAGCGGCAGACGACATTCGACCCGCGGCAGGTCCTAGCCACGATCCAGAGCCATGTGAACTACCAGCAACAGATCGGCCCGGCGACCTTCTCCATCGGCGGCGATCGCCGCCAGTATCCCGGGCGCGATGAGGTGACGCAGTCGTTCCCGAATTTCAGCATCTCAACGCCGACGATCGGCCCGAAGTGGCTCGAATGGACGCCATCGCTGAACGTCAACAACCAGCAGCAGATCAACGTCAATCAGGTCGGCCCGTTCGCCTTCCGATTCTTCGACCGGAACGGCGTGCGCGACAGCGTCCAGGTCAAGAGCGATGCGCGCGTGACAAGCCTCGCGATGCAGACGCCACTCAAGATCTTCGGATTCACTCTGTCGAACTCGATCCGCGTCGCCGACCAGGAGAACAACTCGCCGGTGACGATCCCGGTGATCGATCGCATTGACCCGACCATCAAGCACGATCGGGTATTCGCCCGGACGTTCAGCACCGAGGTTGACTGGCAGACTTCCTTCGGACTTCCGACTCTCCTCCCCAACACGTTCAAGCTGTCGCCCAGCATCAGCATCCAGAATGTCGATCCAAGGGGATATTGGGTGCGGACCGAGCAGACGGGCGGTACATACGTGCACCAGTCGAAGAGGCTGAGCTATGGGCTTTCCGCGTCCCCGACATTCTTCGGGCTGTTTCCCGGCATCGGTGGCATCTCGCGCTTCCGGCACTCGATCTCGACGCAGATCGGCTTCCAGTACGCACCGGCCTCGTCGGTGAGCCGCGAATTCCTCGCCGCCATGAACCTTTCTCCGAAAGATTACGTCGGATCGCTGGCGCAGAACCAGGTTTCGCTGAGACTGACGCAGGACCTGGAGGCAAAGCTCAATAACAACGATACCAGCGCCACCGCCGAAGCGCGGAAGGTGAAGATTCTGACACTGAACTTCTCGCCGCTCACCTACGACTTCGAGCGCAAGCGCAAAACCGGCAGGTCCGGATTTACGACCGACTTCTTCAACTACGACGTCAGCTCGGATCTCCTGCCGGGCTTCCGGCTCGGGGTGAACTACTCGCTTTTCCAGGGAAGCGTTCTCAGCGATACAGCGGTCTTCAAGCCGTTTCGGACGGGGATAGACGCAGGCTTCTCGATAAACGGGCAGTCGGGAATCTTTGCTGCCCTGTCGCGGATCTTCGGCCGGGCGGTACCGCAGCGCACTCCCCAGATCGAGCAGCGCGAGCCCAGCCAGGACGATGCTCTGCTGCAGCGGCTGGCTTCGACTCCGGTGGCTGGCACCGCAGTGCGCAACCGCCAATACGCTATTCCGCAGACCCGGACGTGGCAGGCGTCGTTCACGTTCAGCCAGTCGCGGCAACGCTCTCCCACGGGGAAAGGCGAGATCATCGAAGAGGATCCGCGGGCAAAGTGCGCCCCCTATTCGTTCAATCCGCTTCAGTTTGATCAGTGCATTTTTCAGCAGCAGACGAATCCCGTCGGCGCGGTCCCGATCGGCAGACTGACGGTGGGCGGCCCATTCATCAGGCAGCCAGCGCGGGAATATCTGACATCGCAGATGAGCTTCCACCTCACTCCCAAGTGGTCGACTCAATGGGGGACCACCTACGATTTCAACGCCCATCAGTTCGCCAGTCACCAGGTGACGCTGCAACGCGAGCTGCACGACTGGCGCTCGATCTTCGCATTCACGCGGGGGCCGAACGGAAACTTCGCGTTCAATTTCTTCATCGCATTGAACGCCCAGCCGGACATCAAGTTCAACTACGACAAGGCAACGTATCGCTCGGGTCAGTAGCCCTTGGGAGCCGCCTTGGGTATGCGGAGAAGAGCGGCGTGATCGAGGAGACTAGCGTATGAAGAAAGCACCGCCGACGATCACGCTCGATGGCGGGAGTCTGACGCTGGAGCAGGTTCGCGCCGTCGCCGTGAATGGCGCGGAGGTCAGAGTCGACGAGCCTGCCCGCGCGCGCATGCTTCGCACCAGCGAAGTGGTCGCCGGAATTGTCGAGCGCGGCGACGTGGTTTACGGGATAACCACAGGGTTCGGAAAGCTTTCGGAGGTCGCGATTCCCCGCGATCGTCTCTCCGAGCTCCAGGTGAACCTTGTGCGCAGCCATTCGGCCGGCGTCGGTCCGCTGCTTCCCGAGCGCGAGGTGAGAGCGATGATGCTGCTCCGCTGCAACGTGCTCGCAAAGGGCTATTCGGGCGCGCGCCCGAAACTCGTCGACCTGCTCGTCGGGATGCTTAATGCGGGGCTCTATCCGCCGGTGCCGGAACAGGGCAGCGTCGGCGCGAGCGGCGACCTCGCCCCCCTCGCGGCGCTCGGCGTCTCGCTGATCGGCGAAGGCATACTCTATCGACGAAGCGGGGTTTCCGACGGATCGACGAGCCGGGAGCCGGCCATGGCGCCGTCAGCCGGCCCGGAAGCGGAGATGCTTCGAAGCTGCAATCTCGACCCGGTTACACTTGGTCCCAAGGAAGGCATCACGCTCATCAACGGCACGCAGGCGCACACGGCCGTCGCCGCGCTCGCGATTACCGATGCGCGCGCCATCTGGCACACCGCCCATGTCGCCGGCGCGATGTCGCTCGAGGCGCTGCTCGGCACACCCGTGCCCTTCGACGCCAGAATCCAGGAAGCGCGAGGACAGACGGGCCAGGCGCGATCGGCCGCATTGCTGCGGAGCCTGCTCGATCAGAGCGAGCTCAGAGAATCCCACCGCCTTGGGGATCCACGCGTACAGGATGCATACTCGCTCCGCTGCATGCCGCAGATACACGGGCCGGTGCTCGACGCACTCACCTGGATCGAAGGCATCGTCAGCCGCGAGCTCAACGCGGCGACCGACAATCCCCTCGTATTCGAGAATGGCGAAGTGCTGAGCGGCGGAAACTTCCACGGCCTCGCCGTCGCGACAGCGCTCGATCTGCTGGCGATGGTGATGACGAATGTGGCGACGATGTCCGAGCGTCGCATTGACCGCCTCGTACACCCCGATTTCAACCAGGGGCTGCCCGCGTTTCTGAGCAGGGAGCCCGGCGTTCATTCCGGCTTCATGATGGCCCAGGTTACCGCGGCGGCGCTCGCCAGCGAGTGCAAGGTTCTCTCCCACCCGGCCAGCGTGGACACGATTCCGACGGACGGCAATCGAGAGGATGTCGTGCCGATGGCGATGGGCGCGGCGTGGAAGGCAAGGCGAGTGGTCGCCAATGTGCAGCGTGTTCTCGCGATCGAGCTGATGTGTGCAGCGCAAGGCGTGGATTTCCGAGCACCGCTCAGGCCAGGACGCGGTGTGCAACGCGCTCACCAGACTGTTCGGTCGCTGATCCGTCCCCTCGACGCCGATCGCGTGCTGACGCCGGACATCGAGCTTCTCGCGGAAGCCGTTGCGGCGGGGCGATTCCACGAAGGGAATGACAATGACTGACGTGATTGTGGAAAGGCAAGCGGCGAATGCCGTAGTGACCGGCGAGAGAGCCGCCGTTCGCGCTCCCCGCGGCACGGAGATCTCCTGCCGCGGTTGGCAGCAGGAGGCCGCTCTTCGGATGCTGATGAACAACCTTGACCCCGACGTCGCCGAGCGGCCGCAGGATCTGGTGGTGTATGGCGGAACGGGAAAGGCAGCGCGCAACTGGGAGTCGTTCGACGCGATCGTGCGTGAGCTGCGCCAGCTCGGCGACGATGAGACGCTGATCGTTCAGAGCGGGAAGCCTGTCGCTGTCTTGCGCACGCACAGGAGTGCGCCCCGGGTGTTGATCGCCAATTCCAATCTCGTCGGCAGGTGGGCGACGTGGGAGTACTTCCGCGAGCTGGAGCGGATGGGGCTCATCATGTACGGGCAGATGACAGCCGGCTCGTGGATCTACATCGGCTCGCAGGGAATAGTGCAGGGGACGTACGAGACCTTCGGCTCCGTTGCCCGCCGGCATTTCGGCAGCTCGCTCGCCGGCCGCTTCATTCTCACAGCCGGGCTCGGTGGAATGGGCGGGGCGCAGCCACTTGCCGCGACGATGTCCGGGGCGACGATTCTGGTCGTCGAGGTTGATGAAGCGAGAATCGACAAGCGTCTGGCAACGGGATACTGCGACCGAAAGAGCGCGGACATCGACGAGGCGCTGGGCTGGATTGACGAAGCGCGAACGGCGAGGTCGCCGCTTTCTGTCGGGCTCGTCGGGAATGCCGCCGACGTGCTGCCCCAGCTGGCGGCACGGGGCATCGTGCCCGACGTGCTCACCGATCAGACGAGCGCCCACGACATGCTGAACGGCTACATACCGGCCGGCATGCCGCTCAGCGAGGCACTCGCGCTCCGTGCCGCCGATCCGGCGAGATATCTCCAGCTTTCGACCGCGTCGGCAGTGGTGCATGTCGAGGCCATGCTCGAGTTCCAGCGAATGGGAGCGATCACCTTCGACTATGGAAACAATATCCGCACGGTGGCGCTCGACGCGGGTGTGACGAATGCGTTCGACATTCCGGGTTTCGTTCCGGAGTACATTCGCCCGCTGTTCTGCGAAGGGAGGGGACCCTTCCGCTGGGTGGCGCTCTCGGGCGATCCGCGGGACATCGCTCGCACCGACGAGCTCGTGCTCGACCTCTTTCCCGACAACGAGCACCTGCGCCGCTGGATCACTCTCGCTCGCGAGAAGATCGCGTTCCAGGGACTCCCGGCGCGCATCTGCTGGCTCGGGCAGGGCGAGCGGGCGAAGTTCGGGGTCGCCCTCAACGATCTGGTCGCCTCCGGCGAGCTGTCGGCGCCGATCGTGATCGGGCGCGACCACCTCGATACCGGAAGCGTGGCGTCCCCGTTTCGCGAGACCGAGGCGATGCGCGACGGAAGCGACGCCATCGCCGACTGGCCGATCCTGAACGCGATGCTCAACGTCGCCAGCGGCGCGTCCTGGGTGTCGTTCCACCACGGCGGCGGAGTAGGCATCGGCAATTCGCTTCACGCCGGCCAGGTGATCGTTGCCGACGGCACACCCGAGATGCGCCTGCGACTCGAGCGCGTGCTGACGAACGACCCGGCCCTTGGTGTCGCCCGCCACGCCGACGCGGGCTACGAAACCGCGATCGAGACCGCCCAATCGCACGATATTCATATTCCGCTCGCGCGGTAGATGCTGTCGAGCAAGTTCCGTCCCTGGCACGTCCCGATATTTCTCGTGAAGTACGCGTACCTCTCGGCGGTCAGGAAGCCTGTTCTCGTTCACTTCGAGGTCACGCTGCGATGCAACGCCGGCTGCGGCTTCTGCGACTACTGGAAAACGGAGCCTGCAGCGCGCGCATCGGAGCTCCAGAGCTTCGCCGATGCGGCGCGCTTTTTTAATCCGATGATGATCACCTACACCGGCGGCGAGCCGACGCTGCGCCGCGATCTGGAGGACATCGTGAGGGCGGTTGACGACGCTGTCAGCGTCCAGTACTCGACCCTCATCACGCACGGCGGAATGCTCACCGCAGAGCGTGCGAAGTCGCTGTGGGACGCGGGCATTCACCAGTTCAACATCTCTCTCGACTACCTCGACGATCGGCACGACCGCGCTCGCGGGATTCCAGGGCTGAACGCGAAAATCTTCGACGTGATCCCGCGCATGCGGTCGCTGGGAATAGACAGCATCCGCTTCAATACCGTCATCAGGCAGTCGAACCTCGATCAGATACTTCCGATCGCCGAGCGCGCCCGCGAGCTGGGGTGTGGAGTCAACTTCAGCTTGTACAGCGACTCCAAGAACGGAAACCGCGAGGGCATCATCGACCGCGACAGCTTTTCCGAGCTCGAAGCGGTGACCACGCAGCTGCTCGAGTTCAAGAAGCATCACCGGGGCGTGATTACCAACTCGGACTATTACCTCGAAACCATTCCCCGCTTGGTCCGCGGCGAGATGAGGGAGCCGTGCCGTTCAGGAATGCGGACGATACACGTGGACCCAGCGGGTCACGAGAAGCGGTGCCCGGACTTCCCGGCGGACTTCCACTGGACCG
>JBGPLS010000023.1:0-24621 GCA_041486565.1 Gemmatimonadaceae bacterium
GATCCCGAGAACGAGTTCCTTGCCGACGGGATCGCGGAGGAGATCATCAACGCTCTAACCAAGGTCAGCGCGCTCGATGTGATATCGCGAGGCTCGGCGTTCGCCTTCAAGAAGAGAACCGAGGACGTCGGCGAGATCGGGCGAAAGCTCGGTGTGCGGACGGTCCTGGATGGCAGCGTTCGGAAAGCGGGCAACAGGCTACGGGTGACAGCTCAGCTGATCGATGTCTCGACCCGGTATCACCTTTGGTCGGAGCGATACGACCGGGAATTGGCCGACGTGTTCGCGATCCAGGACGAGATGGCGACGAACATCGTGAATGCGCTCAAGCTCGTCCTCAGTCCGAAGGAGCAGGAGGCGATCAGGAAGGTCCCGACGCAGAACGTTCGCGCCTACGAGTACTATCTGCGGGGGCGGCAGCTCTTTCATCAGCGGCGGCCCGAGACTCTCGACGCGGCTGAAGACATGTATCGCCGGGCAATAGTGCTTGACCCCAATTACGCGCTCGCTTACGCCGGCCTTGCCGATTGTTCGGTTTTTCGCGCCCAGGATCACCGCGGTGGGGAGGAGGCAGTAGCACAGGCGGATGCCGCCAGCCGTCGAGCACTGGAGCTGGATCCAAACTCAGCCGAGGCTCATGCGTCGCGCGGTCTCACTCTCGCCTATCAGCATCGGTACGCCGATGCGGAGAGGGAATTCGAGGACGCCATCAAGCTCGATCCCACGCTATATGAGGCGCCGTATTTCTACGGGCGCACCCTTCAGTCGCAGGGCAAGCTCGAAGGTGCGGCGCGCATGTACGAGCAGGCAGTGAGTCTGCGGCCCGACGAATATCAGACCCTGTCCTATCTCGCGATGGCCTACCAGGCGCTTGGTGACCGCGACCGGCTCGACGAGGTTTCGAGGCGAATGGTTGAAGCGGCGGAACGCGCTCTCTCACTCAACCCGGGTGATTCGCGGGCATTGTATCTCGGTGCGATCAATCTCGAGCGCATCGGACAGGGCGCACGGGCACAGGAATGGGCGCAACGTGCGGTGCAGCTCGATCCGAGTCATCCGGTGATGCTGTACAACATTGCGTGCTTCCACTCGGTGGGCGGTCGCGTGGAGCTTGCGCTCGATCATCTCGAACGCGCCATCGAGCTCGGCTTCCTGCATCGGGAGTGGTACCTGACCGACTCCGACCTCGCCAACGTGCGGGGGACCCCGCGTTTTCAGGCGTTGATCGAGAAAGTGCCTTCGGAATAGGCGGGATACCTAAGGTCGCGGGGCCAGCCCCTCCGCAACTGGACGGATGAAGCTGGCCCGCTCGTTCGAGAGGATTGCTCCTAATGACCGCCTGACGCGCGGTATGCGCCCTCGCTCAACGGCTTGTGTCCCACCGCCTGTGCAACACTCATCTTTCCCGTGGGCAGACCGTCTTTGAAGTAGACATGGTAAATCAGCCCGTCGGTGGTCGAGACGAGGTCCGCAACTTCCTTTGCCTTGTCAGGTGGGAGGTCTAGCACCTGCACGCGACCGCTGGCGATCTCGACGGTGTGATCGTGCCAGTACTTGTTCCAGTTCTCCCTCGAGACGCGGGGACGCGTCAGTTTCTTCGCCATGATGTATTCCACCTGCACGAGCATCGCGTTCGGCTGGGTGGACTCGTAAATCAAACAGACAATCTGGGGATCGTTCGCCAGGACCTTGCAATAGTGGTGATACGGGCCCATCACGCGTCCGTCAACGAGATGTGGAGCTAGTACGTGGACGTTGTAGCCTTCCGCGGGCGAAGCAGGTGATGTTCCCTGCGCACGAGCCGATGTCGCGACAAGCAGCAGGACAGCGGCGGTGCGAATTGCGGTGGCGCGGCGCATCGTAAACCCCCGTTTCAGATGAGTGAGCCATGAGCCATGGACACTATCACGATACCTCAGTCGGCGGGATTTCCAGTCCTGCGGCGCAAGACGCCGTCTAGGGCCGCTCTTCGGAGTGGTGTTTGATCAACTTTGCCTCCGCGAGATAAACAGCGTCCTCGCCGATGTTCGTCGCGAGGTCAGCGACGCGCTCCAGATTCCGGCTCACGAGCAAGAGCTCGAGCGATGGGGTGATCGTGCGCGGGTCCTCCATCATGTGCGTCAGCATGATCCGGAACACAGAATCGTGGAGCGCATCTACTTCGTCGTCCGCTGAGCAGACGGCGCGGCCGAGTGCGCCGTCGGAGCGAATGAATGCATCGAGCGCGTCGCCGAGCATCTTCCGGGCGCGACGCGCCATTTCCGGAATCTCCGGGCACATACCGGCCAGCTCGGGCTGATCGAGCAGCGCCAGGCAGGATTCCGCGATGTTGACGGCGTGATCTCCTACGCGCTCGAGATCGTTGGAGATCTTTATCGCTCCGATGATGAAGCGAAGGTCGGTAGCCATCGGCTGCTGCAACGCCAGTAGCTCGATTCCCCGCTGCTCGATCTCGATCTCCAGCGCGTTGAGCTCGGCGTCGCTTTCGATGACCATGTGCGCCTTGTTCTTGTCGCGTGTCATCAGCGCGTCCGCGGCGAGGTCTATCGTGTCCTCGGCGCGGCGTGACATGTAGAGCAGTCGCTCCTTGAGCTTCGACAGCTCGTCGTGGAAGTGGCGGAATGGGTGCGTAGTGCTCGGTAACGTCATCCGAATCTCCCTGTGATGTATGCTTCCGTCTGTTGCTCCCCGGGCCGCGTGAAGATGCGTTCCGTGGTATCGGCTTCGATCAGCCGCCCGAGATAGAAGAATGCCGTGCGATCGGAAAGTCGCGCCGCCTGCTGGAGGTTGTGCGTCACGATGACGATGGTGATCTGCGATTTCAGCTCGTGGAGAAGCTGTTCGACCTTCTGCGTCGCGGCCGGATCGAGGGCGCTGGCCGGCTCATCGAGCAGGAGCACTTCGGGCTGATTCGCCAATGCCCGCGCGATGCAAAGTCGCTGCTGCTGGCCACCCGAGAGCGCGAGGGCACTCTGGCGCAGCCTGTCCTTCACCTCTTCCCACAAACCCGCGCGCCGCAAGGCATCCTCGGCGATACTGTCGAGCTCCGCGCGTGCACCGACGCCATTGATGCGGGGCCCGTAGACGACGTTGTCATACACTGATTTCGGAAACGGATTCCAGCGCTGAAATACCATGCCGATGCGCTGTCGCAGCGCGACGACGTCAGTCCCCGGCGTGTAGATGTCCTCGCCATCGAGCAGCATCGTCCCGGTGTGACGCGTCCCTTCGATGATCTCGTTCAGGCGATTGATGGAGCGCAGGAAGGTGGACTTTCCGCATCCCGAAGGCCCGATGAGCGCGGTTATGCTGCGTGGCTCAATCGCGAGGGATACATCGAAGAGGGCCTGCTTCGTCCCGTAGAAGAACGAGAAATCCTTCGACTCGATGGATCCCTCTGTCGTCGCGACATGCTCTGCCCTCGCCTCGACGATTGCCGTCATCCGAAGCGCCCGGTGATATAGTCTTCAGTCCGCGGATCCCGTGGCGCCGTGAACAACGTATTCGTGGGCGCGATCTCGACGAGCTCACCGGCGAGCATGAAGGCTGTGGAGTCGGAAACGCGAGCGGCCTGCTGCATGTTGTGAGTGACGATTCCGATCGTCATTGTCGACTTCAGCTCGTAAACGAGCTCCTCCACTTTCTGCGTGCTCGCCGGGTCGAGCGACGCGGTAGGCTCGTCGAGCAACAGGACCATCGGCTGCGTGGCGAGCGCGCGCGCAATGCATAGGCGCTGCTGTTGTCCGCCCGACAATGCGACGGCGCTCGTCCGAAGCTGATCCTTTACCTCCTGCCATAGACCAGCGCGTTGCAGCGCGTCTTCGACGATCACATCCACCTCGCGCCTGTCTGGCATTCCGCCTTCTTTCACGCGCAGGCCGGCGGCGACGTTGTCGCGAATCGACATCGTGGGAAAAGGAGTCGGTCGCTGAAAGACCATTCCAATGTGCCGCCGCACGCCAATCGCGCTCGTCCCTTCGCCGTAGACAGGATGGCCATCGAGCATCACGCTGCCGGTTACGCGCGCATTGGCCACTGTCTCGTGCATCCGGTTCAGGCAGCGCAGAAGCGTGGACTTGCCGCAGCCCGAGGGTCCGATGATGGCGGTGACGAACCGGTCGTTCAACGCGACAGTCACGTCTTTCACCGCATGAACTTCGCCGAAATAAGCGTTCAGATCCGTCGCCACCACGCACGGCCGCGCCTCGTGATCCACGGCCTGCGCGGGCCGTTCGTCGGCGCGCACTATGGGCCTCAGCCTCACGATGCGCTCGCGCGGCGATACCGTCATCTCAGTCAACGGCCGAGCCATAGCGCGAGCGCGTCGCAAAGCGCGCAGCGAGGCTGATGACGAGCACCATCCCGATGAGCACCAGCGCCCCCGCCCAAGCGAGCGAGTGCCACTCATCGTACGGGCTGATCGCATAGGTGAAGATCTGGAGCGGCAATGCGGCTATCGGCTCACGAAGCGACGTAGACCAGAACTGATTTCCAAACGCCGTGAAGAGAAGCGGTGCCGTCTCGCCAGCGACACGTGCGACGGCGACCAGTGCTCCGGTGACGATGCCCGGCATCGCGGTCCTCAGGACAATGGCGAGCGACGTCCGCCATCGCTGGTAGCCGAGAGCGAGAGCCGCTTCGCGAAGGGAGCTCGGGACGACCCTGATCATTTCCTCGGTCGTCCGGGTCACGAGCGGAATCATCATCGCCCCCAGCGCAATTCCTCCTGCAAGCGCTGAGAAATGGCCGAACGGCCGGACGAGGAATTCCCACGCGAAGATGCCCATGACGATGGACGGAAGTCCGTTCAGAACGTCGGAAAGAAATCGCACGACGTTGGCGAGCTTCGCGCCCTTGCGGTCGGCGAGAAAAAGCCCGGCGCCTATGCCGACGGGGAGGCCGATCGCCGCAGCGGTCGAAACCAGTATCAGCGTCCCGACGATCGCGTTCGCCATCCCTCCGCCCGCCTCGCCGACGGGCTTCGGCATCTTCGTGAAGAAATCGGGACCGATGGACGTCACGCCGACCTTTACGAGATGGAGAAGAATGAAGATGAGGGGTAGCGTCGCGAGCGCGGCCGCCAGGTAGGTAAGCGCAATCATCGTCGCATTCGAGAGACCGCGGCGATGGCGGGTGGACACATGCAATAGTCCGATGGCCGGCGTCTTCAAGCTTCACCTCTCGCCGAAACACTCCACACGAGCCACCGCGCGATCGCGTTCACCAGTATCGTGATGAGAAGCAGCACCGCTCCAACCGCCATCAGCGCCGAAAGGTGCATGTCGTTCGTCGCTTCGCTGAACTCGTTGGCGATGAGCGACGCCATTGTGTATCCGGGAGCTAAGAGCGACGCTGAGATCTCGGCGCGATTGCCGATCACCATCGTCACCGCCATCGTCTCGCCGAGCGCGCGGCCAAGGCCAAGAATCATTCCCCCCACGATGCCCGACTTTGCGTTCGGGATCACCGCGTCGCGAATGGTCTCCCATCGCGTCGCACCGAGGGCCAGCGCCGCCTCGCGCTGCGACCGCGGCACGGCGCGCAGCACCTCGCGCGAGACGGCGGAGATATATGGAAGGACCATGATCGCCAGGATCACTCCAGCGGCGAGCATGCTCGGCCCGTACGCCGGCCCGGTGAAGAACGGCGTCGCGCCGAGGTGCAGCGTGTCGCGTAGGAAGGGCATGACGTGAGCGCGCAGAAACGGGATCATCACGAAGATTCCCCAGAGTCCGTAAACAACGCTCGGAATTGCGGCGAGAAGGTCTATGAAAAATCCGACCGGCTGCTTGAGCCAGCGTGGCGCAAACTCGGAAAGAAAGATCGCCGCGCCGAGGGCGAGCGGCGTCGCCAGGACGAGAGCGATGATGGACGACACGACGGTGCCGAAGATCGCCGGCGCCGCACCGAATTTCCCGGCGGGCACATCCCACTCGCTCGACGTGATGAAGCTGAAACCGAAAGCGCGAAACGCGGGCCACGCGGCGGCTCCAATCGCAATCGCGATCAGGAGCAGAAGCAGCGGAACGCAGGCGGCGAATGCCGTCGTGAGTATTGCGTACGCCCTGTCACCCGCGCCCGAAGCCTCGATCGACCGCTTCCTTTGCGACGGTGGCGCCTGCGACACGTTGATGGCCCCGGTAGGCGGAGTCAGAAGAGAGGACGATCCGACCGTCACTTCGCGCCGGCGATCTTTATTGAGGCGAGCCGCGCGATAAGCTTCGCGCGCATCTTAGCGGGGAGCGGTGCGTAATCGAGCGAAGGCGCGTCCTTGTAACCGGTCTCATACGCCCAGCGCAGGAAGTCGACCAAGTATTTCCCGTTGGTCGGATCGGGTTGATTCTGGTAAATCAGCAGCCACGTCATCGACGAGATCGGATAGGCGCCCGCTCCAGCGGCGTTAATGATCGACAACCGGTAATCGGTATTGTCCGATATCGTGTCGGCGATCGCGCCGGCCGCTGCGGTAACCGATTCGATCGATGGGACGATAAACTGGCCGGCGGCGTTTTTCATGGCCGCATATCGAAGCTTGTTCTGCGTCGCGTAAGCGAGCTCGACGTACCCGATGGACCCGGGAGTCTGCTTCACCTGACCGGCGACTCCTTCGTTGCCCTTCGCCCCCAGTCCAGTCGGCCACGAGACTTCCTTTCCGGCGCCCGGTCCCGACTTCCACGCCGCGCTCACAGCGGTGAGATAACTCGTGAAGATGTAAGTGGTGCCGCTTCCATCCGAGCGATGAACGACGAGGATGTCGAGGGCGGGGAGCTTCACACCGGGGTTGAGCGCCACGATTGCGGGCGCGTTCCATTTGCGGACTCGGCCGGCGAAGATGTCGGCGAGCACTTCCCCGGTGAGATGAAGCGGAGCGGTGACGCCCGGCAGATTGTAGGTGACGACGTCCGCGCCGAGCACCGTCGGGAAGTGCAGGATTACGCCGCCCTTCGCCTTCGACATTTCGGCGTCGCTCATCGGCGCGTCGGAAGCGCCGAAGTCGACGGTCTGCTCGGAGAGCTGGCGGATCCCGCCGCCCGATCCGATCGACTGATAGTTGATCTTCACGCCGGTCGCCGCAGCGTAATCCGAAAACCACTTGGAATAGATCGGATATGGAAACGTTGCGCCGGCGCCATTGAGCGCCGTCCCGCCGGTTGATTGATTCGTCTGATTACCGGCTGTTGATGCGGACTTGTTTCCGTCTCCAGAACAGGCCACGATAAGAAAAGCGGCTGCGACGAGTGTCCGGTGCTTTACAGTCGGCTTCACAGTCGGCTTCACAGTCGGCTTCACAGTCGGCTTCACGGTCGGCTCCTTGCTATCGATTGGCTTTGAGTACGGTCGGAGGGGTATTCCTGAAAGCTAGAATGACCGTGCATCGCTCCGTGGCAATCACGTGTAACGGGATTGTCACGAGCGGTGCCGGCCATTCCGGCGCCGTCGAAAACTGCCGCGGTCAGGCAGGCATTCAGAAGTTCGCCACCCAGTGGAGATAGTAGACCCTCGCCGGGGCAACCGCAGTTGTGTTTCGCGGCGTCTGCTCCTGGTAGTCGACCGAAATCGAGCTTTTCTTCGACAGATCCCAGGTAAACCCCACGATCACCACGTTGTAATGCGCATCCCTCGAGGTGTTGGGCTTCACATTGTCGAAGCGCGCCACGATCCCGAGCGGGAACGATGTTTTCTCGTCGGCCATCTGGAATGGCTTGACGACCGCGTATGCCGAGAAAAGGCGCCCGGTTGAATCGCTCAGGAGACGGGGCGAAGCCGGAGTGTTGAGACTGGCTCCTTCGCCTTGCTCGCTCCGCTGCGCGTAGTCGAGCCCGACGATAAGACGTGGATCGCGGATGCCGGCGAACACGCCCCAGCGATTTCGATCGAGTCCGGAGCCCACCGGGCCCAGCTGGCCGGTGCCGCCGCTGACGAATTTGCTCGCGATCGCGCCGCGATACACCCACCCGTCAAGGGCGAAGGTCCGCAGGTACGTGATGTCGCTCCTGCCGAAGGGAGTCAGAGAAAGCCGCGCCTGATAATCCTTGAAGCGGTCCGTCTCGCGCGAAGAGTAGCCGGGTCCGTTGGTGATTGCAGCGTACAACTCACCGTACTTGTTGGGAATCGTCACGATCGTCGCGATGCCCGCATCCGCGGACGAGAAAGACCCGGCGCGCTCCACCGGAACCAGCGACAGCCACCTCGGCCAGAAGTTCTCCTCGTGGTCGATGAACATCGTATGGATGAGACCGATGCGCGCTACCGCAGCCCAATCGGCGCTCGTCCTGGCCTGGAGATAGTCGTACTGGAGATACGCATACTTGGCGCGGAAAACCCAACCTTTGTAAAACGCGTCGGCATTATTGGTCGAGCTCGTCTGTTGAAAGACGTCCGCGGTAATGCGAATGCTCGCGCGGTCGCCGGCTGGCATTCTGAACGTCAGATACGCGCGCTCGACGTCGAACTTGTTTTGAGCCTTGTTCGCCGCCTCGCCGTGATACTGATAATTCCCGAAGACGACCCCCGAGAAATTGAGCGCCGGAGCGGACGGCGACGCAGGCTTGGATGGCGGCTTTGCCGAGTCGGGCTTGTTCTTCGTCGAATCGGGCTGCGGATACTGCGCGGCGAGCGCGGCCGGCAGCAGGAGCGACGCAAGAAGCACAATGGAGCTTCCGCGCATCTTCAACGCCCCACCTTGATAGTCTTCAGCCGTGCCTCGAGATTCGCGATGAGACTCTTCGGAAGCGGAGCGTAGTCGAGCGCCGGCGCGGTTTTCTCGCCATCGCGATACGCCCAGCCGAGGAAGCTGACGAGCTTCTTTGCCTTCACGGGATCTCCCTGATTCTGATACGCGAGAATCCAGGTGAAGGAAGATATTGGATACGACGTTCCGCCGGCTGCATTGACGATGGAGACGCGGTAGTCGGTTCCCTTTCCGAGCCGCTTGAGCGCGCCGTCAGCGGCTGCCGTGACCGACTCGATGGTGGGAGCGACGTAGCGCCCATCGGCATTCCTGATTGCGGCATACGAAAGCTTGTTCTGCCGCGCGTAGGCCAGCTCGACATAGCCAATGGATCCGGGTGTCTGCTTGATCTGTCCCGCGACTCCTTCATTACCCTTTCCGCCGAGACCCACCGGCCAGTTCACTTCCTTCCCCTTACCCGGTCCGGCTGCCCAGCTCGGGCTGACCGCCGTGAGATAGTCAGTGAAGATATAGGACGTGCCGCTGCCGTCGCTCCGGTGGACGACGAGAATGTCGGAGGACGGGAGCACGACGCCACGATTCTGGCTTGCGATTCGGGCGTCGTTCCATTTCGCGATCCGGCCAAGAAAAATGTCGGCGACGACATCGCCGCTCAAGTTAAGCGCACGTGCCACTCCGGGAATGTTGTAGGTGACGACAACCGCGCCGAGCACAGTTGGGAAATGCAGCACCGGGCCGCCCTTCGCATTCGCCAGCTCAGCGTCGCTCATCGGCGCATCCGATGCGCCGAAATCCACCGTCTGCTCGGAGAGCTGTCGGATTCCTCCGCCGGAGCCGATTGACTGATAGTTGATCTTCACTCCGGTCTTCGCCGCGTAGTCGGAGAACCACTTCGAGTAGATCGGATACGGAAAAGTCGCCCCGGCCCCGGTGAGGTCAACCGACTGCGACTTCGCAAAAGAAGGGACGAGCGCTGAGAGCAACGCAAGCACAACAAGTGAACGATGATTCACCTCTTTCTCCATTGAGATTATTATAGAGGTGAACCTACGGCACCTGTGTCACGGCATTGCGTGCGCGCTGTAAAGAACCTGTCACACGCTACGAGCGGCGGGTACCGGAAAGTAGGCTCGGATAGTCGTGCCGCGGCCCGGCGCACTCGTCGCTTCGATTCGCCCGCCGTGCCGCTCGACGAGATGCTTCACGATCGCGAGGCCGAGCCCGGTCCCGCCGGTCTCGCGCGCGCGCCCGCTGTCCGCTCGATAGAATCGCTCGAAAATGCGCGGAAGATGCTCCGGTGCGATTCCCGCTCCAGTATCCGTCACGGCGACGACCACCGCGTCGTCCGCGCGCATCGTCGAGATCGTGATCTCACCGTCCCTTGTGTAGCGAATCGCGTTCTCGACGAGGTTGGAGATGACCTGACGCAACGCGGTTCTGTCGGCATACATTTCCCGCGCCTCGGACGCGATCGCCAACGTGATTCGCGTTCCATTGCCAGACGCAGCGTCGCTCAGCGCGCCGGCCACCTCTTCGGCCAGCGTCTGTACGTCCACGGGCTCAGGATCTGGAACCCAGCCGCCGGACTCGATGCGCGACAAGTCGAGCAGATCATCAACCATCCGCTGCATCCGCGCTGTATTCGCCAGAATCTTTTCCGTGAACTCGCGCCGCTTTTCGTCCGGAACGTTCGCGTCCGAGAGAGTTTCGGCGAATCCCGCCACAACGGTGAGAGGAGTGCGCAGCTCGTGCGACACGTTCGCGACGAAATCGCGCCTCACCGATTCCAGGCGGCGCGTTGAAGTCAGATCGAGCAGCGCGAGGACCGCTCCGCCATGAGCGAGCGGACGCGCTGTGAGCGACAGCGTTCGGTCGCCGAGCGTCAGCTCGACTGTTCCTGAAGTCTCGTCGCGCAATGCGTGAGACAACGCATCGCGGAGCTCGCCGGACCTCGGCAGTAGATCCACCGGGAAGGGCACGGGTGCGCGGATGGCGAGAAGATTTCTCGCCGAGTCGTTGATTTGAACGACCTGCGATCCGATGCTCACCGCAAGCACGCCTTCCTCGAGTGACTGGATGACCGCCGAGAGAAGCGCCTGATCGGCCTGGAGTGTGGTGAGACGCGCGCCGAGCTGTTCCGCGAGACGATGGAGCGCCGTCGCGAGGTCGCCGACCTCCCCCGGCGCGGCGAGCGCCGGACGCCTTGCGATGTCCCCCCCGGCGATCGAGCGCGCGACGTCACGGAGCTCGACGATCGGTCGCGAGACTGCGCGCGAGAAGCGAAAGCTGAAGAGTGCGGCGAGGAGGAGAGCGATGACCCCGGCGAGCAGAACGTCACGGCGGGCACGATCGAACACGCCCTCGAGGACACGTGTCTGTACGGACACGCGCGCAACGCCAAGTGGCGCGCGCACAGCAACGTAGAGCTCCTCGTCGCCCGCCGACGCACTTAGCCGCCGAGCCGATCCCGTCCCACTCCGCCGCGCCTCGACTACCTCGGGACGATGATTGTGATTCTCGAGAGCTTTCAACGCGTCGCCCTCGAATTCCGAATCACCAAGGACGACCCCCTGGTCGTCGATGAGGGTCACACGGTGCCCGAGAGCGAGGCCGGCCGCATTGGCGAGATAGTCGGACGAAGAGCGCGACTGCCACTGTACGGCGACGAAACGTGCCTCACGCGCCAGCTCGTCCACTGTCTGCTCGACGATCCGCGCGTGCAATCGCTGGTCGATGATGACGACGACGGCGACGACAAGCACGACGACGATCGCCAGCACATTGAGGAAGAGCCTATGCGATAGCTTCAGTGGTGCTCCGATGTCGCTGCTCGAGACTCCTTCGCGGTAGGGTTGGCCGAGCTTACCGGGTTCCGGAAAGCTCGTCGGCCAGCTTGCTTACAAATGTTGCCTCGCGGTCGAGCGCGGCTGCCACGCGGACGATCTCACGATCGGTGTCCTTCCACTGTCTCTGCTCCAAAGCCTCACGAGGACCCGGCATCGTCTTTACTCCGTAACCGGTGTAGAACCCCGGCGCATACAGCAGATGCCTGTACCATGGGCGCCCAGCGAGACCTTCGGTGGAAGTCAGCATCCGCTCGGCCTGGAGCAGCTTCTGATTCACCGATCGAAGGGCCGTTGCACTCACCGCGGTACCGGAACCGCCTTGTCCGAGAGCAGCAAGGTAAGCCTTGTCGTATCGCGCGGCTGCGCGGCTGAGGGAATCGGCAGCTGTGACCAGCGGCGCGAAGTTGAATTGCGGTGGAGGCTCGCGGCGAGCCGGAGCGATGGTCGGCTCGCGGGGATCGCTCGTCGCGACGAATACTCCCTCTTCGATCGCCCTGTTGTGCTCGGCGATCTGATCGGCGAGTGTGTCGCGCAGCTGCTGGAGCTGCTTGACGTAGCCATTCGCCGTCTCGGAGAGATTCGTGAACGCGAACGGAAGGAGATCCGCATTCGCAAGGCGCATCACGGCAGTGCCACCCGTCTGCGCGAGGGCTTTCCCGTAGACGTAACTGGAATCGCTGAAATGCGTGAACCAGTAGAAGTCATCGTAGATCGAGTGGTAGATCCCGCCCCTGTCCTCTCCGCCGAATCCGATGTTCAGCGCCGCCACACCCAGGTGATCGAGGAATGACGAATAGTCGGAGCCGGAGCCGAGCGCATCGATGCGCAGATCTTCGCGCTCGCGAGCGTCCTTCCGTTCTTCACGCGTACCCGTCCGAATCGTCGAGAGCTGGTTGCGCTTCCAGGCGCTCTGCTTCGTCTCCGGATCCTCGATGTCGCGAGACACGCCGTTGATGAATTTCTCGAGGGAGTGCGACCCTTCGATTCCCAGGTAGCCGCGCCCGTTCGTATCGCTGTTGATGTATGCGACGGCGTGCTGCGCGAGCTCGTCGGCGTGAGTCTCGACCCATTCCGTCGAGCCGAGGAGACCCGGCTCCTCTCCGTCCCAAGCAGCGTAAATGATGGTCCGTTTCGGACGCCAGCCCTCTGCGTAGAGCCTGCCGAGGGCGCGCGCTTCCTCGAGCTCGGCGACGAGACCCGAAATTGGGTCCTGCGCGCCGTTCACCCACGCATCGTGGTGGTTTCCGCGAATCACCCACTGATCCGCTTCAGTTGTCCCCGGCAATTTCGCGATCACGTCGTTGAGTGTCTTGAGACTCCAGTCGGCCCTGACGCGCAGGTGGACCCTGGCAGGGCCGGGGCCGAACCGATAGGTGATCGGGAGCCCTCCGCGCCACGCGGCCGGAACGACCGGGCCTCTCAGTGCGGAGAGCAGCGGCTGCGCATCGGCGTACGAAATCGGAAGCGTCGGAATCTTCGTGATCGTCTGCGCCTGCGCGACGGTGAGCCGCTTCGCGTTCTTTGTCGCGCCCACTCCCGGAGTCAACGGATCGCCAGGATATATGGGCATGTCCGCGACCGAGCCGCGCTGCACTCCCTGTGGAGGACGCATCGGGCCCTTCGGAAAGACGTCGTCGCCGGCGTAGCCATCGTCTCGCGGATCGGAGTAGATCAGGCAGCCGACAGCCCCGTGCTCAGCCGCGACCTTTGGCTTGATACCGCGCCACGAGCCACCGTATTTCGCGATGACTATCGCTCCCCTGACCGAGATGCCGTGCCGGTCGAGCTCTTCATAGTCGGCGGGCACGCCGTAGTTGACGAAGACAAGCGGGGCCGTGACGTCGCCATCCGCGGAATAAGCGACATACGACGGGAGCTGCTCGCCCCGCTGACCCGAGGTGGGGTCGATCGCAAGCCCGGTCTCCTGCAATGCCGCCCTGTGGACGGATGGCGCGACGAGCTCGACGAGTCTGTCATTCGGCGTCGGGAAGAGGACGTCGAAGCTCTCGATCTGCGCATCCCATCCGTATGAGCGGAACTGGTCGCGGATCCACTCCGCGTTGGCTTTGTCGTACGGCGAGCCAACGTGGTGCGGCCGCGCCGAGAGTCGCCGCATGGCTTCGCGCATCCGCGCCGCATCGGGCAGCACGGAGAACTTCGCCTCCCATTCCCGCTCGACTTTGCCGGATTCTGGAGTAAACCCTCGCGGAGCGGTCGAGTCGATCGGGGCCGGCACGAAGATGAGGCCGCCCGTGGAAGCAAGGAGCGAGAGCGCGGCAAGTCGCATTCGGTGTTTCTCCTGAACAGGCCCGTTCAGCGGGCGCAAGGTCGGTGGCAGTCTGCCCGCAGAATATCGTCCGTCGCACACGGCTTCGGTAGGACAGCACGCCGTACGCTGTTACTGCGTGCGCTTTCCGGGGATGTTCGCCCCATTCTGGTGAAGGACGATCTGATTCACCTTGCCGGTCGCGTCCTTCACGAAGGTCACCTGCGCATCGGTCACCTTGAGGAAAAAGTCGGTCTCAGTCTCGGAGTAGAGCTGGAATTTTCCCTGCCCCGTCGCCTGGGCGAAAAGCGCGCCGCCTTCCTTCGTGATTGACAGATTGAAGTTCGGGGCGAGCTCGTAGACGCCAACGTAGGCGTCCAATATCGCCGGGCTTATCGCGATCTCGTTGCGCACTTTCGGCGCCGGCGTAATCGGCATGCGGGCATCGAGAAGGTGCAATCCGATATCGTCGATGCTGCTGCTCGAGTTGGAGAGAATGACAACGCCCCGAGCATTCGCCGGATCGAACCCAATGAAGCTGTGATAGCCACCGGTCTGTCCGTTGTGCCAGACGATCGGTGTGCCGAAAGGCGTTAGCGTCATCCACGCCAACCCGATCCGCATTCCTGGATTCCCGGTATCCCGAAACGGACCGTGGGCATGCGCCAGAGCCAATGCAACTGGTCCGGCTGTGGAATCGAGATTCGCCGCCAGGAATTTCACCATGTCGTTGGCGGTCGAACGCAGGGCGCCAGCGCCGGCGAGTGTCGGAAGATCCCAGTTCCCGACCGTGACTCCCGAACCGTCATGCCCGGTGGCCAGACGACTCTGCATCGCCGACGTAAGAGCGATTCTCGTATCGCGCATGCCGAGCGGCGTCAAAATTCTTTCCGTCATCAGCGCCTCGTAGCTCTTTCCTGCACGAAGCGCCAGCACATGGCCGAGGAGGCCGACGCCAAGATTCGAGTATTCGAACTTCGATCCGATGTCACGTAGCAGCTCGTAACCGGAAAGGAAATCGTACATCTGCTGAACCGTGTAGTCGGCGTACGGGTTCGCCAGGTTCGCCGGCTTGAGATTCGTCGGCAGCCGCGGGAGACCGGATGACTGGGTCGCGAGATCGAGGAGAGTGATCTGCTTTCCACCGCGTGATGGAACACGCACCGTGGCCGGCAGATACTTCGAAATCGGATCATCGAGGCTCACTTCGCCGCGACGGACCATGTCAGCCAGGAGCGCGGTGGTAAAGACCTTGGTGACGGAACCGATCTCGACAACCGTATTTCCATCGAGCGGCATCGTCGATCCGCTCGTGCCCGCGGTCACGACCATCGGCGCTTTCCCTTTCTCGAGCGTCGCGAGAACAATTCCGACGGCGCGCTTCGACTGGACGCGCTCCTGAAGAATTGCGCGCACAGCCGAGTCGCCGGGCCACGCCTGCGCGGAAGATCTTGCCGAGGCAGCAACGAATAGAGCTGCCGTCGCGAGCGCGACTCGAAGGAACGATGAGGATTTCATTTTCATTGGAAGTTCAATGAGCTCGATACTAGGTGGGCGGCAGCATCGCGGTCAGACGCCGGCTGCTGTCCAAGCCCACCTCGGTTTCGCTGAACGGCCGCTGCCGGCGCGCGATCTCGATTCCCGTGATGCACGCCGCCAGCCACACCACGCCCGCCGCGTACAGCCCGACGATGTCGCTGAAGTAGAGAACTCCGAAGTATAGCCGGCTGAGTCCCGTGGCGAGCACAAGCGCGGCCGCGGCGATTACGATTATTGTCTCGAGGTCACGCCGCTTCACTACGAACCCGACGAGCAGATAAGCGAGCAGGCCGTAGCCGATGAGCGATCCAAGGGCGTGGCCCGTGGGGAAACTGAACACGCCCCCGCCCAGCAGCTCAGCTTCGCCTCTCATCCTCGGCCGGCGTACGAGCGCCTCGAGAACGCGACCGAGTAGACTGGCACCAAGAAACGCAGCAAGCCACCCGGAGAGCATTATCCATTCGCGTCGAATCACCAGGATTACGCCCACGACGACTGCCAGCGCAGCCATCACCAATGGCGAACCGGCGAGACTTACGTCATGAAAGATTCGATGCACAACCGGAGCATCCTGGCGGTGGATCCATGCGGCGAGTGCCAGGTCGAATCGAGTCAGCGGATCGTGATGGATCACGTCCTCCGTCACGTCGGCGAAAATCCAGAGGACGATGACACTCACTGCGAGACCGACGACGAGATGAATGAGCAGATACTCGCCGCCGGCGAACCTTCCCGCAACGAGTCCCCACAAGCGCTGGTGGTGCGAGCGGAAGCTCGAGAAACGCGGATCGACGGCCGTGCTTCGCCACCGTTCCGATAGCTGCGCCGACAGTGTCGCGCGATTGGCGCTGAACCATCGCGCAACGAGCGCAAGCGCGACGACGAGTGCGGCGAGCAGCGCGGCCGCCATGCTCGCCTGTCCGATGTATCGCTCGAGCAGTGGAAGATTTCTCCCGAAGAGGTAGCCGAGCGTTCCGAAGATCGTCGCCCATACAATTCCGCCGAGCGCGTTCCACAGCATGAACGTTCCATAGGGCATTTGGGCGACTCCGGCGAGCGCGGCCGCCCAGCTTCGCAACAGGGAAATGAATCGCCCGAGAAATACGGTCCGCGATCCGTTCCGCTCGAAGAACCGGTGCATCCTGTTGATCTTCGCGTCATCGAGGCGTACGTACCTGCCATAGCGATGAATGATCGCCATGCCGCCTTTCCTTCCAACCCAGTATCCGGCGTTGTCACCAAGTATCGCCCCGGCCGCCGCGGCGGTAACCACAAGGACGATGTTGAGTCGTCCCATCGCCGCGAACGCGGAGGCGGTGATGAGCGCGGTCTCGCCCGGCAACGGGACGCCGAAGCTCTCGATGCCGACGAGAAGAAAGACGACGAGATAGCCATATGAGCTGATCAGGCCGTAGACGGTTTCGTGCATCGGCGAGTCGTCCTGGACGCGCCGGAGCTCAGCTCACCACGCCGGATCGGCGGTCAGGACTTCGTCGACCGCGTCGTGAGGGATCGCCGCAGAGAACAGAAAGCCCTGGCCGTGCTCGCATTTCAATGCACGGAGCTCGCGCAGCTGCTCTGCGCTGCTGATCCCTTCGGCTTCCGCGCGCACACCGATGATCTGCGCGAACGTCAGTATCGTCCGCACGAGGCGAAGGTTCTTGTCGTCGGTGTCCATCGTGCTCACGAGCTCGCGGTCGATCTTGATCGCGTCGATGGGAAGCCGGTGGAGGTATATGAGCGACGAGTATCCGGTGCCGAAGTCGTCGAGATATATCTGCGCGCCGAGCTGCTTGATCTGGAGGAGAAGAGGCATCGCGGCACCACCCTTGTCGATGAGAGCCGCTTCCGTTATCTCGAGACGCAGACAGCTTGGCGCGATGCCGCTCGTTCGCACCGCGCTCGCGAGCTGGTCGATCAGGTCGGGCTGGCTGAACTGTTTTACCGAGAGATTCACGCCGATGCTGAGCGGCTCGTCGCGCGGGTGCGCCTGCTGCCATTCGTGAAGCTGACGGCAAGCCTCATTGAGCACCCACCGGCCGATCCTGATGATGAGTCCCGTCTCTTCGGCGATTGGTATGAAGTCACTCGGCTGGACGAGGCCGCGCTGCGGGTGTTCCCATCTGAGCAGAGCCTCGAGACCGGTGATGTGCCCGGTGCGGAGTGAGACAAGGGGCTGGTAGTGCAGCCTGAACTCGCCCTGCTCCACCGCGCGGCGCAGGTCTGTCTCGAGCTGTAGCTTGGCAAGGGCGTCGGTGTGCATCGCCCGATCGAACATCTCGTATCGCGCGCGGCCGGCGGCCTTGGCACGGTACATCGCCATGTCGGCGCTCCGAAGAAGCTGCTCGGGCTGCTCCTGCGACATCGAGCTGGTGACGATCCCCATGCTCGCCGACGTCGTGATCTCCGCTCCGCCAAGGTTTATCGGGAAGGACAGCGCCTCCTCGATTCGCTCGGCGACACGTCCGGCGTCGCTCGTCTCGCTGATACTCTCGAGCAGGATCGCGAACTCGTCACCCGAAAGACGCGCGACAGTGTCCTCCGGACGAAGGCACGCTTCGAGTCGCCGGGCGACGGCGCGCAGCAGCTCGTCGCCGGCGAAGTGGCCGAGATTGTCGTTGACGTCCTTGAATCGGTCGAGGTCGAGGAACAGCACCGCGAACATGTCGTCGGGGTGCCGGGCGGTGCGCCGCATGGAGTGCCTCAGCCGGTCGATGAAAAGCGAGCGATTGGGAAGTCCCGTCAATGCGTCGTGCAGCGTGCTGTAGAGGAGATGTTCCTGCGTCTCGCGCTTTACGGTGAGATCGCTGCGAAGCTCCATCTCGGTGACGAGCGACTCTGCCAGATCCCTGAGGCAGTCGATCTCGCCGTGCGTCCACGCGTGCGGAGCGGGGTCGACCGCGCAGATCGTTCCGATGACCACGCCGTCGGGGGTGACGAGTGGGGCAACGGCATAGGCAACGCCATCCGGAGATTTCGCCGGCGCGCCGGCGTCGTCAGTGCCCGAGGTGGCGGCGTCGCTGACATCGCTGATCAGCACCACCTTCCCCGAAGTCACGGCCTGGCGGGCGAAGCGCAGAGCGAGCGGAACCTTGCGCCAGACTCGCGATCTGCCGGTGAGTCCGACGCTGCTCTTCACGAGGTGACGGTCCTCGTCGAGCAGCGAGACGATTGCGATGGGCGCGCGGAGCGAGCCCGCAGCGAGGCGCGCGACGCGATCGAACGATTCCTCGGGGAGGTTGTCGTAGGGCGTCTCCGGCCGGATCGGCGGGGTTGCCGGGGTTCCTCGCTCGCCCTTGGATGAAACCATTTTGCGCGGCCCGGCCGGGGGAGATCGCTGGTCAGCCATGGGAGGCGACCTCGAGCTTCGTCAGACGGAAAGACCTCGTTGGTTTCGAGGGGAAACTGCAGGAGATCCGCATTCGATCGCCGGGATCAGAATCGGTGCCAAATGTAGCTGTCAGTCTGGCATTCTCAAAGAAAAACCACTTTCGTCAGAGGAGGCTTCGGATCCAGCCTCCGTCCACCTGGATCGACGTGCCGGTGATGTAGCTCGCGCGCTCCGACGCAAGGAAAGCGGCGACGGCCGCGAACTCACGAGGCTCGCCCAGACGGCGCATCGGAATCTCCGCCTCCCATTTCTTCGTCGCCTCGGCGATCGAGATTCCTTCGCGCTCCGACGCGGCCTTCGCGAGATCCTCCACACGCTGGGTACGGGTGTATCCCGGAAGAATGTTGTTCACGGTTATGCCTTCGGTCGCGACTTCGTTGGCAAGAGTGCGCGCGAAGCCCGTCACGCCGGCGCGAAGGCTGTTCGAGAGCATCAGACCTTCCACCGGCTGCTTGACTGTGATCGAGGTGATGTTGATGATCCTGCCCCATCGGCGCTGTCGCATCCCGGGAAGCACGGCGCGACAGAGATTGACGGTGCTGAGTAGGGTGACCCGCACAGCCTCGTCCCATTTCTCCGGCCCGAGCGACTCGAACGTTCCCGACGGCGGGCCGGCCGCGTTGGTGACGAGGATGTCGATGCGCGAAAACCGGTCGATTGTGGCGTGTACGAGGCGCGCCACATCCTCCGGGCGTGAAACGTCGGCGGCAATGCCGATGACGTCGACTCCGTTCGCTGTGCGAATTGCTTCGCTCGCCTCGTCGAGTGCTCCCTTACCCCGCGCGCACATCGCGAGCGACGCGCCCTCGGCGGCCAGCTCTTCGGCAACCGCACGACCGAGTCCCCGGCTCGCCGCCGCCACCAGCGCAACCTTGCCGCGGAGACCAAGGTCCATTCGCTATTTCCTCAGGTAGCTGTCGGTTTTGTTCAGCCAATCCGCACGGGGAGGACTGAACACGTCGACGTCAAGTGTGTCCTCGAGCGCCTCCGCCTCGTGAGGAAGGTTCGAGGGAATGTGAAGAACCTCGCCAGCGCTCACGACAACTTCTTCCTTTTGATCCTCGCCGAGGCGGAAATGCAGCGCACCCTCGAGAATGTAGGTCAGCTGCTCGTTCTCGTGAGAGTGCTTCGGCACGATGCAGCCCTTCTTGAGATACACGTGGGCGAGCATCATCCGGTCGCCGGTGATGAGCCGGCGATCCAGCATGTCATTAACGCGTTCCTTGGGCATGTCCTCCCACCGGTGGAGCGTTGCGCCGCCTTCCAGTGATCGTATCGGCACTGACCCTGACCTCGGAATAGTTGACCGAATCTAGCGCTGTCTCACCAATGTCAGCGCGCACCCGCCACGATCGACGCTCATGAAGTGGCCGTTGAGAGAATCCGGACCATTCAGTGTTCCGAGATAAGGCGGGCTCCATGTATCGTCGAATCTCATACGCCCCTGGAATCCTCCGCTGATCAGCTCCCCGCCGAAGGTTACGCTGCCACTTGCCGGTAATGTTTCGCCCCCACATCCGATGTTGGCATCGCGCGCGGCCTGATAGGTGCCTGTGCCAGTCAGGGAGTCGGCCGCCTGCTGAATCGTGAGGGCGACAGTCAGGCCGGCATTGGTCCCTTTCCATCGGCCGGCAAGGGCACTGAAGCCGGTACGCACGTCGTTCCGGGTGGTGTTCCCGGCAGGGCACCCCACAGTTAATCCCACAAGGGAGATCGCCAGGAATGTTCGTCTCATTGATCTGCTCCCGAGCAGTCTGAATGGAAGTCCACTACTCGGGAATCTAGAATTCGCCGCTGGACAATGTGCTGCCGCACAGCGTATAGTATGCTCCCAACTTTGTTCATGCGTTTACAGACCGCCGATACCTACCGTCGTTCAGGGGATTCTCAATGACTCATGCAGTCGGTTCACTTCTCGTTTCTGCCGCCGTACTTGCGCTCGCCGCGTGCGCTGACTCCGCCACCAAGGTGACAGGAGCTCCCGATCTCCAGCCGTCACTCAGCGTCTCCGAGCTGAATCCCAACTACAAGCACGTAATGAAGCTCAAGGACCAGGCCGAGAAGGATCTGAAGGACGCGGAGAAAGACGCCGCGAAGGACGCCAAGGCGAATTCCAAGCCGGGCGCAGGAACGGGAATCTATTATCACGGTGGCCCGATTCTCTACCAGACGAATGTCGCCGCCATCTATTGGGCATCATCGGCGATCTACACCAACGGACCCACCCCGGGAACGTCCAGCACCGCCGGTAACAGCGGCGATGCATCACTCGTCGGAGACTTTCTCCGCGGCCTCGGCGGCTCCGCATATTTCAACATCAATACGACCTATTACGACGGCAACAACGTTCACGTGCAGAACATCGTGAACTACACGCAATATTGGGCCAACAATGGTTCAGTCCCGGCAGATGGTGCGACGGTCTCCGACGCGGCGATGCTCTCGATGCTGCAGTCGGGGTTCAATAGCGGAAAGCTCACCTACGATCGCAGCACGCTCTACGCGATCTTCACCAGCGGAAAGGTCAATCTCGGCGGCGGCTTCGGGAGTCAGTACTGCGCCTATCATGGAGACGGCACCGTCTCGATCAATGGCGTGACGAAGACGGTCCTCTACGCCGCAATGCCGTACGATTACGCTTACCCCAGCGGATGCACATCGGGATATGCTTCGCCAAATGCGGACAAGGGCGCCAATTATGAGGTGAATACCCTGGCCCACGAGATCGAGGAGACAACCACCGATGGGCTCGGGACCGCCTGGTGGGATCGCCGCGGCTACGAGAACGCCGACAAATGCGCCTGGACCTGGGGGTCAACGTACACCACAGCCAACGGCGGCAAGGCGAACATGAACATCAACGGGAAGGATTATCTCGTCCAGCAGAACTGGGTGAACGCCGGCAACGGTGGCTGCGCGCTGCATCTCTAGCCAGCGCGAGTTTCCGAGCGCAGAGCACCAGGCCCCGGGATCGCTCCCGGGGCTTTGTTGTGTCGTTAAGCCGGCTACTCCCGCATGATCGGCGTCTGGCGGATCCGGGCCTCGAGGTACTTCGCCTCGGAGTTGACGTAGGTGCGCTGAAATGGAGGAGAGATCCAGGTCCAGCCGAATCCAGCGCGCCGGTTCGCCGGATCGATGTTCCCGAAGCGGGTGCTTCCGACAACCGATCCCGAGGGCTTGTCAATCGTCACGAACGGAAGCCCCGGCACATCGCGGTGCCGCCGCCGCGGTGATTCTGCCATCCCTAGCTCTTCGCTGGAGGCGGCGGTGGCGGCAGCGTCGGCGGGATCGCAGGATGCACAAGGTGGAATCCGGTCGCCTGCTGGTAAGCGTTGGCGACGGCCAGCAGCTTCGCCTCCTCGAACAGCCCGCCAAGGAAGGTGAGCGACACCGGGGTGCCGTCGTCGCGAAAGCCGTTGGGAAGAATCACCGCCGGATGTCCGGTGAGATTGGTGGCTACGAGCTGCGAAAGATTCGCGGCACCCGTCGGCGTCACGATGACGTCCACCTTCTGCATCAGGTCGTCCCAGGCGCGGATCGCGCGGCTTCGGACCCGATTGGCATTCACGTAATCGACAGCCGGAATGAAGCGCGCCGTGCGGAATGTGTTGGGCCAGTCGAATCTGCCCTGCTGCACCATCTCGCTGTCGCGATTCGAACGGGTCATTTCGTCGAACGCCGCGGCGGCCTCAGCAGTGAGAATGATTCGCATCGCATCGTACGGGAGATCGGGAAGCTCAATGGGGATGAGATTCACTCCAATCCTCTTGAACACCGCGAGGGCCGCATCGTCGAATTTCTTCGTCGCATGCAGCGTTCGCTTCTCGTCCTTGGGATCGGTGACTGGAAGATCGAAGGCGGCCTTCACATATCCGACGCGCAGGCGCGTCGGCTTGAGTGACGCATCCCAGTTGAAGGGAGCGGCAATCGCGGTCGCATCCTTGCCGTCCGGACCGTGGATCGCATCGAGCACCAGCGCGCAGTCTTCGACGCTGCGGCAAAGCGGTCCCAGCTTGTCCATACTCCACGACAGTGCCATCGCTCCCGACTTCGGAACTCTCCCGAAAGTCGGGCGCAGTCCCGTCGCACCGCATCTCGTCGATGGCGACGAGATGGATCCCAGTGTCTCGCTGCCGATTCCAAAGCCGATCAGACCGCCGACAACGGCCGACGCGGGACCGGCAGAAGATCCACTCGACCCCTGATCCACTTTCCAGGGATTCCGCGTCATTCCACCAAACCAGATGTCACCCTGCGCGAGCTCGCCGAGCGTGAGTTTGGCGACGAGCACCGCGCCGGCCGCGTCGAGTCGCTGGACGACAGTGGCGTCGTCGTCGATTACCTGCTCCTTGTACGGACCCGCGCCCCAGGTGGTCTTGTATCCGCGGACGGCGAGCAGGTCCTTCGCGCCCCAGGGAATCCCATGCAGAGCGCCGCGATATTTTCCCCGGGCGATCTCGGCGTCGGCTGCCCGCGCCTGCGCCAGGGCGCGGGTCTCGGTGAGCGTGATGACGCACTTGAGAACCGGATCGTAGCGCTTGAGCCGGTCGAGGTACATCTGCGTCAGCTGAAGCGAGCTGACCTTCCGCCGGCGCACGAGATCCGAGAGCTCCGTGACAGGGAGAAAAGCGAGCTCCTCGAGATTTGCCGGGATTCGTCGCGTCGCGACGGACCCGCGAACCATCGGCTTCTTCGGGCCTCGCGGCGGAGTACGCCACGCCGGCACCGGATTGAAGATGATTGCCGGCGGCTCGCTGTTGGCGATCGGAATCTTGTGCAGCGCCTCGATGCGCTGCTCCTGTGTCTTGAGCCCGTCGAGCATCATCGCCCGCTCGGCATCGTCGAACTTGAGTCCCGCAATTTCCTCAGCGTTGGCGATCGTTGTGGCAGTGATTTCTTCTCCGGCCGAGATCTTCGCCCAGAGCACGCCGGGCAAGAGCGTCGAACTCAGCCCGATGCTAGCGAAGTAACCCATGAAGGCTCGTCGGTCGTAGCTCGTGGATTCGCTCAACGGTCGATCTCCTTTATCGAGGATTTTCAGCTCCGTGAGTCCCGTCATTCGACGCTTCCCACCAGCGCTCGAAGACCCAGCGGCGTACTAAATAAGACGCCAGCGCCCACGTTTTCGCCATCCCGCCGGGCGCGGTTCTTGAACGTCTCATACGCTACCTGACCAGCTTACACGAGGAGAGTTCCATGCGCCATGCAGCGGCCTGTGTAGTCGCGCTCGTCTCGATCGCCGGCTGCGACGGGTCCAAGCGCAGCCTGGCCGTTCGCGCTCCCGAGCCGGTGACGGCAGCGGCTGCCGACAGCGCCTTCAAGGCGATGGACATGCGGCACGGTGAGGTAGTAGGAGAAGATCCGATGGCGCTCGCGCACCAGTTCCAGTCGCAGCCGGACGGAGGCGATATCATCCTCGAGCGTCAGATTCATGACGACATGGGAATCAAACAGATCCGCGCCCACCTGCTGCTGATCGCGCGATCGTTCGCCAGAGGAGACTTTTCACTCCCGGGATTCGTCCACGAGAAGCCGGTGCCGGGCACATCGGTGATGGCGCAGCTCTCCGACCGGATTACGTACGCTGTCGAGGACCTTCCCCACGGCGGAGTGGTTCACATCCGGACGACCGATGCCCAGGCGTTGCAGGCGATCCACTCCTTCATCGCGTTCCAGATAGCCGAGCACCGCACGGCGCACTAGCTCCGTCCTGGCGGGCGACGGATCGCGTGCGGGTTCGATCTGAGGGTTTGCCGGTGAGGCGATGAGACGGTGAGAACAACGTATACATCGGCGCCGATTCCAAGGCTCATTCTATGAAACAAGTCTTTCTTGTTTTGATTTACAGCAGCTGCGCTCGTCGCCAGGGCTAACGGGTGCAGTTCCC
>JBGPLS010000024.1:0-22936 GCA_041486565.1 Gemmatimonadaceae bacterium
GTAGAGCTCGGCGCGATCCGAGAAATGATCCTTGAAGCTCAGAACTCCCGCTTTCGCATCTCCGCGAAGAATCGCTCGGCACGATCGCGCTCCTTGATCGTAGCCTCGTCAATTGGGTCGTCGGAGAGATTCGCGTCGTACTTCTTGCCGAATCCCTTGGGAACGCGCGAAGTGGTGCCGGACTTCGCCGCGTTCTTGCGGGCAAGTGCCGCGAGCTTGCGCTTATCCATTACGGTTTCCGGGTTGTAATGAGGCGTTGTTCACGACACGAAAGTTACTGCATTCGGCCGCTAGCTGTGCATCCGGTAGCCTTCGGAGCACCAGGCACGGACCTGTCGCGCGAGCGCGGGATCCCGCGGCTCGGTGGCGAGAAACATCGCCATCAGCTCGTCTTCGGCGGCCATCAGCTCGCGATGCACGGCGAGGATTGTGTCTTCGAGCGGCGACCCGCGGTGCTCTTCCCTTGCGGCAAATTTATGAACTGCATCGCGGAGATCGTGAAGCGAGCCGAGAGTGGTGCCGGGGAGACGACGAAGTGCCCGAGTAAGCTCGGAGGGCAGATCGCGTGATGCTTCCGAAGATTTTGTCATGCCAGGACGCTCTCTGAGGGAGGCGGCGTCGCCAGTAGCGCCGATCGCCGCGTGAAACAGCGGCGATGTTCGGTGTGGGCTGGAGTACAAAGTCCCACACTCCGATCATAGCCATGTAAGTTGGTCATTTCGATGAACGAAAGCAATCCGCAGGGCTGTACTGGTGTCCCAACTATCTTGGCGATACGCCCGCGTCCCGAATCTCTCCCTTGAAGTAGCGCGCGAGAAATGCGTCCGTCGCTCCCTGAATGAGGCGGGAGCTCATGCGGTTGTACGCGGCGCCGTGATGGCCGGGCGGATAGAGGCGGACCTCGGCGTCCTTACCGGCGTTCGTCAGCGCGGTGAGGAGCTGCATCGTGTTCGCCGGATGGACGTTGTCGTCGAGCAGCGAATGAATCAGCAGCAGGTGTCCCTTCAGCTTTCCGGCATTCTCGATTGGCGAGCTTTCCACGTAACCCTGCTTGTTGTCCGACAACAGGCCCATGTAGTGCTCGGTGTAGATGGAGTCGTACAGCCGCCAGTCGCCGACGGCTGAATTGGCGATGCCGACTTCGAACACCTCGGGATACATCTCCATCGTGTAGACCGTGCTGTATCCGCCATAGCTCGTACCCATGATGGCGGTGCGTGTCGAGTCGACGTACGGCTGCTTGTCTAGATACCGCGCGGCTTCGGCGAAATCGCGCGCCTCGTATTTGCCGAGCTGCTTGTAGACGATCTTCATGAACGCGCTGCCATAATTGTTGGTGCCGCGGTTATTGACGCCGACTACGATGTAGTCCTCCTGCGCCAGCCACTGGTTGCGGCCGCTCGAGCTGAACTGGTCGTATACCTGCTGTGATCCAGGGCCGCCGTAGATGTCGAACACCACCGGATAGCGCTTCGATGGATCGAAGGGTACCGGCTTGATGATCGAGCCGTCTATCCGTGCGCCGTCAGAAGTCGTGAACGTGAAGATTTCCGGATAAGAGTACTCGTGGGAAGCAAGCCAGGTCTTCACCGACGCGTTGTCCTCCATCGTGAGGAGCTTTCCGTTCGCCGAGGACCAGAGGTCCACCTGCGACGGCTGATGCAGCGACGACCATCGATCGATGAAAAACGCCGCGTTCGGCGACATGTCGATGTGATGGTTGCCTGGCGCAGTCGTAATCGCGAGTCCGCCGCTGCCGTCGAACTTCACGGAAGACAGCTGCCGCTGGAGTGGCGACGCCCGCGTCGAGGAGTAGTAGACGAGCTGCCGCTTCGGGTCGATCCCCTCGATCCGCGTTGCGCTCCAGCTCCCGCGCGTGACCTGATTTACGAGCTTGCCGGAGTAATCGTAGCGATAGACGTGCTGCCAGCCGTCCCTGTCGGAGATCCAGAAGAATTCGTGCGAGCCTTCCGGAAAGGTCATCATGTCCTGAATGCCGGCGTAGAAATCGTAGACGTCTATCCACGTCTTCGACTTCTCGCTCATCACCAGCCGCTTCCCGCCGCTGTTGACATCGAAGAAGAAGAGCTTCATGTCGTTCTGCGCGCGGTTGAGCGTGATGACCGCGAGAGTGTCGGGCTGGCTCGTCCAGTAGATGCGCGGGATGTAGAAGTCGCCCTGCTCTCCGGTGTCGAGCCAGGTATTCCTTCTGCTCGATACATCCACCACACCGATGCGAACCTTGGGGTTGGGGTCGCCCACATTCGGAATTCGGATCTTCTCCCACTCAGGATGGAATCCCGACAAATCGGAGAGCTCGACGAAGGGTTCGGCACTGTCGTCGAGCTGCCAGTACGCGATGCGGCGGCTGTCGGGCGACCAGGCCCAGGCCTGTGCCATTCCGAACTCTTCCTCGTAGACCCAGTCGAAATGGCCGTTGTAGACGTTCTCGGTCGCATTCGAGGTCAGTCGTTTTTCCTGATGCGTCGCGAGATCGGAGACGTACATGTCGCCGCCCTTTTCGTAGCCGAGCTTCCCGCCGTTGGGAGAGAGCTCGGCGGTGCGGGCGCCGCGCGTCGCGAGCTGAAGCCGGCGATCGGCGAGTGAATAGACGTAGAAGTCGGAGACGCCCGATCTTCGATAGATACGCTGGAAATTCGACTGGAAGACGAGGCGCTTCGAGTCGCTCGTCCATTGAAAGGAGTCGTAGGTGAAAGGATTGGCCATTCCGGGGAAGGAAAGTCCGTCGGCGGTGAAGAGAACCGTGTCGCGTCCGGAGGCAGGATCGTATGCCTTGATGACCTCCTTGTTCGTCCCCGCAACCCGGTCGATGAACGAGAACCGGGCCCCTCCCTCGATCCAGTTCACGCTCCGCGGGCCGGAGCGGCCGGACAGTGCGGCGGATGCGGCAAGGGCTTCGTCGAGACTGGCAAAGCGCTGCTTCTGTTGTCCGCCGGCGATGACGGGGAGCAGAAACGCGAGGGACAGGACGTACGCAGAGATCTTTTTCATCCGTTGTTCTGACGAGTGAGTTTTTGGAATTATGGGAGAGCGACGAGCTTCGTCCTCAGTAAACTAGGGGCTTCCCGGAAAATCGGGAGCGCGGTCATTCGAATGATGGGCGAATCGAATGCATCTCGCGCGGAGACACTCTCGCGGAGACGCGCTTGCTGCTGCCTGCGTTTCGCTAATCGCGTTCTTGCTCAGGGACTGGTAACACCGGGCACTCCTTTGGATCAGCGGCTCGTAAGGATCAGTGTGGTCGCCGGTGAGGCTGTGAGACTGAGGAAAACCAAGGATCGCGACGTCCCTAATCACGAGGTGAACGAGTTCTTGCGGCGACTACAGCGTCATCATCATGCGGTTCTTCGACCCTTGAGCATCGCCAGTCGCAAGGCATACCAGGGCAAGGCAAGTCCTTCACGAAAATACAACCATATCCATCGCCAGCGGGCTGTGTCACTCCGGCCGACACGAGGGGCACTGGCCCGCGCCTCGATCCCCAGAAGCCGGAACGTTACGACTGCGCGTAGAATGTGGTAGCGGTCGGTCACCACAATGGCCTGGTGCCATTGCATCCGGTGCATGATCTCAGCGCAGCGCGTCGCACTTTCCAGCGTGTTCTTCGCTTCCTCTTCGAGCACGATTTGCGCATCCGACACACCGGCGTCGATCGCCACCTTTCGCATCACCGAAGCCTCGGAGGGTGGATTGCGACCGATCCCGCCAGTGAGCAAAAGACGCGGCGCGGCACCCTCATGAAGCAGATCGACGGCATGTATGACGCGGCGCCTCAGCGATGGACTAGGGATTCCGCCCAGCCACACGGCGGCGCCCAGCACCACAATCACGTCGCCTTTGATCATTCAATCGAACTGCCCCGATCGCTCGCTTTTCACTTGGTGTGGGTGCGCTGCTGGTACTCCAGAATGAATTGCGCGTTGCGCTCCTGCAGCGGGCTCAATAGTCGTGACGGGAAGGCGCCAATCTCGTACCGCGGCGTGTACCAGGATTGCTTGTCGAAGTACTCCTGCAAATCAGCGCGCGCGAACCGCCTCCCGTACCGCGCGTGAATCTCGTTCCTCATGACGTCCAATTCCCAATTGCTCTTGCCCTGTAGATCCAACTCGGTCACCTGCCGCGTCATGAAGAACAGAGTATCGGAGTGGGCTCTACCAGACGAGGTGCCCCCCGCTACCGGCTTCACGGGCGGAGCCGGAGGCACTTCGACCAGGGACTGTTGCGAAGCCTGAACGCCCTGTTGCGAAGCCTGAACGCCCTGTTGCGAAGCCTGAACGCCCTGTTGCGAAGCCTGAACGCCCTGTGACAAGGCGGCTTTCTGCGCGAACTGACCCTTGAGGCCGACGCCGATAAATGCAATCCCGGCCACGAGTGTCACCAGACGGGTCGCCCAGTTCACCTGCGGTACCTTGAGTTCCTTGAGCTCCAGTCCTCCGCCCACGATTCCGATGAGCAGGAGCAGGCAGCCGAAAACCAGAGCGATGGATTCTGGCGACATGCCGCGAGTTCCTAAGGCATGTGGCGGATAAAGCACGCCGTCACGACAGGGCGCCAGAAGTCGTCCGCCGTTTCATTACCGCCTCCTTACCGACGCAGGTCGTTGGCTCAATCGAGAGATCTTGCAGCGGGACAATCTGGCCGGTCACGAACATAGCTTTCCTTGCGGGCTTTCGCGAGTTGCGAGTCGCGTGCAGATTTGGCGTTGCGTTCGCTGGCCGCCGCCAGGCCAGAGTTTCGGTGCAAAAAGATGAATGCCGATCCACACCCAGGAGGCGTGCACCATGAATATCACGTCGTTGGCCCGGACGACTGTGCTCGCCGGTATCATGTTCGCCGGCACTGCGCGGACTGTCGCTGCGCAGGACAAGAATCAGCTCCAGAAGTGTGACAAGCCGATCGGCACCCTGGCAGTCGTCGAGCCGCAGCAACAATACATGGCGTACCTCCAGCGTTACCAGCTCGGTTCCCCGGCGAGCTTGCTTCGCATGATGGCGCAGCAGTCAAACTGCTTTGTCGTCGTCGAGCGTGGCGTGGCGATGCAGAACATGCAGCAGGAGCGATCGCTGGCGCGCTCGGGTGAGATGCAGCAGGACGCCAATATGGGTGGTGGGCAGATGAAGGCGGCGGACTTCATTCTGACTCCGGCGGTCACCATCGATAACCCTAATGCAGGTGGCGTCGGCGCTGTGGTGGGCGGGCTGCTGGGTCGCAGCCGGCTCGGCGCGGTCGCTGGTGGGCTCAAGTTCAAGGAAGCTCAAACCAGCATCCTCGTCTCCGACGCACGCACCACCGTGCAGATCGCCGCCGCCGAGGGCAAAGCCAAGAAGACTGATTTTTCGCTGGGAGCGATCGGTTATGGCGGAGGGGTCCTCGCCGGCGGGGGTGGATACACGAGCACCGCTGAAGGCAAGGTCATAGCGGCTTCGTACCTTGACAACTACAACAACATCGTGAGGTCCCTCAAAGGGAATCCCGAGCTCATGGCGCGCGCCGGCAGGTTCAAGGGCGCGGGCCTCTCGGGCGACGAAACCAGCGCGGGCCCGGTGTTCAACGAAGGGGATGTGGTTGTCCCGAAGATCGACAACGTCAAGCTTCTGTCCGACTCGAAGAACGCGGCGCGGGTCGTCGCGTCGCTCAAGAAGGGGACTGAACTCGTCTTCCTCGGCCAGGAGGCGGAAGGATACCTCAAGGTGCAGGCTGCCGACGGCGAGGGATGGGTGAAGAAGACGCTCGTCTCCAAGAGGTAACAGAGGCGAGCGGCAGTGCCCTTCGGGCGTTTTGCTTCAGGGCGAGGGGATCATATTCGACAACGGTGAGCCGGAGTCATCCGCACTCGGAATACCCGCACACGTGGCACTTCGCGCACCCTTCCGCGAATTCCATTGACGAGCCACAGTCAGGACACGTTCCAATGAACGTCTCGCCTCCGCTCACCTTCTCGAATTCGTACTGGGCCTGCGTTCCCACTGATCCGGGGGCTCCCGTGTTGGCCGGGGCGGAGACTGCGGGCATGCCCTCCGGAGGCGTCTGTGCCCTCAGCAGGTCCTGCTGAATCCCCTGCTTCTCGCGCATCCAGTCCTCGAGCGCAATTCCAATCGCGTCCGGAACCGAAAGCACCTTGTGCGGACCGACGCCCACGGCGCGATCGGAGCTGATCCCGCGGAGCTGCCGGTGAATCGCCTGGATCGAGATCCCCGAGCGAAGGCCGAGTGAGATCAGCCGCCCGATGGCCTCGACGTCGGCCATCGCCGCGCCACCCGCTTTGCCGAGGTTGATGAACACTTCGAAAGGCTGGCCGCGATCGTCTTCGGTGATGTGGGTGAACATCGTCCCGAGAGGCGTTTCCTTGCGAATGGACGTTCCGCGAAGGGCATCCGGACGCGCGCGCTTCTGACGGCGCTGGAGATTCTCGGCCTCGACGTCGAACAGCTGCGTCTTGAGCCGCTCGATCTCCGTTTCCAGCTCGGCGATCGTTCCCTTGAGGTCGCCTACTTCACCGCGGCTGGGCGCTCCTCCACCATCGCGCACCGCCTTGGCCTTGTCGGTTGCGCCGGTGGAAAGCACCTGATTGTCCCGCGATCCATCGCGATAGACGGTGACGCCCTTGCACTTGAGCTCGTAGGCGAGCTCGTAGATCGCACGCACGTCGTCGGGCGTCGCGGAGTGCGGGAAGTTGGTGGTCTTGGAGATCGCCGAATCGCAGTGCTCCTGGAAGGCGGCCTGCATCCGAACGTGCCACTCGGGCGTGATGTCGTGGGCCGTCACGAAGACATGCTGCCATCTCTCCGGAACCTCGGGAAAGTGGATATGCCCTTCCTTCGCGATCCTCTCGATCAGCTCCTCCGAATACCAGCCTTCGCTCTTCGCGACGCGGAGGAAGTCTTCATTGACGTCGGGCATCATCACGCCCGCCTGATTCCGCATGAAGGCGACGGCGAACAGCGGCTCGATTCCCGACGAGCAGCCGGCGATGATCGAGATCGTCCCCGTCGGGGCGACGGTGTTGACGTTGCAGTTGCGAAGCATCTGCATCGGGCGGATGCGCGCTCCGCCGACTCCGCGCGCGCAGGTCTCGTCGGGCCCCCAGATTGACCGCGCCCACTCGGGGAAGGGTCCGCGCTCGTTGGCCAGCCGCTCGCTCTCACGCTTCGACTCGGTGTCGACGAACTTCTGGAGCTTCGCGCCGAAAGCGATGCCGTCGCCTGAATTGTATGGGATCCCAAGCTTTACGAGCGCATCGGCAAAGCCCATCACGCCGAATCCGATCCGCCGGATGCGCTTCGAGAGCGCGTCGATCTCGGGGAGCGGATACTTGTTGACGTCGATGATGTTGTCGAGGAAGCGCACCGAGAGATGGATGTCGCTGGCAAAGGCGGTCCAGTCCATCACACCGTCCTTCACGTAGCAGCCGAGGTTGATCGACCCCAGGTTGCAGACGTCGTACGGCAGGAGCGGCTGCTCGCCACATGGATTGGTCGCCTCGTAGCTGCCGACATGAGGCACCGGATTGTAACGATTGGCTTCGTCGATGAAGAAGCATCCCGGCTCGCCGGTGCGCCACGCGTCCTCGATCATCTTTCCCCAGACCTGACGCGCGTCGAGCTGGCCGGCCGCCTTGCCCGTCGAGGGATCGATCAGGTCGTACGAGGTTCCCGCCTTGACCGCCTCCATGAACTTCGTCGTCACCGCCACGGAGATGTTGAAGTTCGTCGCCTGCGTCAGGTCTTCCTTGCAGGTGATGAAATCCATGATGTCCGGATGATCGACGCGCAGAATCCCCATGTTCGCGCCGCGGCGCGTTCCGCCCTGCTTCACGGCGTCGGTCGACGCGTCGTAGAGCTTCATGAACGACACCGGTCCCGAAGCCACGCCGGTCGTCGAGCGCACCATCGACCCACTGCCCCGGAGTCGCGAGAAGCTGAAGCCCGTTCCGCCGCCGGACTGATGGATGAGCGCCATCGCCCGCAACGTGTCGTAGATCCCGTTCTGTCCGTTGGACAGCGAGTCCTCGATGGGAAGAACGAAACACGCCGAAAGCTGACCAAGCGGCCGGCCGGCGTTCATGAGCGTCGGCGAGTTCGGCTCGAAGCGACGCTCGGTCATCAGCAGGTAGAAATCCCGCGCGAGCTGCGACACCGCTGCCTCACCCGCGCCGTAACGCCGATCAGCCTCCGCCACCGTCGTCGCCACCCGCCAGAACATGTCCTCGGGCTGCTCAGTCGGCTGGCCCGTCGCGTCCTTGATCAGGTAGCGCTTTTCAATCACGGTGCGCGCGTTTTGATTGAGCTCCGCAGCGCCCGAGGGTGGGGTGGCAGGTATCGGCATTAATACAACTCTCCGCTTATGATAACGATTGTCAAGAAAGGAACACGACCTCAAACGATTGCGTATTTATTGGATTACGGATGGGTTGGGGGAAGCAGTTTACCGGCGTTCGTGTTTCCACGCCAGTGCCTATGTAACTTACTACATCCCAACGACTTATAGTATCCACATCACGAATGCGGCGGGGCTGCCATTAAGTCGCATCTTGCTACCCTCGGAAGTGGAAAAACTTGCCCGCTTTCACGTGCGGCAAAGACCGTTTTGTCAAGGTTTTTTTTCGGGGGTTCTTCAGGTCCATACCCCTGGACGCGCTGGCTGCTGACTGCGTTCGGCTTTTTGCTGTCCGCTCAACTTCAGAACGACGAGCCAAACGTGAAGTAGACGCTCGCCGCCCTGGCTCGCGCGAAATCTCGACTCGCCACCGGCGCGGCGACTCCGAGTCTGATTCTGGCCGGTGCATCGTAGTAGATCGCCGCATCGAGGTTGATCTCCCCACCAACCGACGCGAGCCACGGATTTCCGGAATCAGACGGACGGCACACAACGGCTGTCTGCGCTGAGCCGCCGGGACAGTACGCCCGGCCGGCATCGGCGAATACGATTGTTGAGATGCGGTCGAACAACAGCGGGATGAAGCGAATGTGTCGCGAGGGAGCAGCGATCGGCGCACGATACTCGAGCGATCCGGCAAATGCGCGAATGCCGCGCTCGGCTGACGGGGGGAAACCACGCACGCCGAAGGTTCGCCGCTCGTCGCCTACCGACACGCCGCTGAGCACCTGGAGCGACGTGCCGCTCAATCCTCCCGCGGAAAAGGAAGAGATTGCCCGATCGTCGGCGTAGCCGGCGGCGCCGCGAAGCGCAATCACGTGGTGCGCGAATCCCGACAGGTCGAGCGATTTGTAGGCGGCACCAATGCCGACCACGCTTCGGCTCGACCTGGTTCCTCCGTCGGCGGCACTCCCGGATCGCCAGCGTTGTCGCGCTGTGGCGCTCACCGCGATCCCATCCTCACGGGAGATGCTGAGCGGCGCGTGGCGCGTGTTGGTCCACCCGGCCGAAGTGAAGATTGATGGGTATCGCGGAGACTCCCGGAAGAGCGATGGAAGTCGCGCGATGAGCGAATCGGGATCGCTCGAATAATCGCGCGTCTCGATCTCTCCTCCAACCGACAACGAACCCGATGTCCGCACACGCGGTCGCGCGATTGTCGCGCTGACGGAATAGATGCGGGCGCGCTGGGCAAGATCGCCGACGATCTGGCCCGCGGAATTCCCGATCGAGTCGTGATCGAACGCCTGCTCGGCGCTCAAGTCGATGTATGGCTGCCCCAGGCCCGAGTAACGGTAAACGGCAAAGCCTTCACCTTCCCGGTGCTTCGCGTTGAATGTCGCACGCGCGAAATAGACATGACGGCCGACGATGTCCGTTCCACTCGTCGCAGCGCCGATCCGCGTACCGACGCCCGTCGTGCTCTCGACAACCGGCTCCCAGTACGTCGGCAGCAGCGAGCGCCACGGCGAATAACGCACGGCCGCACTGCTGTCCATCGGGATACCGGGCGGCAGTCCGGCATCCGCTATCCGGCAGGCGGCGCAATCGGATCTCGCGCCGAGGATCGCGGCATCGTTGACGGCGACCGGCTCGCGTGGAAGCGGCGCCACGCCGAGATGAAACCCGTCGGTCCGATAGACGAGCGCTGCCAGCCACGCCGAGTCCGGTGATTGCTCGGGAGCGAACATTCCTGTCACTGCATTGCTGAGTCGCGTCAGGCCGGCCTGCTCCACCCACGGGATCGCGAGCGAGTAGAGCTGCATCACTCCCGTGTGATCAGACGAGAAATAGAGTTTGGAGGCGTCGCGCGACCAGCTTGGCGAAGCGGGAATCGCGCGGTCGAACCGATACGAGAAGAGCACGGTTCCGAGCGTGTCGACGATCACGACCTCGGGCCTGGCTCCGCGCGGGATTCGGACCGCCGCGATGCGTGCGCCGTCCGGCGACCATCTCGGCTCCACCCACTGCTCCTCGAGGATTCCCCGGGTGACGGGCGTGATCGTGGATCCGTCGCCTGATACGCGCACGATCCGTGTTGACCCCGGAACATCCTGCACGGCGACGATTGCACCGTCGCGGCGTACGTCAGGCGCCGACAGACGCGCACCATGTGTCAGTCTCACCTGCCGATTGCCATGCTGAACGTAGAGGTCATTGCGCAACCGGTATGGATCCGTGAAGTCGGGCTGGCTGAAGAGCAGATCGCCATTCGGGAGCACAACGTTCACACCGCGGGCGTTGCGCCGGCCGAGCTTCGTCGCATTACCGTCGAGCCCCACCGAGTACGCCTCCGGAACGTCGCGGGGCGTGGCTGCCCCGTAAATCAACGTCCGATCATCCCGCCATCGCGGAGAAGAGACGAGCCAGCCCTCGGAGGTGAGCTGCCGCCATCCAGCGATCGGCTCCATGTTGCGCGAGGTCATTCGCGTCACCGAATCGGTCCATTGCTTCCACGCGCGCTCGAAGCTGATGCCGAACGCCTTCCGGGCCTTGCCGTTGATCGTCAGCGGAAAGATCGACCCGCTGGAAAGCTCGACGAAATCCCGGATGCGCTTCTCGCCGCGAGCTCGCGACAGATAGTCGAACATGAACCCCCCGTACACGTACACCGTTTCACCCCCGGGAAATCGCGACGTCACGAGCGACATCTCGTTCAGGCTCGGAAAGGCGCCTTCCTGGGCGGCGGCACGCGCGACCATGTAGTGCTCCGATCCCTCGAGTCTGCCCGTACCAGTGAGTCGCGACTCATAGTACACGGCGAGCCCCTCTGTCACCCACGCGGGCATGTAGATGTTGGGAAAGAGCAGTGGGTGACGGCCGAGTACATAGCGGCCGAGCTTCCAGATCCCCCTCGCCCGGTCGAGGTGGAAGATGTGTGTCAGCTCGTGCTGCACGACCAGCTGGCTCCAGTCGGCGTAGTTGCGGAGCGAGATTTCGTCAACCGGCGGATGAGCGAAGATCACGATGCGGTTGGAGGGAAACGGCGTCGCGTACCCATTCGTGTAATCGACGTTGTCGGCGATTACGAGATCGACCTTGCCCCGGGGAGGGACGAGCTCACGGGAGAGCAGCTCGAAGGCGCGTTCCGCGTTTGGTGCGGTGCGCCGCGCCATTGTCTCGAGCGGCGGTGTGAAATGGACCCTGAAGTGACGGGTCTCGATCGTTCTCCACTGCTCGTTGGGAACGACCTGCGCACCTGCGAGGTGATCTCCTCCCGCTGCGACGAGCAGAAGCGCAATCAGGCCGGCGATCGCTGCGCCCTTCCGGGGCAGCGACGATGTACCGGCGCTGTCACTCTTCAATGCGTTGCCTGGCCCAGCGAGCGGAAGTATCGATCGAGTCCTTCCACAATAGCGCGCGCGTAGCGCTCCTGATACTCGGCTGTGCGGATCGCCGCCTCCTGATCGGGCATCATGATGAATGCACCCTCGCACAGTATTGCGGGCATCCAGGTGGGCCGCACAAGGGCGAGATTTCTGCGAATGAAGCCTTTGTCGGGGAGAGCGAGCTGCGCGACAAGGGCCTCCTGCGTTGCGCTGGCGAGGGGCTCGGAGTGTTTCCAGAAATGATATGTCGACGTGCCTTGTGCGACGAACGGGTTCATTCCGTCGGGGACGGCATTGAAGTGAATGGACACCAGAGCGTGCGCGTTCGCGCGGCGCGCCATTGTCGGCCGAAGATTGAGATCCACCGGCTCAGGAGTGGTGCGCGTCATCAACACTTTGACGCCGCGTGCCATGAGCATATCTCGGACTTTGAATCCGACGGGAAGTGTGGCCTCAGGCTCCCAGAGGCTCGTGGGCCCGGTGGCTCCGATCGGGGGATGACCCGCGTCGACCGCGATCGTGAGGCCGCGCAGCGGGTCGCTGGCGTCGATGGCAGGCGGACGACGCACGCGCAGAATGAAGACGCTGTCCTGCCAGAGCGGCTGATACCCATAGACCGGGCCACGGAGTGCAATCGTGTAGCGCATCTCCTGACCGGCGACATCGGCCGCGACGGAGCTGACGTAACTCCTGGTCGGCTGCGTGAGCGCTCGCCGGCGCCTCCCTGTGACATCGTAAAGGGTGAGCGTGAGCGAGGACTCTGTCTCGTCGACCAGATATGCCGGGCGCTGACTCACCGGGATCACGACGTCCACCCAATCCTGCGCCCGAACGACGCGAAACGTTTTCGTCTTCCGGGCCACCGGGAAATATCTCGGCGGAAGCGTATTGAGATCGGGCCGCTCGATCTGGACAGTCTGCATGCTGTCCAGCTCCACGTTGGCGTAGACGCCCTTGAACGACACGACCTTTACGATCGTGCCTGGGATCAGAAACCATCTGTCAGCGCCGCCCGTTGGCCGGTAGGCCGTGACGACTCGATCTGTATCGTTGGAGACCGTTGCCGGACCGATGAGCGCGGCATATCGCGCCGGCGTCAGCAGCTGCACCGTATCCGGAACAACGGGTCCAGGCGGCAGAAGCTTCACCGGATGCGACAGCCGCACGGTATCCGGTCCCGTCGTCGCGACGATGTCGTACCGGGAGAGCTCTCGAGGCGGATTCGGCAGCCAGCCCATGAATGACCCATTCGGCCAGACCGGTGTCGGGACGCCGTTGATCGTCAGGCCCGCGTCTCCATTGCCCACCGACCCGAAGATGAAATTGGAATCCTGCGACTGGATGAGCTGGCCCGCGGTGGGGTAAACCACCTTGATCTCGAGCGGGCCGGCGACGTGCGGCACAGGCGGAAGATCCGGGTTGGCGGCGGGAACCGGGGCGCGGGTGATCGGAACCGGAACGGGAATCGCCGGGACGGGGTGCGGCGCCGGAGCAGCGGGTCTCCGCGGGGCGCAGGCGGTCGCGAAGGCGGTGAGTGCAACGAATGCGGCGGTGAAGCGCGCGTAAAAGCGAAATCTGGTTGTCATCATGAGGGCTCGGTCGTCTTGTTGAGAAGCTGATTGCATTCTCGGTACCACAGTCGTTTCGATCGGAGGGCCGTTATACTCTAGGCGCATCCGTATCGCCTCACCTATATTCTCGCGGATGCCGTGCCGCCAGCTCGATACATCGACTACTTCCTCACGCACCCGAAGGTGCGGCGGGCCTTCACACGCATGAAGAGCGCCGAGCCGTTTACCGCGGAATTTCCGGCGCTTCCTGACGGTACGCTCGAGATCACCGGGCGCACCGACGTCGGTCTGATACGGGAGCACAACGAGGACTCGTTTCTCATCGGCGACCTGGTGTCGGGCAACTGTGTGAACGAGAACGACGCGTCGCCGATCCGCGCCGAAGCTGTGCCCGCGGTGATGATGGTGGCCGACGGCGTCGGCGGCGCCGCTTCGGGCGAGATCGCGAGCTCGCTGGCCACGAAGATCTCATACGAGTATCTGCGCAATCGCTGGCAGCACGGAGGGCTGCGCGGCACAGTCGTCGTCGCCGACGCGCTCCAGCAGGCGCTTTTCGCGGCGAACAGGGAGATCCACGCGCACGCGATCGAGAACCGGGTGCATCACGGCATGGGAACAACCGCGACGCTGGCCCTCACCGTCAATGGAATGGTCTACTTCGCGCAGGTGGGCGACAGCCGCGCGTACATCGTGCGTGACGGGACGGCGAAGCAGATGACCAAGGATCAGTCGCTCGTCCAGCGGATGGTGGACGCGGGCAAGATGTCGGAGGAGCAGGCTGAGAAGAGCGAGCACCGCAACATCATCCTTCAGGCTCTCGGGCCCGAGGAAGCGGTGGTCCCGGAGCTGACGCGAGACCGGCTGCGCGACGGCGATGTCGTACTTCTCTGCAGCGATGGGCTTTCCAACCAGGTCAGCTCGGCAGAAATCGCGAAGATGGTCTCTGACAATCAGGACCTGGGCGCGCTCTGCAGCGCGCTCGTCGAGCGGGCGCTGGAGACGGGGGCCCCCGACAACGTCACCGTCGTGGTGGGACGCTTCACCACCGACAAGGACGAAGAAGAGAAGCCGGCGGCGTAAATCAGGCAGCTGACGTAACGTCTCGATCCGCGGTTGTCGTCCCCTCGTGCTCCGCTGCTCCGTTCGGGAGCTCCGCGCTCCATGGCGCGATGAATGGAAGAAGGAGCAGGCAGGGTATTCCCGCGATGACGGTGATCACGAAAAAGGACGGCCAGCCGAGCGACTCTGCGACGTTGCCGCCTGGCGCAACCAGGATGTCGCGACTCGCAGCCATGAGACTCGAAAGCAGGGCAAACTGCGTGGCCGAGAAGCGCTTGTTGCACATCACCATCAGGTAGGCGGTGAGCGACGCGCTCACGAGCCCGAGTCCGAACTGCTCGATGATCACCGCAAAGACCATGTACGCGTGGTTCTTGCCGGCGAGCGAGAGACCGTAGTAAGTGAGATTGCTGAGCGCCTGAATCACCGCGAAGATCCATAATGGCCGGTTGATTCCGTATTGCGCGATGATCGCGCCGCCGGCGATCGTGCCGACGATGATGGCGATCAGTCCTGCGCCGCCCAGCACCACCCCGATCTCCCGCTGCGTGAAGCCGGTTTTGAGGAGGAATGGCGTCGTCATGCTGCCGGCAAGACTGTCGGAATACTTGTAGAGGATGATGAAGACGAGGACGACCACGCCCCGGACCAATCCCGACCTCGAGAAGAATTCGCGGAATGGGAGCACCACCGCCTCGCCGAGGGTCCTGGGCGGCGCTTCCCGCATCACCGGCTCCGGTGCGAGGAACGAGGCGACGATGCCGATCAGCATCAGCGCCGAAAGCAGCAGATACACCGTGGGCCATGAGAGTCTATCGGCGAGAATGAGTGCTACCGATCCGGTGATGAGCGTCGCGATGCGATAGCCAAGGACCCACACCGATGCGCCGGCCCCCATCTCCCGGTCGCTCAGCACGTCGGTGCGGTAGGCGTCGCCAACGATGTCCTGCGATGCGCTGAACAACGCTATGAGGATCGCGTTGACGGCGAGCATCCGGAGGCCGGTGACCGGATCGTGGAACGACATTGCCGCAATGGCGATCAGAAGCGCAACTTGGGTGATCACCAGCCAGCCACGCCTTCGTCCCAGGAAGGGCGGGACATATCGGTCGAGAGCGGGCGACCAGAGGAATTTCAGCGAATACGGCAGTCCAGCCAGGCTGAACCACCCGATCGTGGTGAGGCTCACATGTGCGGTCGTCATCCACGCCTGGAGAGTCTTTCCCGTTCCGGTCAGGAACAGGGGAAGTCCGGAGGAGAAGCCGAGGACGAGAAGCGCCGCCATCTTCGGCTGGCCGAAGACTCGAAGTGGCGACCGCGACCTGGATGCGTCCATCAGGCTGTTCCAGTCCCCCTTTTACTCACAGCGGTGCTTCTGGTACCCGCCATCATGCGCGCCGCGGCTCTCTGCATCACCGCCTCCCCACCCCATGCGCAAAGAATGGGCGCATCTCCCGGTATCGAGGCCGCCAGCCGCGGGTGGCTGAACTGGACGATCGTCGCGTTCTGGCCAAGGTCGCGCGCCGCCGTGAGCGTCAGGCCGACTCCATCGAGAGCTCGCGCGGAATAGCCCGGACGCCCTTTCCACGAGCGAATGTCGCCGAAGAGCGCGATCACCACGTCCGTCCCGTTGGTACCTGAAGGTGTGTCACGCACTTCGGCGCTCACTTCGTTTTCCCCCAAAGTCTCGATGAACGGTTGGCGCGACGGCGGCGGGTACGGTCCCCCGAGATCATCGTCGACGATGATGACTTCGACCTTCTCCGAGATTGGGCGCGCCTCGCCCCGCAGCCGGTGGACCACTCGGTCGGAGAGCTGCTCCGCCCAGATCGCATCGTCGCGCGTGACGGCCGCCGGAGAAGGCTCGGCGTTCGCCCAGTCCGCCCATCGCCTGCGTCTCTGGAGCGAGAGCGCGATCCTGTCCTCGCTCAGCTCGCCGCGCTCGAACGCGGCATCGATCGCCTCGATGCACGCCGCGAGATCGGTGGGATAGAGAAGCAGATCGCATCCTGCGGCGAGTGCCCTGACCACCGCCGTCGCTTCTCCGCCGCCGAGCACGCCCTCCATTATCAGCGCATCGGTCACGACGAGACCGGGGAAGCCGATGTCCTCGCGAAGCAAATCGTTGAGAATAGTGCGCGAGAGAGTTGCAGGAGCACCGGACGGATCGAATGCGGGATAGGCGACGTGGGCCGTCATGACCGCCGCGACCCCGGCCTCCACCGCGGCCTCGAAGGGGACAAGGTCCGTTTCCCTCAACGTTTCCGCGCCGACATCCACCGTTGGGAGCGCTGCGTGTGAATCCACGGTGGTCCGTCCATGCCCCGGAAAATGCTTCGCGCACGCGAGCACGCCGGTAATCTGGCACGCCTCGATCCATCTAACCGCATCGGCTGCGACCTTGTGGGGATCGGATCCCAGGGAACGTGTCCCGACGATGGGATTCGCGGGCTCGATGTCCAGGTCGCATACCGGAGCGTAGATCCAGTTGATTCCGAGCGCGCGCGCTTCGCGCGCGGTCAACGCCGCCGCGCCACTGATCGCCGATGGGTCGCCGAGCGATGCTATCGCCGCCAACGGCGGCAATCCAGTCGCTCCGGCGAACTGCTGGCCGGCACCCCTTTCCAGATCGGCGCCGATCAAAAGAGGAATGCGCGACCGTGACCGCAGCTCGGCGGTCAGCGCACGGACAGCGTCGGATTCACCGCCGAACAGGATGAAGCCGCCGACACCGCGCTCGAGGGCGAGATCGATCAGCTCGCGTGAGGTCTCGTAACCTCGTGAGACATCCCAGCGGATCGCCGGCATCAGCAGTTGAGCAATGTCGTTCATGGTGGCGTAAGCTTCCCGAGAATGCGTGGACCGCGGGCACCCGTCGCGCCCGGCACGTTTCCGGGCCTCCCCTTCAGGAACAGGTGCCCCAGCAATGCAAAGGCCACCGCTTCTTTTGCCTCGCCGTCGAAGAAGAGCTCGTCGAACAACCGCACGGGCAGTGGCGCGAGCGCATTCGAGATGGCCTTCACGAGCGTGGGATTCCTCGCGCCACCACCAGAGAGAACCACCTCCGTTATGGGCTCGGCGATGAATCGCCGGTATGAATCGGCGATGCTTTGCGCCGTGAGCTCCACCGCCGTCGCGATGATGTCAGCGTCGATGCCACCATCCTCGAGGAAGCGGCACGTCGCGATCAGAGATCTCACGTAGTTTGCACTGAAGTGCTCCGGCCCGGTGGACTTGGGCGGCGGGGCCGCGAAATACGGATCGTTGAGAAGCGAGGTCACGAGCCTCGAGACAGGCTTTCCGGAAGCGGCGAGCTTTCCGTCGATGTCGTATGGATGCTCCGGGAAGAGCTTGCGCGTTACCTTGTCGATCACTCCGGTGCCAGGTCCGGTATCGAATGCACGGACGCCGCTCAGGTCTCCATTGGGTGGAACGACGGTGACGTTTCCGATTCCACCGAGATTCTGGAGAGCGCGCCAGCTCGTCGGCGATGAAAAAATCATCGCGTCGGCAATCGGCACGAGCGGTGCGCCCTGTCCGCCGGCGGCGACATCGCGAACGCGGAAGTCGCTCACCACGGGAACTCCGAGTCGCTCGGCGATCACAGCCGATTCGCCGAGCTGCCAGGTCGAATGTCCCGGCACGTGCCATATCGACTGGCCATGCGACGCGATGGCCGCGATCTCGTTTCGCGAGACACCGGCTTCGGCAATTGCGGCGACGGCGGCGGCCGCGAGCCATTCTCCGAGATCGAAACCAAGCCGGCAGTATTCCGCAGGCGTGCCTTCCACGAGCGCGGAGGCGAGGCGCTCCCGCTGCTCGCGCGTGTAGGGCCGCTGAGTGAAGCCGACGAGCTCGGCTTCCACCTTCCCGTCGCGATCCGTGAATCGCACGACCGCGGCAGCTACTCCATCGAGCGACGTGCCGGACATCAGACCAACCAGAAGCGCGCCTCGACCGGTCCCGGAGCCTTCGCGTGCGACAGTCTCTGCAGCGTTGGATCGCACTTGACTTTCCTTCGAGTCGCTCATTCTGCCACTGGCGGCGGTGCGTCGGGAATCGCGCGCCGGATGACGCCGCCCGCGAGCGCGAGCGCCTTCTCCGCTTCTTCGCGTGACGCGCCCAGCTTCTGCATGACGATCGCTGTCTTCACACTCTTATCTGCGGACTCGAGCAGTCTTCGTGCCTCCCCGCGTGAAACGCCGCACACCTCCACGATGATCCGCTCGCTCCGATCCTTGAGCTTGTTGTTGGTGGCCCTGAGGTCGACCATGAGATTGCCGTAGGTCTTGCCGAGGCGGATCATCGCGCCGGTGGTGATCATGTTCAGCACAAGCTTGGTTGCCGTGCCCGCCTTCATGCGTGTGGATCCGGTGACCACTTCCGGTCCGACGATCGGCAGAATCGCGATATCCACTTCGTCGAGAAGACCGGCCGGGGGTGGTGAGCACGATATGATCGCGGTGCGCGCGCCGAGCTCGCGCGCTCTTCGGATTGCCGAGTGCACGTACGGAGTCGTGCCGGAGGCGGCGATGCCGATGACGAAATCATGCGGCGCTACCGAGTGCTGGTCCATTGCTTTTGCACCGTTCTCGACAACGTCTTCGGCGCCTTCCTGCGACCGGGTGAGAGCGGGCAGGCCGCCGGCGATGATGCCCTGCACCATCTCGGGGTCGGTGCCGAAGGTGGGCGGGCATTCGCTCGCATCGAGCACGCCCAACCGGCCGGATGTCCCGGCGCCGACGTAAAAAAGCCGTCCTCCTTCGCGGAAGCAGGTCTCGGCGGTAGCTATTGCGGCGGCGATCTGCTCGCGCTGAGTGGAGACGGCATCCGGAACCATGCGGTCTTCGGCGTTTATGACATCCACGATCTCGAGCGGGTCGGCAAGATCGATCGAAGCGGTCCGCGGATTGCGACGTTCCGTGGCCCTGGGATCAGTCATCCCGATCCGTCCGTGCGTGGTGAGTCACGACCTAACTTACCGGCCGCTTCGCGCGAGCCGCAAGAACTCGGAGCACAAGTGACCAAATACATTCTGATTGCCCTCGTCCTCGTAACAGCGCCGTCGGCGAATGCACAGATCAGGCGACGCGCGCCGCTGGTCAGCGAGCCGTCGAGCTGGGTTTCACTCGGCTTGGGACTCTACGGCGCAAATGAAGTCAGCGACGGGGCGACGTCGAGTACGTGGGATTTCGGCGAAGGAACGAGCTGGCAGTACCGCGCATCCTTCGAGAAGGCTGTTCAGAACCAGTTCTCGCTGGGTGGCGTGATCACCTACGTGGACCTTCCGTTCGTGTACACCGGGCCCAGCTGTGGCAGCTGCGACGCGCATCTCGACCTGACGACAGCCGGCGCGTCATTCCATGCGGGTGGCGGACAGGGATTGCATCAGGTCCTGGAGGTTTCCGGAGGAGCGGCATTCTACAGGAATCTTCGACGGGACTCCGACAAGAAGGCGCTCGAGCCGGTGGGCGGAAATACCGATCCCTTTTTTACCTTCGGCTACGGATTCGGCTACACGTTCAATCCGACGATGCAGATCAGCCTCGTGCAGGACTACGGGCTCGTCCTGCACGAGCGAACGGAGATTGGGAATAACCAGAGCAATACGCTGACACAGCGGAGCACGCGGCTCAACTTCAGGATGGGGCTCGGGACCCAGCGCGGACGAAGATAAGGTTGAAAACGAGAGAGGCACAGCTGCGCGCTGTCAGAAGCGCAGCTACCAGCTGCCAGCGAAGAACTGCGCATCCCATACGCCGGCGTTTTTGTCGGCGAATACTTACCGGGTGTCGCGCCAGCAGCCAGCTTGCTCATAGCTCGATAATTCAATCCTCGTATTTTCCTTGTTGTTTCGCTCGCGGCGCGGTGCGCTAGACCTGAACCTGCACCGGCGAGTCGAGTGACACTGTTATGCGGCCTCCACTCGGAACACAGCCTTCGTAATTCGCGGTCGCTGCTGCAGCTCCCGCGCCGGCTGCGCCACCGGCCGCTGCGCCGATCACGGTCGCCTTGGTGCTCTTCCCGAGGACCTGGCCGATGATCGCGCCGACCGCAGCGCCGCCGACGACCTTCTGCACGTCCTTGTCCTTCGGCTGATTCCTGATCTTGTCGACCTTCGCATAGCTCGTCGTCGCCACGACCGGGTAGGTCCGGCCGCCAAACGAGACGGAGACGACTCGGAATCCCATCACGACGTTGTCGTTCACGTTCTCACTGCGCTTGAGCTCCGTGATCTCGATCGTCGCCGTCGCGCCTGCTGGAATCGTCGCTCCATTCGAGCCGGTTACCGACTGTGAAACTGTCGCGGTGAACCGCTGACCTACGCGATTGGTGTTCGTGCAGACGCGCGAGTTGGAAGCGAGATTGAGTGTCGAGCCGGCAGCGATCGTTCCGACAGCCCGTTCCGAGCCGCCGGATGTCCGCGTCACCGTGTTTCCGCTGGCGGTAGTGGCGGTGGTCGGCGCGGGGGCCGGAGCCGGACGCGTGGGCGTGCGAACTACCGTTCGGCCCGTGGACGTCCGAGCTGGTGTCGCCGGCGCAGGCGTCGGCGTTGTAACTGCGGGCACATCTTTCAGTGCTGGCTGGATGCCGGTATCGGCGTTCGCCATCTGCAGGTCACGGTTGAGCGTGGTGTCCTGAGCGAGCGTGTCGTCCTTCTTTCCCGTGCACGCAGTCAGGCCGACCGCGATCACGAGCGCGACCGGGGCGCACCATCTCACTATTGTTCTTGACATCTCTACTGCCTCCAATTTATGTGGCACTGCCGAAGCCCTTGAAGCTCAAGTCGTTAGACCCTATTGAAGGGCAATCGGTGTGCCAATTATGAAAGACCTCCGACGCCTGGTTCCATTCTTTCGCGCCTATCGGTGGCAAGTCCTTGCGGGGCTTGTGCTTGTAATCGTTTCGACCGCCATCACAAGTGTTATTCCGTGGCTGCTGAAACAGGGCATCGACGCGATGCGGGCAGGAGCACCCCTGCGGACGGCGTGGATGGTGGCAGGGGCGATTGTCGGGACCGCGCTCGCTGCCGGCGCGATGCGCTACGAAATGCGAAGTCTGATGAACGGCGTCAGCCGGATGATCGAATACGACCTGCGCAACGATCTGTTCGAGCACCTCGAGACGCTCGATGCATCATACTTCGCGCGAACGCGCACCGGCGACATCATGGCGCGTCTGACGAACGATCTCGGAGCGGTGAGAATGGCTGCGGGGCCGGCGATCATGTATTTCGTGAATACAGTTGCGAGCGGGATCTTCGCGCTTGCGTTCATGCTTCGCATCGACCCTGTTCTCACCGTCCTCGCACTGCTGCCGATGCTCGCGCTGCCGGTGATCACGGTGCGGATGGGGAGCGCAATCCACCAGCGCTTCGACGCCGTCCAGGAACACTTCTCCACTCTCACGACTCACGCTCAGGAGAATCTGACCGGCGCCCGCATCGTCCGCGCGTACGGCCAAGAGGCGGCAGAGATCGAGCGGTTCGGCAAGCTGAACGACGAATATCTCTCGCGGAACATGTCACTGGTCCGACTCTACGGCACGATGAATCCCGTCTTCTCGCTGCTCGCCGGACTTGGCGCGGTGGTTGTGATCGGACTCGGTGGCGCGCTTGTCATTCGCGGCGCGATCTCGGTGGGATCGTTCGTGGCGTTCGGACTCTATCTCGGGCTGCTGACGTGGCCCCTCATCGCGCTGGGATGGGTCATCAATCTTTTCCAGCGCGGCAGCGCGTCGATGGCGCGGCTCCTCGAAATACTCGACGCCAGAAGCGGCATCGTGCCCAACGGCTCGGAGCGCGCGCATCTCGCTCTCGCAGCCGCGGGCCGGTCGATCGAATTCCGCGACGTTGGATTTCATTATCCGACCGCGGAGGGACGCGAGCCGCGCTGGATCCTCCGCCGGGTGAGTTTTTTCGTTCCCGCCGGAGCAACGCTGGGCGTGGTAGGCGCCACCGGAAGCGGGAAGAGTGCCCTCATGGACCTCATCCCGCGCCTCTACGATCCGCAGGAGGGGCAAATCCTCATCGACGGTGTACCAATTCATGACCTTCCGCTCTCCGAGCTGCGCGAAGCGATCGGTTTCGTGCAGCAGGAGAGTGTGCTTTTCAGCGACACCATTGGCGCCAACCTCGGCTACGGATCAGCGGATCCGGAGTCGGTTACCTGGGCGGCACGCGCTGCCCAGATGGATTCGACGATCGCCAGCTTTCCGGGAGGATACGACACGATGCTCGGTGAGCGCGGAATCAACCTGTCGGGGGGACAGAAGCAGCGCGCGTCGCTGGCGCGAGCGCTCGCCCGCAAGCCTGCAATCGTCCTTCTCGATGATGCCTTGAGCGCGGTGGACACGCACACCGAGGCGGCGATCCTCCGTCAGCTGCGTACCGTGCTCACCGGGCGGACGACCGTGATCGCATCGCATCGCGTGAGCAGCATCCGCCACGCCAACCGAATCATTGTCCTCGCCGACGGGCAGATCGTCGAGCAAGGCCGACACGACGAGCTGATGATGGCCGAGGGTCGCTACTGGTCGCTGCTCAGACGACAGCAGCTGGTCGAGTCCATCGAGTCCGAC
>JBGPLS010000025.1:0-22840 GCA_041486565.1 Gemmatimonadaceae bacterium
CAGCCGGAAGTAGGCATTCGAGTAGCCTGCGCGCACACCGGGGAAGGTCGTCACGTCGTGGCCGCAGCGATTCGCGTACGAACGCAGGAAGAACGCGTCGTTGTTGAATCGGAAGCGCCCTGCTGTGAGGCCGAACTGCCAGCCGCCCTTGAAGTAGTCGCCGGCAACCCACTGTCCGGACGATCCGGGGCCGATGCCGGCGCCGATCACCTGTCCTTCATTGGTGTAGCCCTGAATCACCGCCCGGCTGGTGTAAAAGGATCCAATCGGCCTGAACCGGTAAGTCGTGCTCTGCTCCACGTTCGTGATTTCGCCCTGCACGCGAACATGTGTGTCGTCGCCAATCGAGCGAGCCCACTGGATGCCGGTCGTGTATCCGCGCGTGTGCTCAGGCTGCTTGAGAAAATCGCGCAGCGAGATCGGCAACTCCGCGCGTCCCCACTCGACGTAGCTTTCCAGACCGTATCGCGGCAAGGCCCATCGCGCGAACAACGAAAATATCTGATCACTTCCCGGAATCATCGTCGAGTCAGTGACGGCCCTGGCATCGGGATGACCCGTGTTCTTGAGGGCGTCGAACAGGTGGCTCGGAACGTCGCTGTATCCGCTGGCGACCGAGAACACCGACCGGGCGAAGCCAAGCGTCAGGCCCGAAGCAGCGTTGCGCTTCCAAGTGATGCCGAGCCCGCTCAGTGATCGCACGTCGTTCGACGGGTCGTCGTCGAAGTAGTCGGATTCGTGAATTCCCCCCACGATCCATCGGCCATCCAGTCTTCCGAATATGGTGTTGATGGGATGCGAAGTCCGGAGGAAGGCATGCGGAAAGCCCGGGGCGTTGTCTCCCATCACGATCGGATTGCGTATCGCCGGCCCCCACCACTCGTTCTCCGTGGCAGCGCCGACGTCGATCGGCCCGGCGGAAAAGCTCACCGACGACTGTCCGGGAAAAATCCTGTTGAGCGCGACGTCACCGAAGCGCCAGGGCATGTCGATCGAATAGGGAAACACGTTCGACGGCGACGAGTACTTGCTCCGATTGGCTGGAACCGGCTTGACGAAACGCGGGTCGGCAGGGTCGATCGACAGGCGGTTGTTGGCCGAATACGCTAACTCCGGGATGACGATGATCCGCAGCGGACCGGCCGAAGCCGTGAATCCGGCCAGCGCACGCAGATTGGCGCCCTTCCCCGCCCACAGCGCTCCGTCGTTCTGGCCGAAGGGCAGCGTCGAGTTATTGATGAACGTCAGCTGCGGGAAAACGATCGTGAATGACCTCGGCAGCCTTCCGCTGCGACGGGGATCCATAAGCGTGGAAGTAGACCGCAGCATGAGGCCCTCGAAGGCAGCGTTCCCTTCAAGCTCGGCTAATCGCAGGCGATCGACCGAATCGCTGCTGACAGTTATAACGCCCTGTGTGAGCGACGCGTGGACTTCGCTCCGCGTTGGGATCATCTGTCCTCCAGCGTTCGCCAAAGGCACGACACCGAGTAGCACGACCAGTAAATACGGAGAACGCGGGAATGGACCCATTATCGCCTGTGAAATGATAGATTGTCGCCGCAGGTCGCGTGGCGGTGAAAGCCGATCCCGCTTGCCGGGAGGTGAACGCGAAAGTAATTATAGTCCGCGGTCATAGAGCGGCACGCCCGCGTTAACTTAGCGGTGGCGCCGAACCCCTGCAAACCTCACCCCTCTACAAAGCACAGATGAACAACGCTTGTATCGCGGCCAGGGTGGCGCTGTTTCAGCAATCCGTGCCACTGCCGCGAATTCGCGGGCTTGCACTCGTTTTCACCCTCGTCGCTTCACCGCTCATCGGTCCGCGCGACGCTTCGGCGCAGGCCACCGGCGGCGGACGCAGCGAAGTTTTCCCGGGCAGCGAGCTCGAGAGTTATCTGCGATATCTGCAGACGGCCGGAAAATCCGAGGCCTACCCGTGGAGCATCAGATCGTTCTCTCCTGCCGAGATCGACCTGCTTGCGGCAATAGATAGCGCGCACCCGTGGGCTCACCGGTACGATCTTCAGCGCCGGCCGAAGGCAGGCGGTTTTCAATGGGATTACGTCCGTCCGCAGCTCACCTTCTATCTGAACAGCGCCTATCCTTTTGGCGGCAACGACGGCGCAGTGTGGCAGGGGAAGGGACTCACGACGTCATTTCAGGGAGGCGTCTCGGCGCGCTGGGGGCCCTTCTCGGCGATCCTGGCACCGGTGGCATTCCGCGCGGAGAACCAGTCGTTTCCGGTTTTCAGAAATGGAGAGGTCGGACGGCTGCAATTCGCCGACGGCCAATTCCCGACTACGCTGGATCGGCCACAGCGGTTCGGCGTCGATCCGTACAGCCGCATCGACCTCGGTCAGAGCACGTTCCGGTTCGATCTTTTCGGGGCCACCGCCGGCATATCCACCGCCAATCAATGGTGGGGGCCAACGGACAACTACCCGTACATTCTCGGGAACAACGCAGCCGGGTTCCCTCACGTGTTCTTCGGCACGTCGCAACCAGCAAATCTGTATGTGATCAAGTTTCACACGCGTATCGTCTATGGCAAGCTCGATCAGTCGGCGTACTCGTCGGTTACCGGGCCGGCGTACTTCAGCACCTTCTCGCAACCCGGCAAGCGCCGGTTCATGGCGGGTCTCATCGCGGGTCTCCAGATCCGAGGAGCGCCGGGACTCGAGATCGGCGGCGCGCGCTTTTTTCATGCGGCCAACGACTCCAGCGGCATTTCCTCCCACAACCTCGGCCTGCCCTTCCAGGCCCTGTTCAAGGGCCGCCTCAGACAGGAGACCGATACGGCAATCAAAGGGGACATCTCGAGCCTGAGGGAGAATCAGCTTGCGTCGATCTTCCTTCGATGGGCGCCGCCGGGTAGCGGGTTCGAAGTATATGGCGAGTACGGGCGCGAGGACTACGCCGGATATGCGCGCGATTTGATCCTCGAGCCCGATCACTCAGGGACTGTCAACATCGGATTCAGAAAGGCATGGCTCTCCGGCGACGTGATGCGGGCATTGCGCGCCGAGGTGTTCAACTACGAGTGGCCGGCGGGATCGCGTACGCGGGATGGGGGACTCGTCTACGTTCACGGGATTCTCCGCCAGGGGCATACCTACCGCGGCCAGCTGCTAGGCGCCGACGTCGGTCCCGGAAGCGGCAGCGCGCAGACGCTCGCGTACGACAGGTACACGCCTAAGGGACGCATGAGCGCGTTTGTCTCCCGCGTCGTCACCCACGAGGTTCGCACTTTCTACCAGTCGGGGCCGGCGGCGATGAATGGGGTCGACGTAATGAACTCGATTGGAGCGGAGGCGATGCGGTTCATCGGACCGTTCGACGTGACGGCGAAGCTAACGCTGACTGATGATCTCGATCGAAACTTCATTACCGATCGCGCCAACGCCAACTTTCAACTGGGCATCCGGCAGGCCTTCTAGGCCTCTGACCGTCTGAAAAGCTTATGAAGGATGGGTTTGGGCTGGGCGTGAACTGGCACCCCTCGCAACCTAAACGCGCTGAACCGCCGGCTGCGGACCCGCATGTCCGGTAGTGCGGGAGGGAAGGAGGGGAGTTACTCTTCGGTTCAATGACCGACCCGGTCGCGATGGAGCCGTTGCCGGCATACCAGCTCTTCATCCGACGCACATGATGCGAATGCTGGCTCCGCGGAATTGGCCAATCGTGTTCACGACGGCATTTTTTCTCGCGCTCATCGTGTGTATCGGCCCTTGGTCCGAGCTGCCTCTCAACGACGACTGGCAGTACGCTCATTTAGCGAAGAATCTTGCAGAGCGAGGGACGTTCACCGTCGACGTCGCCGTTGCACCGACCGTGGTTGGCCAGTCGCTCGTGGCCTGGCCGGTGATCCGCGCCTTCGGCTTCTCGCATCTGGCCCTCAGGCTGCTGACGCTCGGCTTGAGCATTCTGATCCTCATCGAGTTGGACTACCTGCTCTCGCGGGCTGCGGTCTCTGCCGGCATACGTTTCGTCGCCTTGTGCACGGTTGTCGCCAATCCGCTCTTTCTCCACTTTTCGACGACCTTCATGACGGAGAATTACGGTTACTTCGTCGCACTCCTGGCGGCGTGTGTCTGGTTTTACGGGCGTCAGCGAAACCGTGCCACCTTCGGCGTTCTCGCGGCAGCGATCGCTGGTTTCTCCTTCTGGATCAGGCAATCCAGTGCGCTGGTCTTTCCCGCGCTGCTACTCGCTGAGTTCATCGCGGCCGGAGGCCGTCGAGGAAACCTGCGCCCTCTCGTCGTCCGACGCGCACTCGCCGTCGCCATGTGGGTGGCGATCACCATGGCGTACTTTCCGTGGGCAAGAGCCACCGGCAACTACGCGCCGCGATTCTCCGAGGCTTATGCCCGGATCTTCAGCGTCGACCCACGCATGGTTCTCGTCGAATCGGGAGTCTACCTCTTTTATCTGACCATTTTTTTCGCGCCATTCCTTTTCGCCGGTATCCGTCGAGAGAGACCGCCTCTCAAAGCCTATCTTATTCCCGCACTTCTCCTCCTGACCGCCGCCATTGCCTTGCGCTACGGCGCCACGACTAACTCACCAGCCAACCTTCGCTCGATCTTCCCTTTCCTCGCAAACGTCTTCACCAGCTACGGCGTCGGGCCGGTCACATTGACCGATGTCTACAGGGACAATGCGCAGATCAGGCCGAGGGTATCCGAGATCCCCTGGATGGCGCTGGAAGCAGCCGCGATCGCACTTTCACTTGGCTGGGCTCGCGCCCTCATGCTTGTCAGAGCGCAAAAAAACGAAGTCGGTGTTTTCGGAATCTGCTTCGCTCTGATGTCCTTCGCCGTCGTCGTCCAGTCCTTCCAATACGGGACCTTCGATCGCTATCATTATCCGGGGATTCTGGGATTCAGCCTGGCGCTGGCAGCCTTTTGCCCTCGCGGGAACGAGCGACGTCTTCGCCGCGCGGCGGTTGTCTGGGTTGGAGCATCAGCCGTTTTTTCGACGTTATCGCTGCACGACTACTTCAGATGGAATGAGGCGCGCGCAGAGCTGCTCACACAGGCGCAGCGGCGGGGTATCTCTCTTTCGCAGATCGACGCCGGCTATGAGCCCAACGGATGGTACTCGGTGGAGGGCGTCGCAGCGACGGTCGGCTGCGGACCGGATGTCAGCTGGTTTTGCAGCACAAGGCCATTTCGTATTGGGCTGGAGCAGAGGCCGTCCGACCGGCTGATCCTGTCTCGACCGGTTGACGCTTGGCTGGTAAAATTTCCGGAGGTGAAGCTGCTGCGGCGACGATAGCGTTCGACTCAATTCCATTCGAGAACTGGCATCACATTCGAGAAGTCGTCTGTCCAGGCTGTAGCTCCGCCCTCTGTCTGAAACAGGTCCCACTGCTCGTCGGTGGCCAGCGCTCGGATGGAAGGGATCAGGCAGATCCCTTTTCTTGTTCGGAGCGATCAGGCCGTTCATCAATTGTTCGAAGAACTCGTGGCGCAAGGAAGCGTGCGCCCGAGACGATCTATCCGTCAGATCCCGTTTAGCCGCTGAATCCGGATAGCCCGTCGCTCATAGTTCTGGCCTTACGGGCAAGTCACGTGAACGTTACCACCCGAACGTCGTAAGCGTCAGCGAGAAGTTCTTGTTTGTGCGATCGCTGCCATCTCCTCCCGGCTGACAGCTGTTCCTGTTCTGGAAAAAGGTATTGTATCGGGATGCTGCGGTGTAATCCGCGCGAACGCGGAAGCGCGCGTTCGAGTAGCCGGCGCGCACGCCCGGGTAAGTCGTGACGTCGTTGCCACAGTTGAAGGCGAAGGGAACCAACGCGAAGTTCAGGAGCCAGTATGGATCGTTGTTGAAGCGCGTGCGCCCGGCAGTCACGCCGAACTGCCAGCTGCCCTTGAAATAATCACTCGCAATCCACTGCCCCGAGGAGCCCGGACCGATGCCGGCCCCGAGCACCTGTCCTTCATTGGTGTATCCCTGGATGGCCGCGCGGCTCGTGTAGAAGGATCCAACAGGACGAAACTGATATGTCGTGCTCTGCTCGACGTTGGTCAGCTCGCCCTGAATGCGGAAGTGCGAGTCCGATCCGATGGGTCGAACCCATTGCACTCCGGCAGTGTACCCGCGCGAGTTGTCCGGCTGCTCGATGAAATCTCTGAGTGACACCGGCAAATCGGCGCGCCCCCACTCGACGTAGCTCTCCAGGCCGTATACCGGCAGCGCCCACCTCGCGAAGAGCGAGATGAGCTGATCCTTTCCCGGAGTCAGGGAGCTGTCGTTCACGGGAAGCGCGTCAGGATGGCCGGTCTTCTTCAGGACATCGAGAAAGTGGCCGGCGACGTCGCCACTTCCTGTCGTTGCCGAAAACACCGAGCGTGTGATTCCCAGCGTGAGGCCGGACTCCGGGCTTCGCTTCCAGGCCAGCGCGGCGGCGCTCAGCGATCTGATGTTGTCCGCGTCGGTGAACCTCGTAAACCATTTCGACTCATGTAGCGCCCCGACGATCCATCTGGCCTCGATGGTCCCGAACATGGTGCTCAGCGGGCGAGACGTCCGAATGAACGCGTGCGGGAATCCCGCCGCATTGTCGCTCATCATGATTGGATTGCGCAGCGCCGGACCCCACCACTCATTCTCCGTCGCAGCGCCGGCTTCGACCGGTCCGGCGGTAAACGTCAGCGACGACTGGCCCAGGTAGGTCTTGCTGAACGCCGAATCACCAAAGCGCGGCGGCATGTCGATCGAATAGGGAAACTGATTCCATGGCGACGAGAAGTGGTTCCTCGCCCTGCGCAGGAAGAGTTGGGGGCCGAAGGCAAAATCGTACGGATCGATCGAAAGATCCTTGTTAGCGGAATGCACGAATTCAGGAATCACTATTAGCCGCACCGGCCCAACGGTTGCCGTGAATCCGGCGAGAGCGCGGACGTTGGTTCCAACACCGGCCCACAACGCTCCGTCGTTCTGTCCGAAAGGGAGGCTGCCGTTGTTGACGAATGTCAGTGCGGGAGTGACGATCGTGAATCGCCTCGCGCGAGCGGCCATGTTCCGCGGGTTCATCAGCGTCGAAGTCGAGCGCAGCATGAGACCCTGGAGCGGAGCTCGCCCCTCGAGCTGCGCAAGCCGCAGGCGATCAACGGAATCACTGCTGACGGTGATGACTCCTTCGGTCAGCGACGCCGACAATCCACCTGCCGACGAAGAAACCTGCGCCGTCGCCCGCGCGGCGGAGCCAAGAGCAAGTATCGCCGCCAGAAGATGCGGCAAGCGCACGGATGAAAGCATTGTCGCCTGTGGAATCGTGGATTGTCGCCCTGAGGGCGTGACGGTCAAAGCTGATTCCGCTTGCCGGGGAGTGATCGCGAAAGTAATTATTACCCGCGGCCATACAACGGCATGCCGGCGTTAAGCTAGCGATGCCGCCGAAGCGCTGCAAACCTTTACGACATCACCGATGAGCATTGTTCGTCTCGCGGCCAGGGCGGCGCCGTTCGGAAGATCGCTGCGCCGGAGGCACCTTCGCGTGGCTCTGGCCGCAGCGGCAGTGATGAGCTCGTCGCTCGTCGTGTCGCACACGCTCGAAGCGCAGGCGCGCGTGGGCGGAAGGAACGAGGTTTTCGCCGGAAGCGAGCTCGAGAGCTATCTGCGCTACCTGCAAACGCTCGGAAAATCCGAGAGCTATCCCTGGAGCATTCGCGCATTGTCGCCTTCCGAAATCGATTCGCTCGCTCCCGCCGACAGCACGCTTCCATGGGCCAGGCGATACGATCTCAAGCGGCGCACGGCGCGCCGCGGGCTCGAGTGGGATTACGTTCGTCCGCAGGCGACGTTCTACCTCAACAGCGCATATCCGTTCGGTGGCAACGATGGCGCGGTGTGGCAGGGGAAAGGACTCACCAGCTCGCTTCAAGCGGGCGTCGCGGCCCGATGGGGGCCATTCTCGGCCGTCATCGCTCCGATTGCATTCCGTGCGGAGAACCAGTCGTTTCCGCTGATGCGGAACGGCGAGAGCGGACGCGGGCAGTTCGCGGACGGTGTGTGGCCGCAATACATCGACAAGCCCCAGCGCTTTGGAACAGCGCCGTACAGCCGGGTGGATCCCGGACAGAGCACGATTCGCTTCGATGGCTTCGGCGTCGCCGCCGGGGTCTCGACCGCAAACCAGTGGTGGGGTCCGACCGACGAGTATCCGTTGATACTCGGCGACAACGCACCGGGCTTTCCAAATGTGTTCTTCGGCACGTCGCATCCCGCTGATATCTGGATTGCGAAGCTTCACGCCCGGCTCGTTTACGGCCGGCTGGATCAATCCGACTACTCGCCCGTTACCGGCCCCGAGGATTTCACGAGCTTCTCAGAGCCGGGAAGGCGCAGGTTCATGGCTGGTCTCGTCGCAGCGTTTCAGCCTCGCGGCGCGCCCGGCCTCGAGATCGGCGGAGCGCGTTTCTTCCACTCGGCGAGTGATCCCCTCGGGTACTTCTTCTCCGTGAAACAGCTCAAGCTTCCCTTTCAGGGTCTGTTCAAGAGCGGTCTTCCGGCGGAGTCCGACACCGTCGTCGTTGGCGGGAGCGCCGGCCTCAAGGAGAATCAGCTCGCATCGGTATTCCTTCGCTGGGCGCCTCCCGGAAGTGGCTTTGATCTGTACGGCGAGTATGGACGGGAGGATCACTCGGCCGACCGACGCGACCTCGTCATCGTCCCCGACCATTCGGCGACGATGAACATCGGCTTTCGCAAAGCCTGGGCTTCGCCTGGCGTGATGCGCGCGGTTCGTGCTGAAGTGTTCACCTATGAGAGCGCCGCAGGCTCCCGCAAACGCGGAGAGGGTCAGACTTACCTGAACGGGATCCTGAGGCAGGGACACACCGAGCGCGGGCAGATCCTGGGAGCGAATGTAGGTGCCGGAAGTGGGTCGGCTCAGATGATCGCCCTCGATCGCTTCACCGCTTCCGGACGGCTGACTGCGTTCTTGAGTCGCGAGACGCAACACGAGATCAGAGCCGGCTATTCTTCCGGGCCGGCGAAAGAGAAGGTGCGAGACGTACTCAATTCTCTCGGTGTAGAAGGCACGCGCTTCATCGGTCCGCTGGACGTCATGGCGCGCATCGTCCTGGCGGTTGACGTCAACCGGAACCTGCGGGCAGATCGCGCCAACGGCAATTTCGTTCTCGGGGTCCGGCAGGGATTCTGATCGGTGATGTGTGGCGCGACATCGGCCGCGTCCGGTGCCGGATCCAGCTACGGACCGCTGTGCGCGCGGAACAATCTCTCTATCGGCTGCCACGGTCTTCCGATGTCGCGAAGGGTTTCGCGCTTTAGAGTCGCGAAGTCGGCGAATGTCCGCGATCCTTCAGCCTTCGTTTCGTAGAACCGCTCCCTGATGAAAGCGACTATTATGCCGACGAGAATCCCTCCGACGGCGCCAAACAGCGTGTTTCGCAGCCCGTAAGTCGTGTCCGGCGACGTGGGAAGGTCCGGTGGCTCAAAGACGGTGATGGCGGGCATGTCACGCACTTCCTCGATTCGCGCCTGCTCGTAGGCCTGAGAGAGTCCGGTGACGAGTTCCTGGCGCATGTTCACCTCACGATTCAGCCGTGCGTTTTCAAGTACCAGGTTCGGCGCCCGGCCGTATTCTCGATTCGCGTCGCGAAATGAACGCACTCTGTCCTCGGCGCGGGCGAGCGCGGCCCTGCTGTCCGCGAGTCGCTCTTCGATGAAGCTGCGCTCGGCGGTGACCTGTGAGCGCCTGCGCGTCGTGTTGTAGTAGTCGAGCTGCGTCACGATGTTTCGCGCGAGCTGCTGTGTCAGCTCGGGGTAGGACGACGAGACAAAGTAGGTAACGATCCCGGTGCGGCGCGTCGAAGAGCTGGCAACATGGTCGCGCAGCTGGACCGCGGCGAGATCGATCTCCGCCTCTCGCGAGCCGGCGTGAATCCCGTAGATGACAGGAAGAGTCCCGCGAATGACCCGTTTCCCCTTGCGGACCTCGTACTGCTGCTTCGCCACCGCGCGAAGAACCTCGCTGGACCGAAGGAGCTCCTCGTAGAATTCGATCGACTGGGACGGATCCGCACCGACGATGGTGAGGCCATATTGCGCGGCGATCCCGGCCAAAGCACCCGCCCTGGCTCCGCGCGCCGTGAACAGCACACGTGTCGTGTAGGTCCGTGATTCCGAGAGCGCGCTGGCGACGACGATCAGTGTCGCCAGCAGGGCACATCCCGCGATCAGCCGGCGATGCTTGAGAAGAACGTTGAGGAATCCCAGCAGCGACGTATCCTCGGCGGCCCGCTGAACGAGGGGATCGCGAGGTCCTCGTCCGGGCGTCGATTCGCGCAACACTGGATCTGACTCTTCCCTGCCCCCGCTCGCCATCGGGCTCAACCGCGAGACGTCGCGTGCATCGGCCGGATTCGCTCAACCGACAGATATATGATGCTGAGTAGTATTGCGCCGGCCGCCATCGACACGAGGAAGAGGGTCGGACGCAGCCAGGCGATGATTGCCAGCGCCGCGAGAACGATGTTGATTCCGAGAATCATCGAGCTGACGGTCGCATGACTGCTGCCGGCTTGAACCATCCGCTGATAGGCGTGGCTGTGGTGCGCGTGGTACCACCGCTCTCCATGGGCGATCCGGCGGCACAATGTCACCGTCGCGTCGAACACGAAAGCTCCCAGGAGCAGCACCCAGAGCAGCAGCGGCACCGCCCTTACGTTTTCGGACGCAACCGCGAGTACGGCAAACAGGTATCCCAGCAAGCCGCTTCCCACATCGCCCATGAACAGTTTTGCAGGCGCCCAGTTGAGCGGAAGGAAACCGGCGTTCGCGGCAGCGATGACGAACGCCACCATCGCCAGACCGGTGTTGCCGGTCACCAGCAGCAGCATTCCGCCGATGGCTCCCGTGCTGATCGCTTCCCCTGCAGCGAGGCCGTCGATTCCATCCACGAAGTTGTAGAGATTGATCGCCCACACGATTCCAATGACCCCAAGCACCGTTCCGAAGATGCCGAGGCTCACCTCCGCGAACCCGACGCTCAGCGACTTGAGTCCACCGAGCCAGTACATCGCCCACCCAGCGGAGATGAACTGCACGGCAAAGCGGGTCAGTGCGGGAAGATCGCGGTGATCGTCGATCCAGCCGACGGCCGCGATCATCGCTCCCCCACCTGAAAGCGCGATCGCGAGATCCCAGCTAATCCACCGCCACATCGCTGCGAGGAGAATCCCGCCGATCGTCGTGACCGCGATTGCCAGCCCGCCGCCACGGGGCGTCGGCGACGAGTGCGAGCTGCGCTCGTTGGGGATGTCGAGGAGACGGTCCAGCGCGTAGAGCCGAACCCGACTGGCGAGAAGCCAGCTGAGAATCGCCGCCGCGCCAATGAAGACCATGCGCTCGATCATCGCTCGGCTGCCCTCCTGTCCTTGCGGAACCAGCTGGCCGTCTGGGCAAGTCCTTCATCGACCGACAGGGGCGTGTTGTAAGCGGTCATGCGCTGGAGCTTGGAGATGTCCACGAAGAGGGACCCGATCAGGGCGGTGAGCGACTCAGATGTAAAATGAAATGGCGTGATTCGCGAGAGCAAGTACCCGGCTCCGGCCATCGCGCGAAGCGCAGCCACCGGGACCGCGAGGAGACGCGGCTTCCTGGACAGGGAACGCGCGATCCGCCTGATCAGCTCCGGAGTCGACATATCCGCACCATCGCTGACGAAAAAAGTCTCGGCGGCGGCGGCGGGTGTGCGGAGGACGGCACGAATGGCCTCGGTCACGTTTCCGACGTGAGCGAAGCTCCGCCGATTGTGTACCGATCCGAAGGGAAGCGGCAGACCACGATCCACCGCCGCGAAGAGACGCAGCATGTTGGACTTGATGCCCGGCCCGTAGACCAGAGGCAGACGGAGGATGGGAGCGTGTAATCCTTCGCGGAGGGCGAGGACGCGGACGAGCCTCTCCGCCTCGAGCTTGCTCTCACCGTAGGCGTCCACCGGCAGCGGCGGCGTCGTCTCATCGAGAGCCATGTCGCTTTGCTCGGCCACCGCTTTCGCCGAGCTGATGAAGACGAATCGACTCACTCCGGCGGTTGCAGCTTCCTCGAGCAGCAGCCTCGTCCCGTCTACGTTGAGGCGATGGCATTCGGACGCCGGGTCGTGCTTCCCTTCCGGCTTGGCATGCACCCGGCCAGCGAGATGAATCACAGTCTCGACTCCCACGAGCGCGCGCCGGATTGCATCGCGATCGAGCAGATCCGACGCCAGCGCAATGCGTACGCCTGCCGCCAGGGAGCCCGGGCGGCGGGCCAGACCGACAACAGTCGCACCATCGGCAACGAACGATTCGCAGACGTGCCTGCCGATGAATCCGCTGGCGCCGGTGACGAGGACCGGTCCCGCCTCTCTTTCGCCTCGCGATCCGACTTCGGTCACAGTCCCTTCTCGAGAACGTCGCACAGCCGCCCGCATGCCCCCGCTTTGCCGCCCATTCCGCGCACCACTTCGCGCGCGCGTCGGCCCTTTTCCCTGAGGACTTCCGGATCGGCGCCGGCGATCTCCCTCAGGATGCGCTCGGCACCATCCACGTCTCCGTGGCGGACGTGCCATCCGATGTCGTACTTGTCGAGGATATCGGCGACGTGATTCTCGTCGGGCCCGATGAGGAGGATCGGTCGCGCCACAGCCATCGCGCCGTAGACCTTGCTCGGATGAACGATTCCGGGAATCTGATCGCCGACGGTGACGAGGTGGACGTCAGCTGCCGCCAGCGAATAGCCCAGTTCGCTCTGTGGCTGGTAGGGCAGTGACCTGACGTTCGGGCAGCCAGCGCTCTCGACCTCTCGCTTGCCAACCCCGCCGCCGACGAACATCAACACCAGCCGCGGATCGTCGGAAACCCGTCTCGCGGCTGCGATGATCGTCGTCAGCGGATTGGATGGCCCGTGATTGCCGCTGTACATCACGACGACCTTCCCTTCCAGACCGTGCCGCCTGCGGAAAGGATTCTGCGCATGCTCGACCACCGAGTCTGGATCTTCGGCTGGCCAGGGAGGAAGAACGGTCAGCTTGTTCGAGACATCCACCTTGCGGTTGATACGCTCCGCCATGAACCGGTCGAGAACGATAACGTCGCTGGCGCGATTCAGGATCACCCGGTTGAGCCAGTTGAAAACCTTCACCGGCAGGTCCCGCTCGCGAATCATCCCCAAGGCGACCATCTGGTCGGGGTTTACATCCATGATCCAGTATTTCACCGGCGCCCCGTGCATCATCCCGATGACGACGGCGCCAAAGGAACCGATCGGCGGTGAGGTGCTGACTACGACCGCCTCCACACCGCGCAGAAGCGCGCTCCGCACTATCGCCTGTAACACGAAGAGAATGCCGCCGAGCATTCTGATGGGAATCGAGTTCTTGCCGAACGAGGCCAGGGGGACGCGCCGGACGTCCACTCCGCGAATCACCTCACGCCGCGGATATTCCGCCGATGGATCGTCATATCCCCGGCTGGCCGTATAAACGACCACCCGGTGGCCGCGACGCACCAGCTCCTCCGCCGCATCCGCCAGATGCTGGCCCACCGCGGCGGGATCAGGGACGTAAACCTGCGACAGAAAGACGAACGTGCGCGCGTCGCCGCTCACGAAACAACGGCCGAATAGACCGCCAGCGTCTCGCGCGCCGTCTTGTCCCAGGAAAAACGAGCCGCGTTACGGTAGCCCTTGTCCACGAGATCGCGGCGCAGATCCATGTCGAGCAGGCACACCTTGAGAGCGTCGGCGATGGCGTCCACCGAGTACGGATCGAAGAGGCATGCGCCTTCACCGGCAACCTCGGGAAGCGCGGCAGCGGCCGAGCATGCAACCGGGACACCTGCATGCTGGGCATCGAGGATCGGCATGCCGAACCCTTCATAGAGCGACGGAAAAGCGAACAGCGATGCACTGCGGATAAGCGCCTGCACCTCTTCCTCCGGCAGATAACCGGTGAACTTCACTCGATCGCTCCCGCCCCGCTCCAGCTCGGCCCGAAAAACCGGATTCTCCGGCAGATGTCCCACGAGGACCAGCGAGTGCGGGACTACGTTCGAGATCTTGTCGAAGGCGGCCACGAGCCGCGCAAGATTCTTGTGCGCGCTGAGGCTGCCGAAGGCCATGATGTAGGGAGTTGCCATCGCTCCGGCGGCCGAGGGCCCCGCCGTTGCCGTCGTGCCAGTGTCGGCGTCATCCCGTCCCGCGAGGTGGATGACCGAGATCTTGTCCTCGTCAACCGAAAGATTCTTCACGATCTCCGTCCGCGAGAACTCGGATATCGTGATCACATGGGCGGCGCGCTTGACCGACGCCTCGACGAAGAAGCGGAACGCGCGGCGTCCCGCTGCTGTCCGGCGGCCCTGGTGGCCGAGATAGTTCAGATCGTGAACGCTGACGACATGCGGTCCGTGAGCGGCGAGCGGAGCGACATAGCCGAGTGAGTGCACGACATCCGCTCGTTCGCGGCGAAGCTGCAGTGGCAGGACTCCCTGTTCCCAGCTGTAGCGGACGATGCGCCGCAGTGCGACGAACGGACAAACCACGCGCCGGAAATTGTCGCCTGGAGTAATATCGAGATCCGCCGCCCCCTTGTTGACGAAGACGACGTATTCATTGTCGGTATCAGCCTTGGCCAGTGCGTGGATGAGTGAAGTGGCGTATGTCTCGGTGCCTCCAACGACTCCCGGAATCAGGTACAGAAGATTGAGCGCGATGAGCATCAGTCAGTAGCCGGGCGCAGCGCCCGGACCGGTGCCGGACTCCACCGCCGGCTGCCAGGTCTGACGCCAGCGTTTGGGCGCCCATCGCAACCGCGAGAGAATATCCATTGTTTTGAAGGCGCCGTAGAGGAATACGATCGAGTACAACGTCCCGCCCACATCCCCACGGTTGAAATCGACTACCATCGAGAAGCAGATGAAATAGAATCCGGGATGGGCGTCAGCGTGCTTTACCAGCTTCACGAGAGCGATCGACAGTACTGCGTAAAAGATGAACGGCCCGACCCAGCCGAAGTTGACGAATGCTTCGGTCACCGGCGTGTAAGCGTAACCCATGACGTTGACCGTCCCGAATGCGTCTCTCATGAACTGCAGCGACAGGCTCTCGGGCTTCTCGGGCCACCACGCGCGCGGAATAAAGAGCCCCGGAGCCGCGACATAGGTGAACCCCAGCCGAAGCGGCCGGTTCTTGATCACGTAGAACATCAGCGTCTGGATCGGTGATACGAATTCGTTCTGCGTAACGAGGAGCTGAATCGGATTCGCCGACAGCAACGCAGGGAATGCTATCACCTGGCGCAGCAAGCCGAGCAGGGTCAGGCCAATGAACGCGACGGCAGCGAGGACGATTGTCCCGAATCGGACGATCGCATGACGCCGCGTGGCCACGATGCCGGCGAGGAAAATGAACATCGGCAGAAAGTCCCGCCGGTTGCCCAGGGACAGCTGGAGAAGAATGAACGCCGTAATCGAGACGACGAGTATTACCCGCGCCTTGTGCCTCAGCTGTGGCCATCCGACCAGCATGTACATCACGAACCCGTTCACGACGAACATCGAGACTACCCACGCCTGAGTTCCGATGAAACGCACCTGGGAGCGATCGATGGTGAAGGAGAACTGAATTCCGCGCGATGCGGCGTAGAACAACACCCAGGCAAAGCCGATCAAGACCAGAACGGCGTTGGCGAACGACGGGCGGATTCTGGCAAATACTTCGGCAGGAATGTCGTGCCACGGCTGCTTGAACCACCACTGCACGAGGTTGAAGGCGAGCATCCCGGTGGCATACATGCACGCCGCGCCGGCGAGTCCGTTTGCATCTCCGCCCAGTCCTGATACCACAATCAGCGGCAGCGTGGCACCGTAAAGAAAGAAGAAGACGAGAACAAGAAGCCGGATGTCCTGAAATACCCAGGCTCCGTCCACCAGCCGCAGAATCGCAAGGCCGAGCAGAAACTGTCCGCATAGGAAGAAGGTCGCCGCGGGCAGCGTGTCACCGAACGCGACAGAAACGACGGCCGCCAGATGCAGGCAAAGAGAAAAGCCGAGCCAGATGCCGACCCTCCCGGGAAAACGAAGAGGCCGCACATCCGGCGCGCTGATCGAGCTAGCTGTCATACGTGGACCTCATCCCATGCCTCGCGATGCGCTTGAGCTGTGCCACCTGGCGCCGAAAATAGTACCTGAGCATCCACATGAACACTGGGCCCCGAAGTCCATGTGTTGTACGCAGATAGTTCCAGTGTTTTGAGACCAGATGGCGGGTGTTCCGCCAGGCCAGATACTCGAACACGAGACGATTGATCCGGTGTCCACCCGAAGCGCAGATCGGGCCTCGCAAGTGGTAGCAGACGGTATCGGGCGTGAAGTAGGCCCGAGCGCCCTGCGCGTTAGCGGCAAGATAGAAATCCGTCTCCTCGCGCCACGCATTTCCCGAGTACCAGATGTCGAAAGAAACCTTGGCGAACATGTCGCGCCTGATGAGCGCGATCGAATGCAGGAAGGGAGCGGGGACCGGCTCTCGAGTCCGGACCGAAAAATCAGCGTCCATCGACGAAAGATCGAAGACGCTCGACGCGTCGCGCACCGCAGACGGTGGGTCGCTCAGCAATGCAGGCGAGAATTCGCCTGGCACGAGCGCCGTTACGAGCCTGCCGCCGATAATCGATGCTCCCAGCTCGCCGGCCTCACGCAGCAACGTCGAGCAATAGTCGGCGGACAACCAGACATCGTCTTCCCCAAAAAGTACCCATTCGGTGTCGGCCGCCGCGATGGCGGTCCTGCGCGATGCGGGTTGGCCGAGCTGCAGGTCGTGCCTGATCACCTCGACGGGAATCGGAGCCGAACGCGCAAGCTCCGCCACTCGCTCGCTGGTTCCATCGGTGCTCCCGTCGTCGATCACGATCACACGCGCAACATCAGGGTGGACGAAGTACGATGGCCAGACCGCTTCGAGCGCCCGGATTCGGTTGTAGGTCGGAATGAGTATTGTAATAGAGGGCGTCAACCGAGGGTCTCCATCCGTCTGGCGCTTGCGGCACGGGCCGCAGGGAGCCCGCGATACCCTTCCCATCCGCCACGAAGAACATTGAACGGAATTCGCAGATCGCCCTTCGCGATTCCCACCACCGACATCGCCGCCGCGTGGAGTAGAAGTCTTGCCGCGTAGCGCGCGCGCCACAGCGGCTCGTCCCCGATCGCCTTCCAGACGAAAAGAACCCGCGATCGCTCGCGCTCCCGCATCTGGGCGTGCAGCGGCTGCCGATTGACCGTGCTCGGATAATGGTCGATCGCTACCTTTCGCGAGGAGATCATCCTCCATCCGGATTTGGCTACCCGGTACGCGACATCCACGTCCTCGTGCCAGAAGCTGCCGAGCGCTTCGTCGAAGCCACCCACCGACTCTATCGCCGACCTGCGAAAGGACATGTTCCCGCCGCTCAGCCACGCTGCCGGCTGATCCTCGCGCGGGTGATTTGCCGGACCGAGGTTGAAGCCGCCCCAGTCGATCTTGTATCGGCTCGATGTAAGGCCGAGCGCGCGGTACATCGCGTTCCTTGCCGGGTTGTAATGCCCGGGGTGATCCACGAATCCGCCGACACCGCCAAGCGTCGCATCGCCGTAGAACCCGATCATCTCGGCAACCCACCGCTTCGGAAGCCGGACGTCGTCGTCGAGGAAGGCGACGATGTCGCCGCGAGCCATGCCAAGCCCCGTGTTGCGGGCGCGTGAGGTGCCCAGGCCTTCGGGAAACTCAGCGATCTGCAGATTCAGCCGGCCATCGAACCGTCGCCTGAGATCATCCACCGCACCGGTAGGATATGCCTGAAGAACGAGGACGACCTCGAAGCGCTCGCTCGTCTCCTGAGAGCAAAGGTCGTCCAGGCACGACGCGAGCTGCTCGCAGCGCTTGTAGGAGGCGATGATGACGGAGAGATGGGAATGCATGGCGCGACTTACGAGCGTCGGAGCGCCCGCCAGTGGCCCAGCAGGCCGGCGCGGTTAAGCCAATGGCGAGCCAGGTTGCGGGGAATGTCATACAAGTTAACCTGCCAAATGCCGGCGAGGCGAGTGAGCGAATCGAAGCGCTCGCGCACCACGCGCTTTCTCTCGCGACAGGAAAGCATGAAGCGATCCTCGCTCGTCCCGCCCATTCGCATCTCCGATATGATCTCATCGACAAATTGCGACGTCACCGGCTGCTGGAAGCAGCGAACGATGAGGTCGTAGTCGGCAGCGATCCGGAAGCTCAGGTCGAAATGGCCGACAGTATCGAACAGCCGGCGGCGCATCAGAGTGGCCGGATGGCACAAAGTCTCACGCGCAAGGTGGCTGACTTCGACTTCGCGACCCATTGTCGTCGCTGCGTCACCATCAGTGAGACGCATCCTGCCATATATCAGATCGGCCCCACCACCGAGCTCGATGGCGCGCTCGAGTGCGCGCGGCGAGAAGAGGCGATCGTCGGCGTTGGCGAAGATGACATAGGCCTCGGGATCGGACACGAGATCGACGCCCTTGTTCATCGCGTCGTAGATCCCGGCGTCGGGCTCGCTTACCCAATGGTCTATGCGACCGTCGTAGCGCCGGATCACGTCGAGCGTGCCGTCGGTGGACGCACCGTCAATGATTATGTACTCGACATTCTCGTACGACTGGGCGAGAACTGCTTCGATCGTCTCGGCAATGTGACCGGCTGCGTTGCGCACCACCGTGATTACCGAAACAAGCGGACGCCCGGCTGAACCGGTTGTTCTTTCGCCGCGGGCGCGCCGGCCCCCTTCGGCTCTGGATGCGATTGCCGGCGCCGCGGCTGCGGGTGCGGGCTCCGCCGTTGATTCAGGTGTCGTTACGTGCGGAGTCGCGCAACTCCTCCGTGACGGATGCATCTCTTCGAGAAGGGAGCGTAACTCCCGCCCCGAAGCTTCCCAGGTCAGCCTGGCCCGCGACTCCTCGAAGGCCGAGCGGCACAGATCGTCGTATCGCGCGACGTCGCTCCACAAGGACGAGATGCACCGGGCGCCTTCCTCGACTATGGACGCGATCGGAAACATGAATCCGTTCACGCCATTCCTGATGACCGCCGGGATTCCTCCGACGTCGCTCGTGATCGACGGCATGCCGAACGAGCCCGCTTCGGCGAGCACTACGCCGAAGCATTCGGCCTTGCTCGGCAGAACGAGGAAATGCGACGATGCAAACAGGCGCTCAAGCGTGCTTCTTCCGTAGGTAGTGTCTTTCGCGACGAAGCCGAGGGCGGTGACCGTATTGCGCATCTCCGCCGGAATGTCCGGATTCGAGCCGACGATCGTCAGCTCTGCCCGAACTCCCTCATCGTGAAGCTGCGAAACGATGGCGATGGCCAGGTCGCCGCCCTTCCGCTCCCAGTCCACTCCGACGAAAAGGAGGCGGCAGACGTCGCGCCCCCGATTGCCGATGATCTTCTCGATTTCGTCCACGCGCCGCTCGCCAGGCAGATTCGCGCCGAACGGCAGCACCCTGACCTTGGCCGGATCCGCGCCATATTCGCTCATCGCCGAGCCAGCCGCCCACTCCGACGAATAGATCGCCAGGGTTGCGCGCTGCAGCGCGTGCTGCTCGATGAGGTTGCCGCCCTTCAGTGTCGCTGGCGCGAGATTCCGAAATTCGGGATACAGATCCACCATCTGGGCGAACGTCGCGTCTGTCCAGAACGCGATCGGTGTCGAGACGGCGAGCTCGGCGATCGGAATTGTCCCGGGAGACAGAATCCAATCGATCCCGAGTCCACGCAACCTCTCTTCGACCTGCGCGGCGTAACCGGCGGCCACGCGAGGATCACGCTCCCGCAGCATGCTCCTGCCGCCAAGGAGCTTGGCGAGGAGGCGCCGCGCGCCAAGCAATGCCCCGCCCCTGTCTTCGAGCGGCCCGATGTGAACGATCTCGACGCCCTGTTTCTCCAGCGACTTGGCGATGTGATACGCAGTCCCCGACCAGTTCTTCAGGTCGGTCGCATCGTGGGTGGTAACGTAGGCAACCTTCATTGCCGCGGGCGTCCATCGAGCGACACGGCGCGAGGAGAAGTAGCGCTGTCGTCGGTGATCCAGTCGTCCCGCAGGGCAAAGCGCCTCCACTGCTCGTGCAGCAGCAGACGGAGATCGTAGCGCGCTCGATTGCGATAGTAGAAGAGACGCGCAAGATCCAGTCTCCAGCGCGAGTCTCCTGCAATCCGGCGGGCGGCGGCCTTTGAAACCGTAGCTCCCGTGAGGACCCCGTGTGCAGCGACCCGCTTGAGAAGTCTGAGAGGGCCAGGACGAATCTCACGATAGTCGGTGTAGCTGTCGCAGAATCCCTGGTCGGCGAAACGACTGTTGAGATACGCCTGAGTCATTCTGGAGCCGGGGATGACGTGATGAGTGACAGACTCTCCGACGTAGGCGAAGCGGAAGCCAAGCTTTCTCACCTTGATGTTCAAGCCGGTCTCATTGTCACCCACGAACTCGCCGGCATTGGTGTCGGGGTTGAAACCCCCGGCGCGAAAGAACACCTCACGCGCGATCGCCTCATGACAGCTGAAGACGCCCGGATCCTCGTCGCACACGATCAGCGCCTCTCCCTTGTCATTCAGACTGAGCAGCGCATTGCGACAATGCTTGAGCACCCAGGCCGGCGGCTCGGTCTCCCATCTCGGCAGCACGCGCCCAGTCGCGACGCCGACCCTCGCGTCCATCGTGAACGGTGTGACGATCGTCGCCAGCAGCTCGGGGTCGGCGATCATGTCGTCGTCGGTGAAGTAGAGAATCTCTCCGAGCGAGACCGTCGCTCCGGCATTCCGCGCGAAGTGCGCTCCACGCCGGGCCTCTCTCATCCGGCGGATCGCGGGATATCGCGCCATCAGGCGCGCGATGACTTGCTGAGTGTCGTCGGTCGACGCGTTGTCGACGAGAACTATTTCGAAGCGATCCGACGGATATCGCTGGTCGATCAGGCTCTCGACCGTGGCTTCGAGGCGCGTCGAACGGTTGTACGTCGGGATGATCACCGACACGAAGGGTTGCGCGGAGGTCATACGAGCCGGGCGACGATCTCACGAAATCGCGCCGCAAACTGCGCTGGTCCCCAATGGCGCGAGTGCTCTCTTCCCCGCGTTGCGAGGTCGGCGCACAATGCGTCATCGGTCCAGAGGCGCACCAGACAGTCGCGGATCTCTTGCACGGAATGCGGATCGAATAGCAGCGCCGCATCTCCGAGCTGGTGCGGTATCCCGTAAATGCGCGACGTCGCGACGGGACAGCCGAGCGCGAACGCCTCGAGTGGAGGAATGTTCGTCGGACCGAAGAACGTCGGCATCACGAGCGCCCTCGCCCTCTTGTAGAAACCCGGAATGTCGGCGTCGGGAACATATCCCATGAACAGGACATGTTCTTCGAGACCTTGTTCCCTGACCAGCGACATGACCTCGGCAAACCCGTTGCGCTCGTTGGAGCCCACGAGCACGAGGTGAACGTCGGGATACTGCTCGCGCATCAGGGAGATGGCTTCGACAAGTGCGCGATGGTTCTTGTGCTTGTAGAACTGGGCGGGATAGAAAAAGAACTTTGGCGGCAGACGGTAACGGCTCTCGAACGTCGCGTCGTTGGCGTCGGTGTATTCGAAGATGTAGCGAGGCGCGATGAAGGGGAGCACGAATACTCGCCCATCTTCGATCCCGTACGACTCACGCAGCTGCTGCTTCCCGAGGCTCGAGTCCACCAGCACTCCCTTTGCCCACCTGCAGGTCTCGCCAAAATGAAACTCCCGGCGCGCGAACTCGCCGTCGGCCGAGACTTCCGGAAACGACGGCTCGTAGCGGTGCATCAGGTCGTGCACAGTGCCAAGCGTCGGCAGCGGGGCGCGAAAGGCGTAGCGGTCGTGGTTGGGACAAACCCAAAGGTCGACGCGTTCGGCAATCAACGCCCGAATGTTGGTATCGAGGTGCGCCACGGATCGTCTCCACGCCGAAACCGGCAGATGGGTCACGTGCCACGCCCGGTTGAGAGCGCGATTCCAGCGCGAATTGTCCAGCTCGACGCGGTCAACGCGGTCTCCGAGTTTGTCTATCCAGAGCCGATCGCTATATGCGGCGACAATGGAATACTTGTCGCGCGGAAGCGCCAGCGCTGCATCGAGAATCGTCTGCGTGTACTGATACGCGCCGCCGCCCGGCTCCGACGTGAGGAGCACCCCAACCCGTTTCATGCCTCCGTAATTCCCGGCGAGCGCCCGCCAAACGACGTCAAGCCAGGATCCGCCGCATCGACTCCGCCACCCGCATCATCTGTTCTTCCGTCAGAGCCAGGCCGCTCGGGAGATAAAATCCGCGCCGGGCGATTCGCTGGGCGCATGGATGCCTGTCGGCCGCGAAAAGTCCCATCCGCCGGTACACCGGCTGCTCGTGGATCGGCCAGAAGAAAGGACGCGTGCCGATTCCCTGTTCGGCGAGCCGCTGCATCGCGTCACTGGCATCCATCGACAGGGCGTCGTCGAGAACTACTCCAAAGACCCAGTTGATGTTCTCCGCGAAGTCGGTCGACGCGACCGGTAGCTGAATTCCGCGAACGTCGCGTAGCAGATCCATGTAGCGAGCGAACGAATGACGTTTGCGGGCAACGAACTCATCGAGTCTCTCCAATTGTGCCAGGCCGACTGCCGCCTGGAGATTCGTCATTCTGAAATTCCAGCCAAGCTCCTCATGCACGAAGCGGCGAGCCGGAGCGAAGCAAAGATTCCTCAGCGACCGGCACCGCTCGGCCAAGGCGTCGTCGTCGGTCACGATCATTCCGCCTTCGCCGGTGGTGACGTGCTTGTTC
>JBGPLS010000026.1:0-22727 GCA_041486565.1 Gemmatimonadaceae bacterium
GATTGAGTCTGGCGGCGAGATCCGGATGAAGAACCTTCAGTGCGACGACGCGGTCATGCTTGATGTCCTGCGCGAGATACACTGTCGCCATGCCGCCGCGCCCGAGCTCGCGATCGATCGTATAGGCGTTGGTGAGTGAAGCGCGCAGGCGCTCGATCGGGAGGGCCAAGGCCGTTACCGGAATGAGAGCCGACTGGCGGAACCTACGGACAGGCAAATCGCAGTCAAGAAGCCCATTAGCCTACATGAACCGTGTGCGCACCTACACACCTTCCACATTTGCTTTCTGGTCAGGCCTACGGTCGCGGGTTCGAGACCCGCCCGGGTCATTTTGTAAGTGGCTGGGAACAATTGCACGATGATATATTCATCCGCGTGACATGCATCTTCCCCGCTCCGTTCCCCGGTGTGTGCCCGATTGTCAGGGTCCAGCCGATCCACCGCGAGCATCGAACCGGCTGACGCGATGCCAGGCCTGCCAACCGCGCAGCAACTAGCACGGCGTCTGGTCGACCGCGAGCGAATCGCGGGCGACTCAGATATGACCAGGTCATCCGCCGCGGCGCGCGCGGGGGAAGAACTGTATCAAGCTCTTTCGCGATGGATCGGCAGCGATGGGTGTCATGCGCTCTTTGGTCGCGCGTGCGCACAGGCGCAAGTCGACCACCCTCCGCTTGAGGTTGTGCACCTCCGAGCACGCGCGACGCCATACTTCGAGGGAGTTGCTGAAAGCGTCAGGGAATACGGGGAGACAGCAACCGCCGATGCCATCGAGTCGATGCTCGCCGGCATGATCGAGCTGCTCGGCCGACTCATTGGAGTGGACATGGCAACAAATCTCATCGAGCGAAGCTTGGGTGAATCCGCGCGCGACGACGCGGGCCCCGAAAAGAGGAGAGCGGAAGCGTGAGCACAGACGGGCGTGCAGTGATCGGGAATCTTCCAACTGGTGTCCCTGGCCTTGACACCGTGCTCGGAGGTGGGCTGCCGGAGTATTCCTTCAACCTCGTTGCGGGCGGACCCGGCGCCGGCAAGACCACGCTGGCACATCAGATAATGTTCGCCAACGCCACGCCGGAACGACCCGCGCTGTATTTCACGGTGCTCGGCGAGCCGACGATCAAGATGCTGCGATACCAGCGTCAGTTCAGTTTCTTTGATCCCGCTTTGGCAGGATCTGCTGTCCAGTTCGTCAACCTGAGCGAAGAAGTGATGGGAGGCGATCTGAGCGGGGTGTTGGAGAAGATCGTCGCTGAAGTTGAGCGGGCAAAGCCAGGGATCGTCGTCGTCGATTCATTCCGAACGATCGGCGGGCGAATTGCCAGGTCCGATGGGGAGGTCGCGTTTGGTCTCGACCAATTCATTCAGCGCCTCGCGCTCCACCTCACCAGCTGGGAAGTGACTTCACTCCTCCTCGGCGAGTACGCCGAGGGGGAGCAGCGAAATCCCGTCTTCACCGTTGCCGACGGCATACTCTGGCTCTCGCAGGCAACGGATCGAAACTCCGTCGTTCGAAAGCTTCAGGTGGTGAAGTCGCGTGGCCGTGCACCGATGCCTGGCCTGCACACGTTTCGAATCACCGACGATGGGCTCCAGATCTTTCCCCGCATCCCGGAGCAGACGCGGTCGCGGGCACTGCAGAAGCGCGAGCGACTTTCTACAGGGGTGCCGGGAATGGATGAGCTGATCGGCGGAGGAGTAGTCTCCGGCGATGCTGTGATGCTCACCGGACCTGCGGGCAGCGGCAAGTCAACGATCGCGACTCAGTTCATGGTGGCGGGGCTCAGGGGAGGGGAGACTGGAGTCATCGCCGTGTTCGAGGAGTATCCGGAAGAGTACCTCGCCCGCGCCGACGCGCGGGACCCCGAGATTGGTGCAATGATCCGTGCGGGAAAGCTGGAGCTGATCTATCTCCGCCCCCTCGACCTGTCGGTCGACGAGGCGCTTCATGCGATTCTCGAGGCCGTAGAGCGGCTCAAGGCGAAGCGGGTGGTCATCGATTCGCTGTCGGGGTTCGAAGTCGCTCTCGCACCGACCTTCCGGGAGGACTTTCGCGAATCGCTCTATCGCCTGGTCGGAACGTTGACCGCGACGGGCGTCACGGTATTCATGACAGCAGAGGTGATAGAAGGATTCCACGATGTTCGATTCACGGCCGAGAAAGTGTCCTTCATTACCGACGAGATAATCATTCAGCGTTACATCGAGATCGAGGGAGAGCTCCGGAGAGTGATGGCGGTGATCAAGATGCGCGGCAGTGACCATAGCCACGAAATCAGAACGTACGAGATCACGGCGCGGGGAGTGATCGTGGGTGGGCCGCTCAAGGAGTACGATGGAATCATCACCGGGATCCCTTCTCTGCGAATTAAACCCGCCGCGGCTCCAGCGAAACCGGCAAGGGCAAAGCGAAGCCGATAACGCGAATGGATTCTGGAAAGCAGTCGGCCCGTGATGCTGATCGCCAAGCCGAGCCTTCTGTGCAGGCGGCGCTGCACCGATACATGGAGCAGGCGCCGCTGCCGTTTGCCATTACGCGCGGGCGAAAGCACGCGCTCGTCTACGCGAATGCCGCATTCTGTCGCCTGGCAGGGCTCGCTGACATCGGGGCGCTCGGCGCTCCAATCGCCAACGCATTCACCGGAACAACAAGGAGCGCGCTGAGCGCAATCCTCGATCAGGCATTTCTCGGGGTGGTCGAGCGACTCGATGCCAGCGTAGACGCTGAGGGAAAGGGAGGAACCAGCTGGAAATGTGCCGTGTGGCCTGTCATCGGTTCGGATGGCAGGCCGGAGGGTCTTGGCATCGAGTTACGCGAGGCAGAGCGGTCAGACGCCGCGCTGGACCTTCAGCGGCAGGTTGCCGAGCAGATGCTCCTCGGGGCACTCAGAGAGCGCGGCCTCGCGGAGGATGCGGAAGCGGCCCGGCGGTACGCCGCCTTCCTTGCTGAAGCCGGTCGGCTCCTGGCCGAATCGGTGGACCAGACCAGCACGCTCGTTGCGCTGACGAAGCTTGCGCTTCCGACTCTTGGCTCCTGGTGCATCGTGGACCTTCTCGGGGCCGGTGACGCGGTCCAGCGCCTGAGCATTTTCCACCCTGATCCGGAAAAGCAGAAGCTCGCACATGAACTGGCAGCGCGTTGGACTCCGGGGTCGGACGATCCATTCGGCGCAGCCGCGATGTTACGAAGCACACGAACGAGCGCGATCACCAGTGATGTCGAGGCGATGCTCGCCGCGACGGCTCACGGCACCGCGAACCTCGATATCCTGCGTCAACTGGGTGTCGGATCGCTCCTCACGGTGCCGTTGGTAGCCCGTGGAAAGCTGCTGGGTGCAGTAACGTTCGTCAGCGCTCAGCGCAGTCGTCCTTATAGCCCGGCGGAGGTGCAGCTTGCTGAAGACCTTGCACATAGAGGCGCCCTCGCCCTCGACAACGCGCAGCTGTATGACACTGCGCTCGTGCTGCAGCAGAGCGCGGAGACCGCCAATCGGGCGAAAACGGCGTTTCTCGGTGCGATGAGCCACGAGCTGCGCACGCCGCTGAACGCGATTGGTGGGTACGTCGACCTCCTCGACATGGGGCTGCGGGGGCCCGTGACCGAGGAACAGCACGCTGACCTTGCCCGTGTGAAAATCAACCAGCAGCACCTCCTCGTTCTCATCACCGAAATTCTCAACTATGCGCACGTCGGCGGCGGCCAGTCCGCTTACAATGTCGCCGACTTCAACGCGCATGACGCGCTCGTTCATGCTGTCGATCTCCTCGAACCGCTTATCTTGCAGAAACAGCTCGTCTACGATCAGATCACGGGCGATTCCGGCATCGTGGCACGCGCCGATCCGGAGAAGGTGGCTCAGATTCTCGTGAACCTCCTCTCCAACGCCATCAAGTTTACGCCCGCCGGCGGGCGCATCTCCACCGCCTGCGAGGCGACGGATGACGTCGTTTACCTGCGCGTAAGCGACACCGGAATCGGGATCCCGGCGGATAAGTTCGAGGTCATCTTCGAGCCATTCGTCCAGTTGAAAGAGGCGTTAGCCGACCGGGAGGGCGGCGTCGGGCTCGGGTTGGCGATAAGCCGCGATCTCGCCCGCGCGATGAATGGCGAGCTATCCATCGAGAGCACGGAAGGCAAAGGTTCGCGTTTCACGCTCTCACTATCGCGCGCGACGAATCCGCCCATCGAGCAGGTCGGCTCAGACTCCTAGAGCGACCGCAGGTACTGCGCGAGATCGGCCTTCTGCTGCGGCGTGAGATTGAGGCCTTTCCTCGAGTTGTACAAATCGACCACGGCCTCAAGAGTCGGTGCGATCCCATTATGAAAGTACGGCGGGTGCTGCCAAAGCCCATGCAGCGGGGACGTACGGTACATCCTGGTAGCACTGCGCGAAGCGTAGCTTGGCGCACCGTTCGGCTCTGGCTCGCTCACGACCTCGGAGGGTGCGTGCAACCGCGTATTGGCGTCGGTAAGCTGCGAACCGGCGTGGCACGCCGCGCATTTCCCGGCATCCTCGAACACCTGCCTCCCGCGGGTGGCGGCCGCCATGTCAAAGCTCGACGGCCGCGGGGGCGGCGCGGCGATGCTGAGCTGGTAGGCTTGGAGAGCTGCGAGCTTGGACGAAACGAGGTCGGGCGGCGTGTTATTGACGCTCACCCCGGTGCGCGGCTCGCTGAACGTGCCGCGCCCGTGCATCTGAGTGACGCCCACGTATCGATTCCAGTATGCGACGTCAGGGCCGTCGCCGGTCGCCGTGATCCGGTTCACACCGGCGAGCCCGTAGGCCGGCGGAATGACCTGCGGACCATTTTTCCCGTCGAAGTTGAAGCGAGGGTCGTATTTCCCGGGACCCCAGGAGTTGTAGACGGCCTTCTGCGCGGCGGTGACCGCTGGCGAAAGGGCGATGATCGCCCCGGGGTTCAGATCACGGTTCGGCCAGCCATCGAGTCGCTTGCCGATGCCGGGCGAGAAAGAGTTATCCACTGTCGAGTGACACAGTGCGCACGTTATTCCAACACGTGTGAGCGTGTCCTTGCCACCTACGGTGTTGACGGTACCCTTCACACCGACGACGGCGTTTAGCTTGAGAAGCGCGACCGTAGTCGCGGGGCTCTTGAGACTGATCGTGCCGTTCTGAATGCCCTGAACCACGGCTGCGGGCAGAGAGTCGGTGTCAACCTTGAGACCGACCGAAAGAGCAGTCGTTGGGTCGACCGCACTCTGGATGACTTCGTGCATGCGCAACGTGTCAGTCCAGAACGTCTCGTCGCCGAAGGTGTCGAAGCGGAAGATCAGTTTGCCTTGCGCGATGAGCTGCGACGATGGCGGCGCCGGGCTCCTGACATTGGTGCAGGCGATGACAGATCCGCTCGCAGCGCCGAGGACGACGAAGTAGAGTGCAAGCGACAGTGCTCTCGGCAATGGCGATGGCTGACCCAACCCGCGCTGCAGTTGCATCACGAAGCCTCCAGTTTGGACCGGTGAAGAAGATGCTTTTTCCTCAGAATAATAGGGACCGTCGCTGATGAGTAAGGACTTATGCGGTGGACAACGTTAAACTGGTCGCAAGATGACTGATACCGCCCGCCGATCTCCAACACTGAACGATACCACCACCATGAAAGTCGTGAGGTATGCTTTACTTGCCGCCATCCTCGGATGCGGCGACCGGAGCCCCGGCGTCGGCGGCCCGGACGGGAACACTACCGATGAGTCCGGCTTCATCGCGTCGGGAACGATCCGCATCGAGCCCGTTGGCGGCGGATTCACACGGCCGGTGTACGTCACGTCCCCGGCGGGCGATGCGCGGCTGTTCGTCGTGGAACAGGAAGGCCTGATCCGCCTCGTGAAAGATGGATCGGTGCTGGCCCAGCCATTCCTCGATATACGGTCTCGTGTTCGCTATGACGCGGAGCAGGGGCTGCTGAGTATGGCATTCCACCCGGCCTACCGATCGAACGGCTTTTTCTTGGTCTACTTTCTGGATCGCAGCCACCATGTGCGCATCGAGCGGTTTCGCGTGAGTGCGAATCCAGACATTGCCGACGCGGGGAGCTCGCTGCCAATCCTCTCGCTCATCAAGCCGGGCTGGGAGCACAATGGCGGACTGGTCAAGTTCGGCCCCGACGGAATGCTGTACATCGGTACCGGCGACGGCGGGAACTCTCCAAAGCTTTCCACCAACGGCCAGAATCCGAATTCACTGCTCGGGAAACTCCTGCGGCTCGACGTAAATGGCGCGGCGCCGTACAGCATTCCCCCGGGCAACGCGTTTCCCGGCGGGAAGAACGGCCGTCCGGAAATCTGGGCGAGGGGCCTGCGCAATCCGTGGCGATACGCCTTCGACAGCGCCGCCGATCTCATCTATATCGGTGACGTCGGGCAGTATCACCGGGAGGAGGTCGATGTGGCACGGTCGAATCGATCGGGCGCGAATTTCGGCTGGAACGTGATGGAGGGATCGGTCTGTTACTTCACCTTTGGCGGCCACGGCAACCTGTGGGGCCGCGTCGGCCAGGCTTACTGGGGATTCGCCAAGTCTGTCGGGAGCATGCCGCTTTGCCGCCGTGGCAGCTTCGAGCGTCCGGTCGTCGACTATCCTCATTCAGCGATTGGCTGCGCTGTCATCGGCGGATTCGTTTATCGAGGCCGGAATATCCCTGCGCTGGCGGGGCATTATCTCTTCTCCGACTTCTGTGGACACTGGGTGCGGAGCTTCAAGTACTCGAACGGTGCCGCGACCGAAAAACGCGAGCGAAGGACCATCGACATCGGTCAGGTAGTGTCGTTCGGCGAGGACGCATTCGGCGAGATGTATATCATCGGCGACAAGGGTGTCTTCAGGCTCACCGGACTTGGGGAGTAAGTGGATCGCCCGGTGAGCGCGATGCAGGAAGACGGTTCTTTCGTGCAGCAGCCAACTCGGCGCGATTTCCATGGCGTTGAAACGATCCCTTCCAGCGCATTGCTGCTGCTGGTGATCGTCGGCATCGCACTCGCTCTTCGCCTGCCCGGACTGAACGACAGTCTCTGGTACGACGAAATGTGGTCCACTCGCGTGATACTCGGCAGCTTCTCGGCGCTCGTGCACGTCACCGGGTCGGATGTGCACCCTCCTTTTTACGCCGTGGTCATGTTCGCCTGGATCCGCCTGTTCGGCGATTCGGAAATCTCCGTGCGGATGCTGCCGCTGATCTCCAGTCTGTTGACAATAGTGCTCACGGCGCGGCTGGCGGTCGCCTATGGCTGGCCTCGCGCTGCGCCGATTGCAGCGCTCGTCCTGGCGATATCGCCGCCTCACATCTGGTATGCGCACGAGGCTCGGCCGTACTCGCTGCTGGTGCTGCTGGTCGTCGCATCCACACTGGCGTTCCATCGGATACGCCAGACCCACGCCACGCGATGGTATGTCGCCTACGCCCTGCTGGCGCTGTGCATGGTCATGACGCACTACTTCGCCCTCGCCTACGTCGCGGCTATCACGCTGCTGGCGATGACCGACCGGCGGTTGCGCGCCCGGATGCTCTGGATCGCCGTGGCGGTGGCCTTCGTCCTTGCCCTCTATCTCGCGGCGAGGCTCGTTGTCGGGTCAATCCCGAACCAGGCGGGACACCTTCGTGGCTTTGGACTGGTTGAAGCGTGGCAGCTGATGTTCGACTGGTTCATTATCGGTGGGGCATTCGGCCCTTTGCGTACAAGGGCGACCGCGATTCACCTGCTTGTTCCCGGCGTACAGCTCGTTTTTCTGGCGCTTGTCGTGCGTGGGCTGCTCGAGTCACAAACGGTCCACTCTGACGCCGTGACAGGCGATTCGCGATGGTCGGCACTCGCACGCCGCGGCGAGCTCCCCCTCTTGCTGCTGATCCTCCCCCTGTCATTGCTGGCGATCGGCCTCGTCGGGGCGAAACGCTTCTACATTGAGCGAAGCGCATTGACGGCACTGCCATTCCTCGCCATCGCGATCGGGATTGGCGTCGCGTCTCTCCGCTCGCTGCGGTGGCGGGCGTCGTCCATCGCGCTCATCGTCGGATTCGGCGCGGTGGTTCTCGTCCACTACTACCCCAGGGCAGAGGACAAGTGGACGGTATACCAGCCGAAAGTCGATTGGCGCAGCGCTGCACACTGGCTGTCCGATGAGAGCTCGCGGTCAAAACGTCCCGTCGTCGTAGTCTCGATGACACCGGCTCTCTCACTTCTGTACTACGGTCCGGGATTCTCGATACATGAGCTGAACGATTCCCTCACGGGCACACCGGCGGGGAGCGATCGCACTCCGGGCTCGAGCTTGCGCCAGCGAATCGAGCAGCGGTTTGCAATTCCGGTCGATCCCCGGCGCGGCCGGACCGGTCGCGTTTACTTCCTTCCGGCCGCTGGCATGAACCTCGTCCACGCGGTCCTGGAGCGTGAACAGGTGTCGGAGCTCTTCGTCGTGTCCAACCGTTACCTGATGGGACCGATGGGCGACGCTGTCAGGACCGATCAATCGTTCGAAGTCGAGACCGCATTCGAAGGCAAGGGCATCAGTCTGCTCCGCGCCCGGCGCAAAGGCGACGAAGCGGCGGGTTTACATTCCGTCGACGATTCGCCTGAAACGCGGCAATTCGCGAAGTGAATCCAGGTCGGAGTCGTGCTCGACCCAGTCTTTCTGGCCGTACCCCTTGTCGACGGCCTTCTCGAGGCAGTTCAGCGATTCGTCGGGATTGTCGAGAAGCGCGTACATGCACGCGATGTTGTAGAGCAGCAGCGGATCGTCGGGATTGATAGTCAGCGCACGTCGGGCGTACTCAGCCGCCACTTCAGCTTCGCCGAGGTTTGCCGCTGCTCCCGCGCCGAGCTGGCAGGCGCGGGCATCATCAGGGTTGAGCTCGAGCCGTTCGTCAATCAGGCGAATCGTCTTTCGGTACATCGCCCGGGCCTCGTCGTCCTTCCCCATTGCCCGATGGCATTGGCCGAGGAAATGGACTGCCTGAAAATCCTCCGGTCTGAGAACGCAAGCTCTCTCGAACAGTTTCGCGGCCTCCGCGAACTCGCCTTGCGCGATCCTCGCTCTCCCATAGTGATAGACCGCCTCGAAAAGTGTCGGGTCGAGCTTCATCGCGAACTCGAACTCGCGCTCGGCTTCGGTGAAGCGCATGCTCAGAGAATGTGTCAGCCCTGAGGCGAGATGCGCCTCGGCCAGATCGGGCCCCAGCTCGAGCGCCCTGCGACTGGCCGCGTTTCCCTGCGTAAGATTCTGCTCGCGAGCGTCGCAGTTCATGTAGAGCAGGGAGCAGCTGTCGGCGAGCCCGGCGTAGGCGAGAGCGTATTCGGGGTCTATCTCGATCGCCCTCCTGAACATCTGCCGTGCATATTCGAGCCCGCTCCTGCTCCACTGGTGAATGAACTGCCGGCCGCGGAGATAGTACTCGTAGGCCTGGACGTTGACGGAGCGGTCGCGCTCGATGGCTTTCTTTTCGCCTTCGCTGAGTATCACGCGCAGGGCGTTGAAAATCGCCTGCGAGATCTCGTCCTGGATGGTGAACACGTCCTCCATGTCGCGGTCGAATTTTTCCGACCACAGCTGATACCCGTCGGCGACATTGATCAGCTGCGCACCGATGCGAAGCCTGTTCCCGATCTTTCGCACGCTGCCTTCGAGAACCGTCGACACCTTGAGCTTTCGTCCGATCTCGCCGATGTCCTCGTTCTTTCCCTTGAAGGCAAACGACGACGTGCGCGAGGCGACGCGAAGAGACTGAATCTTCGAGAGCGCGTTGATCAGCTCCTCGGCCATGCCGTCGGTGAAATACTCATTCTCGGGATCGGCGCTCATGTTCGCAAAGGGAAGCACTGCCACCGATTTCGCGGCCGAGACCACCGGCTGGGGCAGCGTAGCCGTATCGCTAGGGGTCGCGAGGGTCTCGCTGCCGAGTGCCTGAGCGAAAACTGAGGTCGTCGTGAACCGGTCCGAAGGCACAATCGCCATCGCTTTCGTCACTGCCCGCTCCACGTGCTCCGGAACGCTTCCGCGCACGTCGCGGAGCGGCTTTGGCATCTCCGTGAATCTCTTTGTCAGAACAGCCTGGGCCGTCGCACCGCTAAACGGCCGCTCACCGGCGAGCATCTCGTACAGAACGCAGGCGAGACTGTACTGGTCGCTCTGACCGTCGAGGTTGAGCTCGCCTGACGCCTGCTCCGGACTCACGTAGGCGGGGGTGCCGACCATCATCCCGGTCTGAGTCAGTGTTTCCGTAGCGGCGGAGCTCACGGCCTTCGCGATTCCGAAGTCCATGACCATCGCCTCGCCCTCGTAGAGCATCACGTTCTCCGGTTTGATGTCCCGGTGGACGATCTTCTGCCGGTGGGCGTAATCGAGAGCGGAAGCGATTGCCTTCGCATGGTGAACGGCCTCGTCCACCGGAAGCTGCTTCTCGCGCTCCAGCCGCTCTCGCAATGACTCCCCTTCGACGTACGGCATCACGTAGTAGAGAAAACCGTGGGACTCGCCACTGTCGAATAGCGGAAGGATGTGCGGATGGTTCAGGCGCGCTGCGAGCTTGATTTCGCGGAGAAAACGCTCCGGTCCAAGGGACGCCGCGAGGTCGGGATGCAGAACCTTGAGGGCGACGACCCTGTCGTGCTTGCAGTCCTGGGCGAGATACACGGTCGACATGCCGCCACGGCCAAGCTCGCGGTCGATGGTGTAGGAATCTGTAAGCGCGTCGCGCAGCCGCTCGATGGGGAGTGCCAAACTGGGTTACTGGATGAGTGTGTGTCGGGAACCTACCGGTGACGCAGGCTCAGTCAAGGCGCGCCGATGCTATTCACCTGAGCCCGATTCGTTGAACCAGTGCGCCGAACCGCGGGTCCGCACGCAACGGCTCGTATCCAGGATCGAGGTGGAGATAGATCACTCCGGCCGACCGAGCCTGGACTGCCCGATCGAGGCATGCAAAGGCTCGGTCGAGGTTACCCATCGCAGCATAACCCATTGCCAGTATTTCCTCGCGGACGTAGTGCATGCGGGCCTCCTCTTCCAATCGGCTGAGAATCTCTTCGGCCTCTTCACGACGGTTCAGCACAGCGAGTGCCCTGACAATCAACGCGTCATAGGATCGTACGGTGGTATCGAGGCTTTGCCCCTTCCGATACCATTCGAGCGCCCCCTCCGCGTCGCCCTGCGCCAGAGTGGCGGACCCGGCGTCGTGGTATGACTGGAAGTATTCGCTGTCGAGCTCGAGAGCTTTCTGGCTCTGAACAATCGCCTCGGAGTAATCACCAGCATAGAGCAGAAAGCGGCTCAACCAGCGGCTCGCCCTCGGAAAGATCGGATTGAGCGTGACCGACCTTCTCATTTGTGTGATCGCCTCGCCGAGCTTTCCCACCGTGGGCAGGACGCTGCCAAACGACCAGGTAGCTTCTGCATCGTTCGGATTGAGAGACACGGCTTGTCTCAGCTCGCGCTCCGCGGCCTCGAAATCCCACTCGTACCAGGCCAAAACTTTGCCCAGTGAGGTCATCGCTTCGACGAGCTGAGGGTCGTATTCGAGCGCGCGCTTCGACGCCGCCTTGGCGCGCGGATAGGCTTCCTCCGGCGCTATCCAGTCGTCCGCGAGCTCGCACCAGCAATCCGCGATTCCGGCATACGCTCTGGCGAAGCCGGGATCCTGAAGGAGCACATGCTGGTAGAAATCGAGACTCTTTCTGATTGCGGGCTCGTTGAACTTGTTGAAGAAGAAACGGCCTTTCAGGTAAAGGTTGTACGCTTCGAGGTTCTTCGCGGGCACAACGAGCTGCTCCGACGAGTTTATCAGGCGAAGCTTCAGCGCATCGACTATCGCGCGCGAAATCTCGTCCTGGATGGCGAAAACGTCCTCGAGCTGGCGATCGTAAGTCTCCGACCACAGCTGATAGCCATTCTCGACGTTCACCAGCTGTGCCCCAATCCGAATTCGACTGCCGACTTTTCTGACGCTTCCCTCGAGCACAGTGGTTACGCCGAGCTTTTCTCCGACCTCGCGGACATCCACCTGCTTGCCCTTGAATGCAAAGGAGGAGCTCCGCGAGGCGACCTGGAGTCCCGGCACCTTGGCCAATGCGTTGATGATCTCCTCGGTCATCCCGTCGCTGAAGTATTCGTTCTCCGGATCGGCGCTGAGATTAGTCAGCGGGACAACGGCGATCGACTTCTGAGAGCGCTGGTCGCGGCTCGCTTCCGTGCGCGCCGGAGTTTCCCGTGGCGCGCGACCGATGCGATCGATCGCCTCGATCAACTGGAGGCCCGACGCCATCCGGTCTACGGGGCTTCGCGTGAGGATCCTGCCGAGCAGATCATCGACTTCCGGGGGAACGTCGCGCGCCGCGCTCACTTTCGGGACCGGTGACATGAAGCGCTTTACGAGGATCGCTTGCGCGGTGGGTCCCGTGAACAGGGTCTCGCCAGTGAGCATCTCATAGAGGACACACCCGAGGCTGTAGAGATCGCTCCGGCCGTCGATGTCCATCTCCCCCGAGGCCTGCTCGGGGCTCATGTATGCCGGTGTGCCGATGGACATTCCCGTCCGCGTGATAGCGCGTCCGCCAGTCACCGCCTTGCCGATGCCAAAGTCGGCCACCATCGCGGCGCCCTCATGCAGCAGGATGTTCTCGGGCTTGATGTCCCGGTGCACGACGTTGTGGCGGTGCGCGTAGTCCAGAGCGGACGCAATCTCGCGCGTGAGCCTCAGCGCTTCCGGCAGTGGCAGTTGTGGCTCGCGCTCGAGCCGGTCACGGAGTGTCGCGCCCTCCATGTTCGGCATCACGTAGAACAACACTCCATTCGCGCTGCCGGAGTCATGAACAGGCAGTATGTGGGGATGTGTCAGTCCGGCGGCGAGCTTGATCTCCCGAAGAAATCGATCCTCGCCTATCTCCGCGGCGAGCTCGGGGCGGAGCGCCTTCAGCGCGACGGTACGATCATGTCGCAGATCGCGCGCCAGATACACGATCGCCATGCCCCCTTCGCCGAGCTGGTGGAGGATCGTGTAGCGTCCCTGTAATCCGTCGGTAAGGCGCTGCTCAAGCGTTGTCATGGTCGAAGAAGATGCGTGGATGCAGTGACCATCGCTACCGCCGGGGCTTTACGGTCAGGTGGGCCCATGCGTCTCTATCGGTCCGTCCGCCGACAAATCATCCGGGGTCACGGGACGGAACACGAGATCCACCGCCAGCCAGATTGTCTTCGAGAACGGATAGCAGCCGATCACTCCCGCGGCGAGGACGAGCGCTCCGCCCCACTGGATCGCGTCCCACGGCGGATCTGGCCAGGTGATCAGCAGAACGGCGATGAATCCCAGGGCGAACAGTGACTCGACGAAGATGAGTGCCACCATGTAGGCGCCGAGGTAGTAGTCCCCCTCGCCCCGCTCGAGCCAGAGGCCACACTCCGGACAACGCTTGCGGAGCTTCCCATACGACTCGAATATCGGCTTGCCACCGCAATTCGGGCAGCGAAGGTGTAGCGCCCGTCCCAGCAACGACGCCACGAAGCGCAGCCGCGGCACCGGCTACTCGCTGAGCTGCAGGACGTAGAGCATCGTCGGAATTTATCGCCCGCCGGCTCGGTCGGCCCACTGCGCATGCCCGGGTAAAACAGAATCTGGATGCCAATGCATCTCTGTTGCAGCATTGCCGCAATGAAGGCGGGATGAGTTATACTCAGAGACCGCCGCACCGATTCGCTCGCAAAACCGAGGCTTCACGATGCTTTCAACTTCCACCCGTCTTGCTTCAATCGCGGCACTCGCAGTGATCGTCGGAACATCGGCGTGTCAGGCTTGGAAGGTCGAGGACCGGCCCGTCGAAGTGGTGGTTCGCCAGGGCCGCAGCGATCCGGTTGCGATAACGATGAACGACAAGCGGTGGATCGTCCTCAGCGGCGCGCATATCAGCAACGACAGCGTCGTCGGAATGCGCGTCGCCGGCAACACCAAGGGGAAGGGGAGGACCGCGCTTTCACTCGGTGGCGTGCGCGTTGTGCAGACGCGCAGATTCAGCTTCCTCCGGACGGCCGGCCTGGGGATCGCTCTATGGTTCGTCCCGGCAGTGTATCGTTTCGCAGTGGTGGACTAGAGAGCAATTCGGCACGCGATTTACCCGGGCGCTAATTTTTCCCCGATGAACGGCGATACCCACCCGCATCGCTGGCGGCTGCTCGCTCTGCTGTCGACGGCCGAGCTCCTCGGCATGTCGCTCTGGTTTGCCGCCAGCGCGGTGGCGCCGCAGCTGAGTGCGCTCTGGGGACTCGACGGAGCTCAGGCGGGGTGGCTCACGACTGTCGTCCAGCTTGGCTTTGTCACCGGCACCGCCCTCACAGCCGCGCTCAATCTCGCCGACATCGTGCCGTCGCGGATTCTCTTTGCGTCCTCGGCGCTGGCGGGTGCGATCGCGAACGCGGCGATTGTGACGGCGGGCGGGTTTCACAGCGCACTCGTTCTCCGGTTTCTGACCGGCGTATGCCTCGCGGGAGTCTATCCGCCAGCGATGAAGATGATCGCGACCTGGTTCAGGGCACAGCGCGGTCTTGCGATCGGCACCGTCGTCGGTGCATTGACGATAGGAAAGGCGACTCCGTATCTGGTACACGCCATTCCCGGCGTCGGCGTGCGGCCGGTCGTTCTCACTGCTTCCCTTGGTGCGTTAGCCGCCGCGCTGCTCATTGCCTTCGGCTACCGCGAAGGCCCCTATCCCTTCGCTGCCCGGCCTTTCTCGTGGAAGCTTGTGACGGAAGTCGTCCGCGTCCGCGAATGGCGGCTCGCAACCGGGGGCTACCTCGGCCACATGTTCGAGCTTTACGCGTTCTGGACGTGGATCCCCGTGTTCCTCGCGGCAAGCGCGGCGGCGGCAGCGGGGGTGACAGTGGCGGGCAACCCTCCTGCTGCCGGGCTGGTCTCTCTGATCGCGTTCCTGACGATCGCGGTCGGCGGAGTGGGGTGCGTGTGGGGCGGCCTGACTGCCGACCGCCTCGGACGCGAGCGATTGGTGACGATCGCGCTCGCTGCAAGCGGCAGCTGCTGTCTGGCCGTCGGGTTTCTTTTCGGCGCGTCGATGTGGCTTGTCGCGCCCCTCGCGCTCATCTGGGGATTCTTCGTCGTCGCCGACAGCGCGCAGTTCAGCGCCCTCGTCACTGAATCGGTTCCGGCGCACGCTGTCGGCACGGCGCTCACGATCCAAACGTCGATCGGATTCCTGCTGACCATGCTGCCGATGCAGCTCGTTCCGATGCTCGCGCGGCAGAGCGGATGGCGGTGGTCGTTCGCCATTCTGTCGGTCGGTCCGGCGGCGGGCATCTGGGCAGTCAGGCGGCTGATGCGGTTACGAGCACCGGCTCGACGGGGAGTGTCGCCTTCCATTGCCGGTAGCCCATGACGGAGGTCGTCGGCGGATCCTGATATCGGGAAACGCTGGCTGCTGCGGCGTTACTTCGCCGCCAGGACGCGCCAGTCGGCGAGATTCGCCCACCACGCGTCGGGCCGCATTCCCGTCGGCTGAATGTGTTTCGAAACTCCGAAAACGTTGCGTAGCTCGTAAAGCCACATGGCCGGTGCGTCCTCCGTGAGTTGGCGATACGCGCGGCGATACAGCGCAATGCTCCGGCGCGGATCTGACTCCTCCGCGGCACTGTCCACCAGCGCGTCGAACGTTGCGCTGCTGTAGCTGACATAGTTGAATCCGCCGCGTCGATTCTCTCGACGCATCCATTCATCCCGGATCGACGCAGGGTCCGGGTCTATCTGCCACGCGTTGAGCACCGCGTCGAAGTCGCGGGCTTCGAGCCGTGATCCAAAGGTCGACAGCTCGAGCTGATCGATGCGAACATCAGCCCCGATGCGCCGCCATTGCTCCTGAAGAAGCACGGCGAATCTCAGACGGATCGCGCTCGAGCTCGGCACCATCAGCGCGAACGAGAGCGGTACGCCGTGTCGGGCTCTCATGCCGGTGGCGCCCCGCACCCATCCCGCCGAGTCGAGGGCGCGGCCGGCCGCGACGGTGTCGTATGCCAGGCCGATCGTCGTGTCGCTCGTCGGCAGGGCCCGCGTCACGGGACCATGACCGACGACTCCGAGCGTGTCGAAGACATTGCGCACCAGGGCCGCGCGGTCCACTGCCATCACCAACGCCCTGCGAACGGCGCGGTCGGCGAAGATGGGGTGCGGCTTCCTGCCTCTGGAGTCGCGAAGATTGAACGCCGCGTAGCCGTAGCTCAGGCTGGGGATGCTCTTGACCACGTGGCGATCTCCCTCGGCGGCGCGGTCGATGAATTCCGGCTTGACCAGATCGAGGAAGTCGGCGCCACCACTGAGGAATCTGAGAGCGGCAGTGTTGTAGTCCCGTCCCACGACCCAGATGACGCGATCAGCGGCGGGGCGACCGCGATAGTTGCCACTGTCCGCCGTCAGGACGACGCTTGACCCCGAGTCCCATTTCAGGAATCGAAATCGGCCGCTGCCAACCGGATGCCTGGCGAACGCTGACGAGCGGAGCAAATCCACTTTGGTGTGCCGAAGCAGATGAGCCGGAAGAATGACGACCGGGCTGGCGATCTTGAAGAAGACATCGGGGGGATGCCGGTGCAGCCACACACGCGCCGTCAAGGGAGCCGGCGTCGAGACCGAGTCCACCTCGTCGAGGCTGGAGGCGAGCGGAGACGCAAGCGCCGTATCCTTGACGAGCCTGTAGGTGAATTCCACATCGGTTGCGGTCACCGCGGCACCGTCGTGCCATCGCGCCATGGGATCGATGTCGAATTCGACCCATGAGCTATCCGGCGACCAGCGCCAGCCGCGCGCCAGGCGTGGCTTGAAGCCGGCGTCGCCGACCGTGTTCAGGCTTGCCCCGACGTCGGCCAGATTGTCGAAGATCTGGTCGCCGATCTGTTTCCCCTGAACCGACAGCGTCAACGGGGGAAACAGGATGTCAGCATCCGCCGAGGTCGAGATCACGATCGTTCCACCGTAAACTCCGCGCGCCTCGCCGGTACGCGCATCCGGGCTCTGCACGCAAGCCACACCTGCGATAAAGGCCGCAGCACTCACAAGCCTCCACGGGCGACTCACAAAAAAAACCGGTCGAAGGGTATCGGCGCTCCCATCAGGCCGCCGCGCTGCGGAGGTGAGATCTTTCCCCCGCCCATTGGATGAACATCTCGAGAAGCTGAGGATCGAATTGGCCGGGTGACGACCGCATCAGAGCGACGCCGTGGTCGTGAGACATCGCAGTGCGGTACACGCGCGCCGTGGTCAGCGCGTCGTATACGTCGGCAATGCAAAGGATGCGCGCCGGCAGTGGCGTCGCCTCCCCTGAAAGGCCGTCGGGGTAGCCCTTGCCGTCCCAGCGCTCGTGATGATTCCGGATCATCGCCCGCACATCCCCGGGAAAATCGATGTCCGCCACCAGCTCCAGACCCGCTTCCGGATGCCGTTTCATGAGCGTCCACTCGTCCGGAGTGAGTGGACCCGCCTTGTTGAGCACCTTAGCCGGAACGATGATCTTGCCAACGTCGTGGAGGAGGGCGCCGAGCCTGAACCAGAACATGTCGCGCGAGCCGATTCCCGTACGCTCGGCGAGGATACAGGCCACGCTCGCGACTCTCTCGCAGTGGCCCTGGGTGTAATGGTCCTTGCCCTCGATCGAATCGCCCCAGCGTCGCGCGATCTCCAGGAAGCGGGATTCCAGTCCGCTGTTACGCCGCTCGATCTGCGCAATGCGGTGCGGCGCGTTCAACCGGGAGTAAATGACGCGTGCGCGGTTGAGGCTGGCGAGCATCTCGCGATGGCGTTGCTCCGTCCAGTAGAGCTCTGCCTGTTGCTGCGCGACGTCGGCACTGAGAAGCAGGTCCTCCGTTTCATCTGCGCAGCGCGCGGCGAACGCCAGGTGCTCGTCGGCCCTCTCATATTCGGACCGCTCCCGCGCGGTAACCCCGAGGTGGCGATGAACCTCCCCGAGCCAGGGCACGGGACGATTACCGGCAATTCTCAGCAGCTCCTCGGAGCGAGTATCGGCCGTGTCGAAACGGCGCATGGCGATCCAGAGTTGAATCTGGTTGACGGCGACCGTGAGCTGGTTGGTCCGATCTCCATCCTCGGCGAAAGCCTCGGTCGCCTCGGCGTAGGCGGACTCCGCTGCCGCCAGCTCACCGATCTCCATGAATGCCAGCCCCATGTTGTTGAGAACCTGGCCCGCATAATTCGGCAGATGAAGCGATTTGTATCCGCCCAAGCTTGACCTGAACGCATCGAGCGCGCCGATGATGTCGCCGCGGATACTGGCCAGCGTCCCCACGTTCTGGTCGATCATCGCCTGCAACGCTCGATCTCCAGCGGCCATCGCCTGTTCGCGGGCGGCTACGTACAGCTCCGCCGCGAGCTCGAGGTTCCCACCAGTCTGCTCTACGATGCCGACGACGTTCAGTGCCTGAGCCACCGCGGCGGGCCGCTTCGCCTGCTCGGCGGCGGCGACCGCCGCTTCGAGAACGTCGGCGGCAGCACTTCTGTTTCCCTGTTCCAGATAAGCCCGTCCGAGCCAGCGGAGCGCCGAGAGTCGGGTTTCGATGTCAGCCGCGGGATCGCGAATCAAGCGCTCGTATTCGTCGCATGCGCTGAGCCAGCGGCCCTCCTTCTCGGCGAGCTTGGCCCTTCCGATGCGCGCCTCGACGGCGTCGTCCTCTTCCGCGATGAGCTCACGCGCCATGTGCGACGCTCAGGCGGACGCGAGGATAATTCGTCGAACCAGTCCGTGCTCGCGAAGCTTTCGCGCGAGAGTCGGCCGCGATATTCCCAATATTCGCGCCGCGGCACTGTGATTCCCACCAGTCAGCGAGATGGTGGCGTGAATCGTCTCATTCACCACCGCATCGAGGGATTTTCCTTCCGGCGGGATGTGGATCGTGGTGCCGCCGGGCGGGGACGCGATCGGAACAAGCGAGCGCCTCTGGAGCGAAAGATGATGTGGCTTGATGACATCTCCCGAACACACAACGACGGCGCGCTCGATGACATTCTTGAGCTCTCTTATGTTGCCCGGCCAGCTGTGCCGCTCGAGCACTTCCATCGCCTCATCGGCCAGCCGCAGTGCCGGCTTCTCTTCGCTCTCGGCGTGACGTGCGACGAAGTGGCGGGCGAGCAGGGCGATATCCCCGGTGCGCTCGTTTAGCGGCGGCAGCTCGATCCGCGCAACGTTCAGCCGATAGAAAAGGTCGGCGCGGAAGGTGCCCTCCGACACTGCGGGCTCGAGCGCTGCATTGGTGCCGGCGATGATTCGCGCGCTCAGCCTGAGCTCGGTTGCACCGCCGACGCGCCGGAAGCTGCGGTCCTCGACAACCCGGAGAAGCTTCGCCTGAAGCTTCGGCGGGAACTCGGCCACTTCGTCGAGGAATAGCGTTCCCGAGCCGGCCACCTCGAACAACCCGTGCTTAAGCGTGCGCGCGCCGGTGAACGCCCCGGCCTCGTGTCCGAAAAGCTCGGTCTCCAACAGCGTCTCGGGGATGGCGGCGCAGTTGATCGCCACAAACGGATCCGCCGTGCGGGGACTCGCCGCATGGATGCCCCTCGCAAACAACTCCTTGCCGGTCCCCGTGTCGCCAACGAGCAACACCGTGACGCTACGGCTCGTCGCAACCTGTTTGGCGAGGGCGATGGCGTCGCGAAGAACCGGGCTCTCGCCAATGATGTAAGAGGCCCACGGCTCGCGAACGTTCTTCGAAAAAGGCGCGATTGTGATGTTGGATTCCCTTCGATGCGGACGACCATCCGACGATTCTGCGGCCCGTTCGCAACAACCGTTGGAGCTCTGTAGGATGCGAGTCGACACAAGGCCATCTGCCCAGTTTCTGCTGTCGGGCGAAACCCCTCAGAGCGCCAAGGCCGGCGGTCTAATGCATCTCCAGGGCGGACAGGCGAGCCTCGACTTCGGCCGCGTCGTGGATCGCCCCGGCCAGGTGGTAGGATTCGGCCGCCCTGGACCACGCGGACCGCGCTCCCGATCCGTCTCCCGCAGCGCGGGAGATATCTCCCCATTCGCGAAGAATCTCGGCCTGGAGCAGCGGATCTTCCGAGCCCTCCGCTTCGTACCGCGCGATACGAAGCGTCGCGATGCCGTCGTCGAACGCGCCGCGCTGGCGCTCGATCTTTGCACGGCAGGTCAACGCCTCTGCCGCGGTCAGATGATCACCGCGATGCTGCGCATTCGCCAGCGAGCGCGCGCAGGCGCCGGCCGCGCGGTCGATCTCGCCTGTGCCGATCCAGAGCTCAGCGAGATTGAGCGTCACGATGCTTTCGACTACGGCGTCGCCGCGCGAAACCGCGATCTCCAGCCCGCGCTCGAGTGCCGTGCGAGCATGATCGTACTCTTTTCGCCTGGTGTGCAGCATGCCGATGTTGTTCAGCACCCATGAAACAGCCTTCGTGTCCTCGGCGCGCTCGAACGCCGCGAGGCTTTTCCGGTAGCGGGTCCCGGCGGACTCAAAGTCGCCCCGCATGTTAGCCAGCACGCCGAGGTTCTGCTCGATCATGCCCAGGAGCCTGTGATCGCCGATGACCAGGGCCAGCTCTGCGGCATTTTTATAGTGCCGTTCCGCTTCGCGCAGATCGCCGCGTCGTTGCGCCACTATCGCCAGACAATTCAACGCGTGAGCCTTGGCCTCGCTCAGCGCCGCACGCTCGGCGACCGCGAGGCTGCGGAGGTACAGACGATTGGCCCCGGTGGTGTCGCCGCTCTCGCGGAGCAGTGTGCCTTTCCACCTCAGGACGTCCGCCACGAGAGGGTCGCATCCCCGCTCGTCAAGCTCCGCCAGGGCATCGTCGAAGAGTGCGAGAGCGCGGGCACTCGCTCCGCGGTCGCTTGCTGCGCGCGCCCGCTCGGCCAGGAGTCGCGCACGCGCTGCGTCACCCGCCATACGCGCCAGCCATTGCCGGTGTCGGCTCTCCAGATCGTCGGGTCGGCTCGGATGCCGGCCAAGACCGGAAAGTGACAAAGGGCCGAAGACGTGTCCAACAGTTGTAGTCGCTCACGGCGGCTGACCCTTTCCCTAGGATGTAAATGAAGCTGGCCTGCCTCAACCCGACGCCAGGATGTACCGCGAAAAGTGATTGAGCAGCCAGATCTGCGTCACCGGCACCAGCTCGTCGCGGATGCGACCGAAGAGGGTCGTGGACTGAAGAATTTCCGTCGGCAGAACCGTGCCGTTCGCCAACAAGTCGCTATCGTTTGCCAGATAAGCGCCGAACATTGGCACACTCAGCGGTACCTCCACCGTCGCCAGACCTTGGGTTACGGTGACCGCCTTGGCGAATTGGAGCCCGTGCGGCTGCATGTCATAGGAGACATACGGGCCATTCTTTGCGATGATGGTGATGGTCGTATTTTCGGATAATGCGCCTGCTGGGAAGGTGATGGCGAAGTCGGCGTCTGGGATTGTCAGACTCCCTCCGTCCTCACCGATGACACCCGACGTGGTGTACTTGCCCTTCTCGTGGTCCGAAGACCATTTGACGATGTCAGCAAGCCCCCCGTTACGCAGGAATCGCGGCGCCACCTGCGTGCCACCTGCGGCGGTATCCGGACCGGACGGAACGGCTTGGTCACTGCAAGCGGCCGCGAACAAGGCGGACGCCCCGAGCGCGATATTACGGAATATCTTGAAGCTCATGACTAAACCTCGGTACAGGGAGTTTATCGGTAACCTTCGAGAGTCGGAGCGTTACCTGACACGAGTTCCAAAGCAATGCCCGTGCCGACATGCAAGCGGTTGCAAAACAATAACTTACGGGTAGGGCACCGCCGGACCTGCAACAAAAATGTGCAATGTTTTGTCGCAGGAGCCTCAGGATTTTACAGGCCTTCGGGGCTTCTCTTCGGAGCGTCGATCCAACTGCTCGCTCCACTCGCCCTCGTCAAGCGGCTGATGCGGTTACGAGCACCGGCTCGACGCGGAGTGTCGCCTTCCATTGCCGGTAGCCCATGACCGACAACACGAGGAAGACGAGATAGAGCGCCGCCGTCACGTAAAGCGACTTGTAGATGAACATCCCGATGTAGACGACGTCGACTGCAACCCAGACCGGCCAGTTCTCGAGCAGTTTTTTCGTCATCATCCACTGGGCCACGAGACTCGTGCTCGTGGTTGCCGAGTCGAGATAGGGAAGCGCGGCATTCGTCGTGCGATGGAGCAGCGTTCCGAGCAGACAGGCAGAGAGGACGCCGATTCCTACCAGCGCGACACCCAGGCGGCGCGGCGTTCTCGATACCTTGAGCCCGGTTCGGTCCTTTCCGCCGTAGAGCCACTCGTACCAGCCGTAAAAGGAGATGATGATGTATACGACCTGCAGTCCCATGTCCGCATAGAGCCGGGACTGATAGAACACGAACGTGTAGAGGCCGACGTTCACGATCGCCGTCGGCCAGCTCCAGATATTCTGTCTCACGCTGAGGTACACGCTGACGACTCCGAACAGCGCGGCGAGAGTCTCGAGTGGGTTCACCCTGTGTGGGTGTTGATGGTGAGAGAAAGGATGACCGGGCGCGAGTCATCGTGGAATCGTCAAACGCACGCGTGGCGCGAGAATATAGGCGTCGGGTCACAAACACGCCCCTCCTTCGCCGGTCCGTCGTCCGCGGCGTATCTTTCGCGCGTGCCGGCCAGATTGTTCAGAGCTTCGCTGCTGCTCTTTGCCCTGAGCGCATGCGCCCACTTCAGACGTGACCCGCCGCAGCC